>NZ_JBEYSX010000014.1:0-227076 GCF_040642815.1 Nocardia sp. NPDC047648 | reverse complement strand
TTCTACATGATGTGGACCGACGGCATGGCCCGGTTGATGCCGCCGTGGGAGCTGTATCTGGGCCGCTACACCGTGCCCGCGGTGTTCTGGGTCGCATTGCTCATGGGCTTGGTGTTCACCGTGCTGATCGCCTATCCCTGGATCGAGAAGCGGCTCACCGGCGATAGGAGCGCCCACCACAACCTGCTGCAACGCCCCCGTGACGTGCCCGTTCGCACGGCGATCGGCGCGATGGCGATCGCGTTCTACGTCGTTCTGACGCTGTCGTGCGTCAACGACATCATCGCCTACAAGTTCCAGATCTCCCTGAACGCGACGACATGGGCGGGCCGCATCGGGATCCTGCTCCTGCCTCCGCTCGCCTACCTGCTGGCCTACCGCATCTGCCTCGGCTTGCAGCGCAGTGACCGCGCGGTGCTCGAGCACGGGGTGGAGACCGGAGTGGTCAAGCGCTTGCCGCACGGCGAATACATCGAGGTGCATCAACCGCTCGGCCCCGTCGACGCGCACGGCCACCCGATTCCGCTGGAGTACCAGGGCGCACCGGTGCCGAAGAAGATGAGCAAGCTGGGCGCGGCGGGCAAGCCGGGCACCGGCAGCTTCCTGCGCGCGGATCCGCGCGCGGAGAGCGTGCGGCACTTCGAGATCGAGCACGAAGAGGAACGCAGGCAGCTCACCGTGCTGCGCAAGGTTCAGCAACGAGCGAACGGCGACGGAAACGGTTCCGCGCACTGAGGATTCGCGCCGCATCCGGCCCGCCCGTAAACCGCGAAGGCCCCGAGTCCACACGACCCGGGGCCCGCTTTGCCTTGTTCAGGCCATTCCGGAGCGGTTCAGCCGCGCCGGAACTCTCCCGTCGAGAACCCCATTAGGAATGCATCCCACTCGCCCGGCGCAAACGCCAAGACCGGGCCACGTCCACTGTCCTTGGTGTCACGAACCGCGACATTGCCGTCGACGAGAAAAGCGACTTCCACGCAGTTCCCATCCGGACCGCTGTATGTGCTCTTGCGCCACACAGCGCCCGTCCAATCAACCTCCACGGCACTAGCTCCTTTGCTGCGTCGAGAGCGAGATTTCTCCTGACATCGTTCCAGCTAGCATCGGTACCCGACTGGAAAGCCGAATCCCGTGGTGCACCCCGTGCCGGAGCGCACTTTCCCGGTGCGTCGATATCGCACATCGAGTTCGAGAGGAAATTAACCTCGCGCGGGGCCTGTCCCCGCGCGGTAACACTAGCAGGTCCTTCGAAAGTTTGCCCGGCTCTTGCCTATTCAATCATCGCAACCACACACGTTTGCGAAGAGAGGAAGTTGCGGGAGCATTGCCAGCCTCCCTCATTCATTCTGAACACTGGCGTACCACAATGTTTTTAACGGATGTGATTGCTCTGTTATCGGAGCACAATTCACGCTCGCCCACGGGGCGCGTCGACGCGGCCCCCGCGGCCGTGCATGATGGAACCTATGGTCGAACGCGCTCGTGACGACGCAGGTCGCGCCCGTAATGCCCGTCCGCGCGACCGTCTCGGGCGGCCGCTGCCTCCCGGGAGCACCGGAGTTGCCCGAATTCCGGACGATCTCGATCTTCCACCCCAGCAAACCTTGACCTTCGCCCAGCAACTGCTGGACGACGGACTTGCATTCAACGCACACGAGGTTTTAGAGGCCGCATGGAAGAACGGACCGTTCGCCGAGCGGATGCTGTGGCAAGCGCTCGCGCAGTTCGCTGTCGGGCTGACCCACATACAGCGCGGTAATCCGAAGGGGGCGCGTACACTGCTCGCCCGCGCTGTGTCGCGGTTGACGGCATACCAACCGGAGAGCGGGCGAGCGCCCTACGATATCGACCTCGCCGGATTGATCGCCCACGCCGAGGCACTGCTCGCCACGCTGGAGGCAGGCGACGAACCGGCGGACGCCGACCTGCGGCCGCGTCTGCGCGGTTGAGCGCGCCACTCCTACCATGGCCGACGTGCGCACCTCATCGTCTACCGCCGGTCCCGTGGCCGAGCCGGGCGCGGGCCGGTATGCGCCGAGCCCGTCCGGGGACCTGCATCTGGGCAATCTCCGCACCGCACTGCTGGCCTGGGCGTTCGCTCGGTCCACCGGCCGCCGCTTCCTGCTGCGGATCGACGATCTGGACCGGGTGCGTCCCGGTGCGGAGCAGCGGCAACTGGACGACCTCACGGCGATCGGCGTGGACTGGGACGGACCCGTGGTACGCCAGTCCGAACGGTTGCCGTGGTACGAGGCGGCCATCGAACGCCTCGCCGCCGCCGGTCTCACCTACGAATGCTTCTGCACCCGAAGGGAAATCCAGAAAGCCGCGACAGCGCCGCACGGGCCGATGGGCGCCTACCCCGGTACGTGCCGCACGCTGAGCGACTCGGAACGGGACCGACTGCGCACCGAGGGTCGTCCGGCCGCGCTGCGGCTGCGTGCCACGGTGACCGAGTTCGAAGTGCGGGACGAGCTGCACGGTCGCTATCGAGGCCCGGTGGACGACGTGGTGCTGCGGCGCGGCGACGGCGTCCCGGCCTACAACCTCGCCGTCGTGGTGGACGACGCGGCACAAGGCGTCGACCAGGTGGTGCGCGGCGACGACCTGTTGCCGTCGACCCCGCGCCAGGCCTACCTCGCCATGCTGCTCGGCCTGCCGGTGCCGAGCTACGCCCACGTGCCACTGGTGCTCAATACGCAGGGGCGGCGACTGGCGAAACGGGATGGGGCGGTGACACTCCGCGAACGATTGGCGCTCGGCAACACGCCGGAGGAAGTAGTCTCGGCACTGGCCGCTTCGCTCGGCTCGACCGCGACCTCGTCGTCCGAGCTACTCGCGTGTTTCGACACCCGGCGGCTGCCCCGCGAACCGTGGATACTCGACGTCCATGGGTTGTTGCGAAGCAGCCCATGTCCGTAACGTACGCATCGTCCAACTACTGATCAATCGACGAGGACAAACAACTATGACAAGCGGTGGGTACGACCCCAACCAGTATCCTCAGGGCGGGCAGCCGTACGGGCAGCCGTACCCGCAGGGGGGCGACCAGTACGGGCAGCAGCCCCAGTACGGCCAGCAGCAGCAGCCTCAGTACGGGCAGCAGCCGCAATACGGCCAGCAGCAGCCCCAGTACGGGCAGCAGCCGCAATACGGGCAGCAGCAGCCCCAGTACGGCCAGGATCCCTACGGTCAGTACCCGCAACAGCCCGGGTTCAACGCCTACGGCGGTCAGCCGGGGGACCTCGGCACGCGCATCGGCGCCCGCGTCATCGACGCGATCATTCTGATGATCCCGTACTTCATCCTGTACATCCTGGTCAACAACTCGGTGGGCCTGACCATCGGGCTCGGCCTGGTGTGGACCCTGGTCCAGCTCGGCTACTTCGTCGGCATGGAGACCTCGCAGGGCACCACGCTCGGCAAGAAGATCCTCGGCCTGAAGGTGCTCGCCCCGGGCGGCGCCGCCAAGATCGACCCGGTCACCTCGCTGAAGCGCAACGCGTTCGTCGCCGCGAACATCATTCCGTGCGTCGGCGGCCTGGTCTCGCTGGGTCTGGCGATCTACATCATGGTCACCATCTCGCAGGACCCGAACAAGCAGGGCTGGCACGACAAGTTCGCCGGCGGCACCCAGGTCGTCAAGGCCTGATCCGCCACAGCGATATCGAAAGCAACAGGGGCGCACCCGATTCGGGTGCGCCCCTGTCGCTTTCCCGGCCGTGCCGCTAGGTGCTGGTCGCCCCCGCGATGATCACGACGACGAACCACAGGATGCCGAGCACGATCGCGCCGACACCGATCCAGATGCCCGCCAGCGCCATGCCGCGTCCTTCTTGACCGCTCTGCTTGACCTGATTCAGCGCGATCACCCCGAGGATGATGCCGACGATCGAGCCGAGCCCACAGGTGACGAATCCGACCAGCGACGAGATCAGCGCGCCGATCGCCATGCCGTTGGTGCCCTGCGCCGGGACTCCGTAGGGCTGGTAGGGCGTCTGGTAGCCGTAGTTCGGCTGACCGTACGGCTGCACGGGCTGCTGGTAGGACGGATACTGCGGCTGCGGGGGCGGCGTCATCGGCTGCGAGGGCGGTTGTACCGGGTACTGCGGCGCCGACGGGTAACCCGACGGCTGCTGCTCAGGACTCGGGTACTGCGGGACCGAACTCTGCCCACCGGACTCCGGCGACACGCCTTGGCCGCCGTACTGCTTCCACCACTCGTCGGAATCGCCGGGATTCGTCATTGCTACAGCGTATTCCACAACCTGGTTGGATGATGCGGGTGAGTGAGTCGAAAACCACGCAAGAGCACGGCGGGCCTGGGCGCCCCGCGGACCATGCGGCATTTGCCCAGGTCGCGCGGGGGTACTACGCACCGATCGTGGCCCTGTTCACTGCCACCCTGATCATTTCCAACATCTGCGCCACCAAGGGGGTGGAGTTCCTCGGCGATCGATCGGTGTCGCTCGGGCCGCTACAAATCCTCCCGATCGCCACCGATGGCGCCTTCTTCCTGTTCCCGCTGGCCTACATCCTCGGCGACGTACTGAGCGAGGTGTACGGCTTCCGCGCCACCCGCCGGGCCATCTACTACGGCTTCGCCGCCCTGCTGCTGACGGTCGTGTGCTTCGCCATCGCGATCCGGCTGCCCGCCGCGAGCTTCTACGACAACCAAGAGGCGTTCCGCACCGTCCTCGGGACGACGCCCCGGCTCGTCATCGCGGGCCTGGCCGGGTACTTCGTCGGCCAGCTGCTGAACTCCGCGACGCTGGTGCTGATCAAGGAGCGGACGAAGGAAAAGTACCTGTGGGCCAGGCTCATCGGATCGACCATCGTCGGCGAGTTCGCCGACACGCTGATCTTCTGCTCGATCGCCGCGGGCGCCATCGGCATCGATACCTGGCAGCAGTTCCTCAACTACGTGATCATCGGCTTCCTCTGGAAGACCCTCTGCGAGGTGATCGTGCTCCCGATCACCTACCGGGTGATCGCGTTGCTCAAGAAGCACGAACCCAGCTACGCGCCGACCGAAGTGGATCCACTGCGCACCTGACAAGTTCCCCCACCACCCTGCGGCGCGGGCGCCGCAAGAGACGATCGCGGCTCCGTCGAGCTCACGATCACCCTTGCGGACCCGCGCCGTCGTGTTCCCGGAAAGCCTTTCCCCTCCCCCAACGCCCTAATGTCTCGGCCTTGTGCTCATCGAAGTAGCCACCCTCGATGCTGTGCCGGATGCGGTCGACCAGGCGGACCGTGAACCGTTCGTTGTGAATGGTGCACAGCGTGGAGGCGAGCATCTCCTTGGCCTTGAACAGGTGATGGATGTAGGCGCGCGTGTAGTTGGCGCAGGTGTAGCAGTCGCAGTTCTCGTCGATCGGGGTGAAGTCGCGACGGAAGCGGCTGGTGTTGATGTTGAAACGGCCGGTGTCGACGTAGATCGCGGCGTTGCGGGCGACCCGGGACGGATTCACGCAGTCGAAGGTGTCCGCGCCGTTCTCGATCGCGGTGAAGATGTCCTCCGGTTCGCTGATGCCGAGCATGTGACGCGGCTTGTCCTCGGGCAGCTCGTCGCAGCACCAACCGACGGTGGCGCCCAGGTTGTGCTTCTCCAGCGCGCCGCCGATGCCGTAACCGTCGAATCCCGTTCCCGCGCTTCCGCGAATCGATTCCAGCCCTCGACATGCCTTCCGGCGCAGGTCCTCGTACTGCGCGCCTTGGATGACGGCGAACAGCGCCTGGTACGGACGGTGCGTGCGCGCGGTGGTCAGCCGTTCGTGCTCGTCGATGCAGCGCTGCGCCCACTCGTGCGTGCGCTGTACCGATCGCTCCTGGTAGGCACGGGTGTTGAGCAGCGTGGTGAGTTCGTCGAAAGCGAACATGATGTCGGCGCCGAGCTGGTGCTGGATGCCCATCGACACCTCGGGGGTGAACCGATGCGCGGAGCCGTCGAGGTGGGAGCGGAAGGTGACCCCGTCGTCGTCCACGGTGGCCAGCCGCTCCTTGCCGGGTGCGATCACGTCGTCGCTGCGCACGTCGACCGCCTCCATCGCCAGCACCTTCTTGAAGCCGACGCCCAGTGACATCACCTGGAACCCGCCGCTGTCGGTGAAGGTCGGTCCCGGCCAGTTCATGAACGCGCCGAGCCCGCCCGCCTCGTCCACGATGTCGGCGCCCGGTTGCAGGTAGAGGTGGTAGGCGTTGGCCAGCAGCGCCTGGGCGCCGAGTTCCCGCATGGTCTCCGGCAGCACCGCCTTGACCGTCGCCTTGGTGCCCACCGGGATGAACGCGGGCGTGGCGATCGACCCGTGCGGCGTGGCGATCACACCGGACCGGCCGTGCCGCCCTTCCAGGCGCGTACCGACGGTGAAGGAGAAGGATTCGGGACCGGACACCCCGCTATCCTCGCAGTTCGCCACCCGCCGCCCGAACCAGCCCACCGCTCGGCTGCCTCACACCGCTCCCGCGAACTGGGCGTTGTACAGGCGGTAGTACGCCCCGCGCTCCTCGAGCAAACGCTCATGCGAGCCGTGTTCCACGATCCGTCCCGCCTCCATGACGACGATCAGGTCGGCGTCGCGGATGGTGGACAGGCGGTGGGCGATGACGAAGCTGGTCCGGTCGCGGCGCAGGGCGGCGGTGGCGTGCTGCACCAGCAGCTCGGTGCGGGTGTCCACCGAGCTGGTCGCCTCGTCCAGGATGAGGATGGACGGCTTGGCCAGGAACGCGCGCGCGATCGTGATGAGCTGTTTCTCGCCCGCGCTGACGCCGGAGCCCTCCTCATCGATGACCGTGTCGTAGCCGTCGGGCAGCGCGTGCACGAAACGGTCGACGTAGGCGGCACGCGCCGCGGCGAGGATCTCTTCCTCGCTCGCGTTCGGGTTGCCGTAGGCGATGTTCTCCCGGATGGTGCCGCGGAACAGCCAGGTGTCCTGCAGCACCATGCCGATGCGCGAGCGCAGGTGGTCGCGGGTGATCTCGGTGATGTCGACGCCGTCGATGGTGATCGTGCCCGCGTCCAGTTCGTAGAACCGCATGAGCAGGTTCACCAGCGTGGTCTTGCCCGCGCCGGTGGGCCCGACGATGGCGACCACGTGCCCGGGGTCGGCCACCAGCGACAGTCGCTCGATCACCGGCTTGTCGGGTTCGTAGCGGAACGAGACGGCCTCGAACTCCACCCGGCCGCGGTCGACCGGACGCGCGTCGGCCATCACCGGGTCCGGGCTCTGCTCCTCGGCGTCGAGGATCTCGAAGATCCGCTCGGCGGAGGCGACGCCGGACTGCAACAGGTTGGCCATCGCGCCGAGCTGGGTCAGCGGCTGACTGAATTGACGGGAGTACTGGATGAACGCCTGCACCTCGCCGAGCGAGAGGCTGCCCGTGGCCACTTTCAGGCCGCCGACCAGCGCGACCAGCACGAAGTTCACGTTCCCGAGGAACATGATCGCGGGCATGATCATGCCCGAGATGAACTGCGCTTTGAAGCTGGCCTGGTAGAGCTGTTCGTTGCGCTGGTCGAACTCCTTGCCGACCTCGCGGTTGCGGCCGAACGCGGTGACCACCTCGTGCCCGGAGTAGGCCTCCTCGACCTGGGCGTTGACCAGGCCGGTGTACTTCCACTGGTCGACGAAGTGCGGCTTGGACCGCTTCGCGATCTGCGCGGTGACCACGATGGCGGCGGGCACGGTGAGCAAGGCGATCACCGCGAGCTGCCAGGAGATCCAGAACATCATGACCAGGATGCCGAGCACCGAGAAGACCGAGATGAGCAGCTGGCTCATGGTCTGCTGCAGGCTCTGCGAGACGTTGTCGACGTCGTTGGTCACCCGGCTGAGCACGTCACCGCGCGGCGCGGAGTCGAAGTAGCGCAACGGAAGCCGATGGATCTTGTCCTCGACCTCGCCGCGCAGCCGCTTGACCGTGCGATTGATCACGACGTTGAGCAGGTAGCCCTGCAACCACCCGAACACGGCCGCGCCGATGTACAGCAGGAGCACCAGGGCGAGGACCCGGCCGACCGCGCCGAAGTCCACCCCTACACCGGGCACCACGTCCATGGCGCCGAGCATGTCGGCGAAGGTGTTGTCTCCCTTGGCACGCAGGCCTTCGATCGCCTGGTCCTTGGTCACCCCGGACGGCAGCTGTTTGCCGACCACGCCGTCGAAGACGAGGTTGGTCGCCTTGCCGAGGATGTAGGGCCCGATGGTGTTCAGCACCACCGAGACGATGACGAGCGCGACGATCAGCCCGACCTGGAGACGCTCCGGCGCGAGCCTGCGCAGCAGCCGCTTCAGCGATGGTCCGAACGATTTCGCTTTGGTGCCCGGCGCACCGGGGGTGGGCATTCCGGGTCTCATCGCGCCTCCTCGGCACTCAGTTGCGACTCGACGATCTCCCGGTACTCCGAGCAATCCCGCAGCAGTTGTTCATGGGTGCCGATCCCGGCCATCGCGCCGTCCTCGAGCACCACGATCTGATCCGCGTCCCGGATGGTGGCGATGCGCTGCGCGACGATGAGAACCGACGCGTCCGAGGTCTCCGGCTTCAGCGCCTCGCGCAGCCTGGCGTCGGTCGCGACGTCGAGCGCGGAGAACGAGTCGTCGAACAAGTACACCCTCGGCTTCTTCACCAGCGCTCGCGCGATGGCCAACCGCTGGCGCTGGCCTCCGGAAACGGTGGTGCCGCCCTGAGCGACGGGGGTCTGCAACCCCTCCGGCATCTCCCGGACGAAATCGGCGGCCTGCGCGATCTCGAGTGCGCGCCAGAGTTCGTCGTCGGTGGCGTGCGGATTGCCGTAGCGCAGATTGCTCGCGATCGTGCCGGAGAAGAGGTACCCCTTCTGCGGGACGAGGCCGATCTGCGAACGCAATACCTCCAGGTCGATGTGGCGAACGTCGGTGCCGCCGACGTAGACCGCGCCGTCGGTGACGTCCATCAGCCGGGGAATGAGGTTGATCAGCGTGGTTTTTCCGGCGCCGGTGGAGCCGACTATGGCGGTGGTGGTGCCGGGACGCACCTGGAAACGAATGGCCTCCAGCACCGGCTTTTCCGCACCGGGGTAGGCGAACTCGGCGAACTGGAAGTCCACTACGGCCGGGTCGTCGGTGAACGGCTGCGGCAAGCGCGGCGGGTGCACCGAGGATTCGGTGTCGAGCACCTCGCCGATCCGGTCGGCGGAGACCGCGGCGCGCGGCGCCATCATGGCCAGGAACGAGGCCATCATCACGGCCATCAGGATCTGCATGATGTAGGACAGCATCGCGGTGAGCGAACCGATCTGCATGTGCCCGGCGTCGATCGCGTGCCCGCCGAACCAGATCACCGCGACCGCGGTGACATTGCTGATCAGCATGACCGTGGGGAACATCAGCGCCATCAACCGGCCGACCCGCAGCGCGGTGTCGGTGAGTTCGGTGTTGGCCAGCCCGAAGCGCCAGGTCTCCTGCCGTTCCCGTACGAAAGCCCGCACCACGCGGATACCGGTGATCTGCTCGCGCAGTACCCGATTCACCTCATCGATCCTGGCCTGCATGTCGCGGAAGCCGGGCACCATCTTGGAGATGATCACGCCCATGGCCGTAGCCAGCGCGGGCACCGCGATCAGCAGCAGCCAGGACAGCCCGAGATCCTCGCGCAAGGCCATGATGATGCCGCCCACGCACATGATCGGCGCCATCACCAGGATGGTCGCCGACATCACGATGAGCAGCTGAACCTGCTGAATGTCGTTGGTATTGCGGGTGATCAGCGAGGGCGCGCCGAACATCCCCACTTCGCGCGCGGAGAACGTGCCGACGCGGTGCAGCAGCGCGCCGCGCAGGTCGCGGCCCGCGCCCATGGCCGCCTGCGCGCCGAGATAGACCGAAGCGGCCGAGGCGACGATCTGCACGCCCGTGACCGCGAGCATCCACAAGCCGGTGGTCCAGATGTAGCCGAGATCACCTTTGGTGACGCCGTTGTCGATCAGGTCCGCGTTCAGGCTGGGCAGATACAGCATCGCGATCACGGAAACCAGCTGAAGCGCAACGACCCCCGCCAGCTGGGCGCGGTAAGGGTACAGATGCGAACGAAGGAGTCTGGTCAGCATGATGAATCGCAGGCTACCGGCTGTCGGCGCGAGGCGTCGCGAAGATTTCTGACCTGCATGAATGCTCTCCCGTCGGGGTATGCGGAGCTAGCGGCGCGCCCAGGCGCCCGGGTCTTCGGTGAGCGCCTCGACGAATCCGGGCAGCCGGTCGTCGGCGATGTCGGCGATGGTGACGTTCTCCAGCACCGCCCGGATGTTGACCCGCAGCGCGATCCACACTCGCTGTAATGGTTCGGCCGCACCGGAATAGTGGACGTCCTCGGGCCGGGCGCCGCGCACCGACGCCAGCGGGCCCTCGATCGCGCGGATCACGTCGGCGATGGAGATGTCGGCCGCGGCCCTGGCCAGCCAGTAGCCGCCGTCCGGACCGCGCCTGCTGATCACCAGTTCGGCTCGGCGCAGCTCGCCGAGCACGGACTCGAGCACTTTCGGCGGAATCCGCTGGGCGGTGGCGATCGCTTCGGCCTTGACCACGGGCGCGGCCTGCACGAAGGGTGCGCCGAGCCCGACGACGTTCTGGCCCAGTCGCGGCGCACTGGCGATCTCGAGCAGCGTCCGCACCGCGTAATCGACCTTCGCGGTGATGTGCACAGCAGCGACTCCTGGCGTCGAGGGGATAGCTCGAATCTACGCGCCGCCGCCTGCCAGCACGCAGGTCGCGGCATCCAGCAGTGAGGATTCCACCAGTGAATCGTCCGCGCCAGGCACGAGTTCCTTGGACACCAGCGCGACACCGATCACCTCGAGCGCGGCGCAGGCGCGCAGCTGCGCCTCCTCGGTGGCGTCCGGGCCGGCCAGCCACTCGCGCAGCGCCTGACTGGCGTCCATGAGATCCGGATAGCGATCGGCCATGGCGTTGATGATGGCGACGGTGTCGCGCACGACCAGCGCCCCGGCGTCACGGTGATGAATCAGGCCGCGCAGATAGGTGCGCAGGACCTGGCGGATGCTCTCGGCGTCGTGCGGTACCTGGTCCAGATCGTGCACCACCGAACGCATGTGATCGACGATCGGATCGATGATCGCCAATAGCAGATCGAGCTTCGACGCGTAGTGATAGTAGAGCGACGCCTTTGTGATTCCTACCGCATCCGCGACCTCGCGCAAGCTGGTCTGCTCGAATCCTTTGGCCCCGAACAGCTTCACCGCGGCGTCTCGAATCGCGCTTTTAGTGCCTCCACCTGCGACGATAGCGCCGGGTGCGTCACGCACAGACATTCGACGATCCTCTCATCACCTTCACGCCGAGCGAACGTCGCCCGCAAAATAGAGGTTGTTCCTCCGCTTAGCTCCTGGGTAGTCTACCTACCGCACGGTAGGCAGAAAGCGTCAGTGGAGGCGGAGGCAGGCAGGGCACCCCCGCGAGTGCTGTCTACACGCAGACCCAGCACGATCCCAGTCATCGCTAGGAGAACCACTCGTGTCCGTTTATCTGTACAGATGGGGAAAGTTCGCTTTCCGCCGGAAATGGATAGTCCTTCCTGTCTGGCTCGTCTTGTTCGTGCTCCTCGGTGGTCTCGGGGCACAGCTCAGCAAGCCGATGAGCAACGACTTCAGCATGCCGAACCTGCCGTCCGAACGTGCCAACGAGATCCTCGACAAGCACTTCCCTGGCGCCTCCGCCGCGTTCAAGTTCGACGCGGTCACCGGCACCTATGTCGCCGCGGCCCCGGAGGGACAGAAGCTGACCGACCCGGCGAACCGTGCGGCGCTGGACGCGTTCATCGCCGATCTCGGCAGGCTCGACATCGTCGATCACAGCAAACCCATCGTCAATCCGGTCGAAGCGGCCGACAAGATGGGCTGCCTGGCCACCCCCGACCCCGCGCAGTGCAGCGGCGCCCCGCTGAACGTGCTCAGCCAGACCGCGCCCGCGACCGTCGCGGTGATCAACGTCCCGTTCACGATCGCGAAGTTCACCGACGTCACCGACGCGCAGCGGGAAGAGGCGTACACCGCCGCTGCCGGCGCGCGTAACGCCGGGCTCACGGTCGAGATGAGCGGCTCGATCGCGCAGAAGCAGGAAGCGCCCAGCGGCAAGTCCGAGATGATCGGCATGGCCGTCGCGCTGGTCGTGATGATCGTCGCGTTCGGCGCCATCGTCGCGGCGTTCGTGCCGATCGTCACCGCGATCATCGGTCTCGGCGCGGCCACCTCGCTGATCATGCTCGGCACCTCGGTGATCGAGATCCCCAGCTTCACCACGTTCCTCGCCTCGATGATCGGCATCGCGCTGTCCATCGACTACGCGCTGTTCATCGTGTCCAGGTACAAGCACGAACTCGCGGTCCAGGACTCGCCGGAAGAGGCCGCGGGCACCGCGCTGGGCACGGCCGGTTCCGCCGTCGTGTTCGCCGGTCTGACCGTCATCATCGCGCTGGCCGGCCTGAGCATCGTCGGCGTCCAGTTCATGACCTTCATGGGCCTCGGCGGCGCGATCGCCGCCGGTTTCGCGGTGCTCACCGCGATCACGCTGATGCCCGCGCTGCTCGGCGCGTTCGGTCGCTTCCTGTTCAAGCCGAAGCTGCCGGTCGTCGCCCAGCACGATCCCGAGGACGAGAACTCGGTCACCAACGGCATGCGCTTCGGCAGGCTGATCGGCCGCGTGCCGTGGGTCGCGCTGATCCTGAGCGTCGTGGTGCTCGGCGCGCTCGCCGCCCCCGCGGCCGGCCTGAACCTCGGCCTGCCCGGCGACGACAGCATGCCGAAGACCTCCACCATCCGGAAGGCCTACGAGCTGCGCACCGAGGGCTTCGGCGAGGGCAGCAACGGCGTACTGAACGTGGCCGTCGACCTGAGCGCCGTGCCCGCCGAGAACCGGGACGCGGCGGTGCGGGCGCTGCGCGACAAGCTCGCGTCCTATCCCGGCATGGACTACGTCACCGAGCCGCAGTGGAGCCAGGACCAGCAGGGCGCGCTACTGGACGGCGTCCCGAAGTCCGGGCCCAACAACCAGGCCACCAAGGACCTGGTGCAGGACGCCAGGGAGGCCGAAGGCCAGCTGAAGGCCGAGTACGGCATCGAATACGGCATCACCGGCACCACGGCGATCTACGCCGACGTCGACCACGTGCTGCTCAGCAAGATCGTGCCCTACCTGGCGATCGTGGCGGGCGCGGCGTTCGTCCTGCTGATCCTGGTGTTCCGGTCGATCCTGGTGCCGCTCACCGCCGCGCTCGGGTTCCTGCTGTCGATGGCGGCGACCTTCGGCGCGACCGTGCTGATCTTCCAGGAGGGCAAGCTCGGCCTGATCGAGGACCCGCATCCGCTGGTCAGCTTCATGCCGATCATGCTGATCGGCCTGGTGTTCGGCCTCGCGATGGACTACCAGGTCTTCCTGGTGACCCGGATGCGTGAGGAGTTCGTGCACGGCAGGTCGGCCAAGGACGCGGTGGTCGCCGGCTACCACCACGGCGCGCGCGTGGTGACCTCGGCGGCGATCATCATGATCTCGGTGTTCGGCTCCTTCCTGCTGGAGACCGACGTGACCGCGAAATCGTTCGGCTTCGCCTTGGCGGTGGGCGTGCTGCTGGACGCGTTCATCGTCCGGATGGTGCTGATTCCGTCGCTGCTGGTGATCATGGGCAAGTGGTCGTGGTGGATGCCGAAGTGGCTCGACCGCATCCTGCCCGACATCGACGTCGAGGGCTCGAAGCTGCGTGAGTTGCAGCTGCGTTCGGCCGAGACGGTGAAGGAACCGGTCGGCGTCAGCTGATTCGACGCGCATGGCTCGGCCCCGCATCCGGACTCCGGATGCGGGGCCGAGTGCGTTTCACCCGCTCGGTTGCGGAAGTTCGCAGTCGCCCACTCGCGGATTCACCCCGACGTAGTTGAGTGGGCCCGCGAAGGCGGTGAGACCGATCGTGCCCCAACCAGCGCAGCTGAGCGGGGGGCCGCTGTCGAAATAATGCCGCTGACCGGCCGCGAGCAACCCGATCGCCAGCCAGGCCAGCAGCAGGAAGCCGAATACTCGGGAGCCTGCGCCCGGGCCACGTCTGGCACGCGCACGGGATTCGTAGTCGCGCATCTCATCGGTTCCTTCCGTGCACCCCGGAAGAGGGAATACCCGGACGCACCGACAGCTATCCAACAAAGACCATCGAGATCCCATGCAATTCATAAACAGCAAATGTTCAGTTCACATCGGGGGCCGCTCGGCTCACAGCTCGCCCGCGCAGACGAATAGGGACGGCCGGGTGGGTATGCCCACCCGGCCGCCCCTATTCACTCGATCGAACTACGGACTGGGTTGCGGGACATTGCAATCCGCGACCTTCGGATTCACGCCCATGTAGTTGAGCGGTCCCGCGATGACAGTGACGGCGATGGTGCCGAATCCGGCGCAGTTCACCGGTCCACTGTCGAAGTAGTGGCGTTGTGCTGCGGCGATCACGCCGATCAGCAACCAGATCAAGACGATTACACTTCCGATTCTCATGTTTCTCTCGCGCATCGTTCCCGCGCGGACTGTCCGACGGCGCATCTGGCATCGCGTCCTTCCCGCACTTTCCGTATCGGGCGTATACCCGCGATCTCACCCGTTACCCTCCGTGAAACGAGCAATTTTCGAATCGGTTCGGCGCGGGCGGGTAGCTTCGGTAGGCATGGCGTCGGTGTTGCAGTGGTGGATCCCCGGATGGGTGATCCTGCTCGTGCTGGTGGCGGTCTACGAGCTGACCGTGAACAAACGTCGCAGGCGCCGCCGAACCCCCGTCTCCGGCACGTTCACCGACGAGTTCACCGCGCTGTTCTACGCGACCAAGCGCATGGAGCTGGATCATCGCGAATCCGTGTCGATGCTGCGGGACGAGCAGGACGAGGGCGCGCCGCCGCTGGTCGGGGTCGACCTGGAGCACCGCCGGGTGGTGCTTCGCAAGCAAGCGGATGGCGGTAGCGACTGACGCTGCGCGCCTGCGATTTCCAGCGAAGGCGGCGGTCGTCGGCCAGAATGGGCCCATGCGTGGCTCGATGAGTGAGAAATGGGAGCGGTTCGGTGCGCACCTCGAGACCGCACCGGGGCGGCTGTCGAGCGAGATCCGCCGCGTCTTGCGAGCCAGAGCCGCCGCAACAGCCGATCCGGGCCCGCACGACTCGACGGAACTCGCCACCTTCGCCGAGCTGGTGGCCGACCGGTCCTACCGGGTCACCGAGCAGCACATCGCGGCGTTGAAAGCGGCCGGGCACACCGACGACGAGATCTTCGAGGCGACCGCGGTCGCCGCCTACGGCGCGGCCGACCGACGCCTGCGCGCCGCGCGGCTGGCGTGGGAGGGGAACTGAAATGTGGCTCGAAGCGGTGCGATCCGGCCACGACCGGCCCACCAGGTTCGTGTTGTGGACCATGCGGCGGTTCAGCGGCGTCGAGGTCCCCGCGGTGCTGAAGGTGCTGTTCTATCGGCATCGGTTCTTCGGATCGCCGCTGTCGGACCTGATCCAGGAGGTCATGCGCGGACCGTCGTACTGGACCGTCGCCGAGCGCGAGATCTTCGCGACGCACACCTCCCAGGCCAACGAGTGCCCATTCTGCGCGACCTCGCACGAGGCCATCGCCGGTGCGTACATCGACGCCGACGTGGTGACTCGCGCCTTGGCCGACGGCGCGGATTCCCCGCTGCGTCCCGAGGCGCGCGCCATGCTCGGTTTCCTCGCGAAGATGGCCCGTGACCCCGAGGGATTGACCGCACAGGACGCCGCCGTGGTCCGGCTGGCGGGCGTTTCCCGGGACGCGTTCGACGAGGCCGTCTGGGTCGGCACCTGCTTCAACGTGATCAACCGGATGATGAACACCGTCGGTGCGGGCCCGCTGGAGGGCAGGCAGCCGAGCGTGAGCGCCCGGTTCATCAAACTCTCCGGCTACCGTATGCCGCCGCCGGTGACATTGTTCTCGCGCGGCGTCTGACCGCTTTTCCCGTGATTCACTCGCGTGCCGGATCGATGTGTGTTCTCCTCGAATGGTGAGCCAAGTCCACTTGGGGCACATTTTTCACATCGCCGGTAGCCCCGCTGCCCGCGACGTGCCCGACGCGCTGGCCGATGTCCCGGACGGGGCTCTGATAATCGACGACCGTGGTCGGATCGCATTCTGCGGAACGCGCTCGGATATCCCGGCCGAGTACCGCGCCGAAAAGGTGTTCGACCATCGGCCCGGATTCCTGCTTCCCGGGTTCGTCGACACCCATGTTCATTTCCCGCAGACCTTCGCAGGAGATGCCTACGGCGGCGGCCAGCTGCTGGAATGGCTGGAATTGTGCATCTATCCGGCGGAATCCCGTTACGCCGAAGTGGAGTTCGCGCGAACGGCGGCAGCCGAATTCTGTACCCGGCGCATCGCCGCGGGCACCACGGCGGCAATGGTGTTCGGCTCGGCGTTCCCGCACGCGCAAGACGCCCTGTTCGCCGAAACCCGCCGACGCGGTCTCCGGATGGTCGGCGGCCGTGGCATCCAAACGACCGGAGAGCCGTCGGCGGCGCCCTTGATCACCACCGAAGACGACGCCATCCGCTTGACGAGCGAGGAGATCGACAAATGGCACGCCGCCGACACCGGTGACGTGGCCACCGCCCTGTTGCACGTGGCGATCGTCCCCCGCTTTTCGCTGGCGGTGACCCGACGAACTCTGAACAACCTCGGGGAGCTGTACGACTCGGTGCGCGAACGCGGCGTCTATTTCCACACTCATCTCAACGAGAACAACCGTCCGGGGACCGGGGAAGTCGACACCACGAAGCATGCCTACGGCGTGACCACCTATCTGGACACCTATGACGGGAAGTTCCTGCCCGGATCGGCGGTGGGCGGCAAGAGCCTGCTCGGCAGGCGCAGCATCCTCGCCCACTGCGTGCACTGCCAGGACGTCGAGCTGGCGCGGATGGCGGAAACGGGCACGTCGGTGGCGCATTGCCCGGTGTCGCAGCAGTTCCTCGGCTCCGGCACTATGCCGTGGAAGCGGACACTCGCCTCCGGCGTCACGGTGGCCGCGGGCACCGATTACGGCGGTGGCGACGAATGGCTGATCCCGCAGGTGCTGGCGGCCGCGTTCAAGGTGCACATCTCCGAGCCGGGCGAGCACGGGGTGTCGATGCATCCGGCGGAAATGTTGTTCACCGGCACGCTGGCCGGGGCGCGCGCCTTGGATATGGAAAACCGTTTCGGGAATTTCGACGTCGGCAAGGAAGCCGACTTCATCGTGGTGGAACCGGCGCGCGTTCCGGCTCTGGAACACACGCTGGCACAGGGTATTCGTTCCGAAGACCCCGCACTGGCCCGGGATCAGACGTTGTTCGCGCTGCTGATGGGTATCCGCGAACCCGCGATCACCGAGGTCTATGTGCGGGGTCGCCGCGTCGACGTCGCATAGCGAAGATGGACGCCGCCGCTACCGCCGTAACGGTCTTTCACCGACCGGCGCACGACGCGGCTTTTCGGGACTGGCTCATGCGGATCACCGAAATCGCCCGACATATGGATGGATTCGTGGGCTCATCCGTGGCGGTAACCGAAGGCCCGCTTCTCGAACCGGGTTTCAGCGTCACATTCCGATCCGAACCCGCACTGCACGCATTTCTGGACTCCGCCGAACGAGCGGCCGCACTGTCCGACGGCACAATGCTCGGTTTTCATTGCAAGAGTTCGGATCTGGTCATCGTCGAAGGCGGGTCGCCACCGCCGGGTATCGGCGTGTTCCGGCACAGCGTCGCGCGCGACAAGGAAGCCGAATTCGAGGCCACCGAGGCACGGCTCGTCGCGGTGAGTTCCACGTTTCCTGGATTCGAAGGCGCCGCCCTTTTCCCGTCGGACGGAGGGCGCTGGTTCTCGGTGCTCCGATTCCGAACGGAACGGCAGTTGTCGGATTGGCTGGGCTCGGACGAACGCGCCGCCACCCTACCGGAATTGCGTGCGAAGCTGACCGAGGATTTCACCGTGCAGGCGCACACCACGCCGTTCGGCTCGACCGTGCGAACGGTCGACGGCGAGACCAGGATGACGCCGACGTGGAAGATTGCCATGCTGGTGTTGCTGGTGCTGTATCCGACGGTGATGGTGCTGTCGCGTTTCCTCGGCCCGGTGCTGGACCGGATGGGAGCGCCACCGTGGCTGGCGTTGTGGCTCAGCCAGATCGTGAGCGTGGGCTTGATGAGCTATTACCTGTCGCCCGCGGTGGCGAGCCGGTTTCGCCGGTGGCTCGATCCGATCGACGGCGCGGGCAGGCGGATCAGCGCCGCGGGGGCGGCGGTGGTCGTCGCGCTCTACGCGCTGACGCTGTTGCTGTTCGCGTCGGTGCGCTGGTTGCAGTACTGGGACTACGACTGAATACGCTCAGGACAGGTCGAGATGCCGGTTCATCGACATCGCCGCCTCGGCCAGTTCGGGCAGTTCGAGCACCGTGACACCCGCCTGCCGCAGTTTCTCCACTCCGACGCAGTTCACCACGAACGTCGACGGCTCGCGCCACGCGATCACCACGACCGGGATACCGGCCCGCAGGATCCGGTCGGTGCACGGCAGCCGGTCCTTCGTCGCCCGTTCGGAACAGGGTTCCAGCGTGCTGTAGAGCGTGGCCCGCCCCAGCCGCGGATCCGCCCGTTCGAGCTTGCCGAGCGCCGCCTCCTCGGCGTGCTCCTTCGGCTCGGACTCGCGGGAGTAACCGGTCGCGATCTCCGCACCGTCGGCGACGATCACCGCCCCCACCGAGAACGCGCCCTCGGCCACCGGGCACAAACGCGCGAGTTCGATGGCCCGGTTCATCCAGTAGTGGTGCTCGGGCTCGGTCACCGGATCACCCTCCTTCGGCACACTCGTCCTGCGAAAGAAGAAAAGCCCCTCACCTGCGCGAACAGATGAGGGGCTGGAGCGGTGGCGGAGGGATTTGAACCCTCGGAGGGGGGTTACCCCTCACACGCTTTCGAGGCGTGCTCCTTAGGCCGCTCGGACACGCCACCGCCGACAACCATACCGGACCGTCGCCGGATCACTAAATCGCTTGCTGACCTGCGCTGCCTGGTGGACTCAGCGCTGGGTGCGGAAGAACTCGTCGAGCAGTGCCGCGCACTCGTCCTCGAGCACTCCACCGCGCACCTGGGGGCGGTGATTGAGACGACGGTCGCGCACCACGTCCCACAGCGACCCGACAGCGCCGGTCTTCGGCTCCCACGCCCCGAAGACCAGGCGGCTCACCCGTGCGAGCACCAGCGCGCCCGCGCACATCGTGCACGGCTCCAGGGTGACGGCGAGCGTGGCGCCCTCCAGCCGCCATCCGTCGCCGTGCACCGCGGCGGCACGGCGCAGCGCCAGGATCTCCGCGTGCGCGGTGGGATCGCCGAGCGCTTCCCGCGCATTCGCGGCCCGCGCCAGTTCCCTTCCGGCGGAGTCGAACACCACCGCGCCGACCGGCACGTCACGATCCCCGGCGGCCGCCGCCGCGCCGATGGCGGCACGCACCATGTCGGCGTCCGACGCGAGCGGGTCGTTCGGGAGAACGCCCACGTCAGCGGGGCAGTTTGTCCAGTACCGCGGCGAGTTCACCGTCGAAGCCGAGACGCTGGGCGATCATGGCGAGCTGCTCGTCCGGATACAGATCGGTCTCGGCGAGGATGACGCTCAGCACCGGTTCGGGCAGGCCGAGATCGGCGAGCACCCCGAGGTCGCCCTCCTCCCACGGCTCGACGTCGTCCAGTTCGTCCGGATCGATATCCGGAATCTCCACGTTCAGGGCCTCCAGGACGTCCGCGGCGATGTCGTAATCGATCGCGGCCGTGGCGTCCGAGACGAGCATGCGGGTCCCGCTCGGCGCCGGCCGGAGCACGATGAAGAACTCGTCGTCGATGTCGAGCAAGCCGAACACCGCTCCGGAGCTGCGCAAAGCCTTCAGTTCGTTTTCCGCGGCGGACAAATCGGTGAGCGCGTCCCGGCTCAGCGGGCTGCACCGCCATTTGCCTTCTTCGCGGACAACCGCCACTGCGAACCCTTCCACGTCGTCGTAATCATCCGACGCCGCCCTGTTCGTGCCCGAGCGCTGTGCTGCCATGGCCGCAACGGTAGTCTGCTCGAGCGGAAATGTTGAAGTCGTATGCCAATCTGTTCGGGTGACTTCGGCGATGAAAGCACCCGTATGCGTCCTGGGGACCGGTCTGATCGGTGGATCGCTATTACGCGCGGCCGTCGCCGCCGGCTATGACGGCTGGGGATACAACCGCTCGGCGGCGGGCGCGCAGGCCGCCCGCGCCGACGGATTCGACGTCACCGAAGATCTGCCCGCCGCGTTGCGCCGCGCCGCGGGAACCGACGCGCTGATCGTCGTCGCGGTGCCGATGCCCGCGGTGGACCACATACTCTCCGCGATCGCCACCTACGCCCCCGAGTGCGCGCTCACCGATGTGGTGAGCGTGAAGGCGCCGGTCGCGGCGGCCGTGCGCGACCACGGGCTCGCCGACCGGTACGTCGGCGGTCATCCGATGGCGGGTACGTCCGAATCCGGCTGGGCCGCCACCGATCCGGAGTTGTTCCGCGACGCGGTGTGGGCGGTCGGCGTCGACGAGGGCACCCGGGCCGAGCCATGGACCCGCGTGGCGCGGCTCGCCCTGGACTGCGGCTCGGTGGTGGTACCGGTGGTGGCCACCGAGCACGATCGCGCCGTCGCGCGCATCTCCCATCTCCCGCATGTGCTGGCCGAGGCCCTGGCCCTGGCGGGCGCGACCGGCGGTGATCTGGCGCTGGGCCTGGCGGCCGGATCGTTCCGCGACGGCACCCGGGTGGCGGGCACGGCGCCCGATCTGGTTCGCGCGATCTGCGAACCGAATTCGGCGGCGCTGCTGGAAGTTCTGGACGAAACGCTCACCGTGCTCGGCGCGGCCCGCGACAGCCTGCGTGACGAGACATCCCTCGCGGACCTGGTCGAGGCCGGGCACGACGCGCGGCAGCGCTACGAATCCGCGCGACGCTGGGAGATCACGGATACCCGCCCTGGTGACCAGGATTGGCTGGAACACCTGCGAGCGGCCGGGCAGCGCGGCGGCGTCCTCACCCGGCTGAGCTGATCTCGCGACGGCCGGCGAGTCCGATCGAGGTAAGTGCGGCGTCAGATCCGTTCGGCCAGGCCCGGGTAGTCCAGCAGGAAGCCGTCGGCGTCCACCGTGACCGTGGCGCTGGAGACCGGCGACAGCACGCTGATGCCGTCGGCGGCGCTGCTGTAGATCAGCGTGGCCTCTTGGACGAGCAGGTCGGGCAGGCGGACATAGACCACCGGGACCTGGACGTCCTCGACCGCGTGTTGCAGGTCGTAGCGGCGGATCGGCAGCGTGTTGAAGAACGGGCTGAGCACCACGTCCACGTCGAGGGCGCCTGCGAAGGTGGAGCGCACATGGTTGCCGCCCGCGTCGACGAGCCAGTAGTTCTCCTCGTCACGGGCGATCGAGGCGTGCCGCTCACCGGCGGCCGTCGTGGTGCGCAGCGACAGCCGCTTCGTCGCGCCGTTCTCGTCGGTGACCAGGTCGTACGACGCGCTGAAGGCGGGGTGATCCGCGCTCGCGCCGCCGATCATGCGCCCGGCGGCACGGATGCGGTTGCCATTGAGCTGCACCCGCACCGACTCCATCCGGGTCGCGTCGTGGGCGCGCCAGGTGAGGATCGCCGGCCACCGGGATTCCTGCGGACTCGCGGCGGGGCGCTCGGGGTCGGGGGCTGGGGTCGTCACGTATCTACCGTAAGCGACACCCAGCCCCCGGCCCGCACAACCGCCGCTCATCACACCAGCGACTCCCGCCACGCCGCGTGCAGGCCCGCGAACCGACCGCTGCCCGCGATCAGGGCGTCCGGCGCGCCGTCCTCGACGATCCGGCCGGATTCCAGCACCAGCACCCGGTCGGCGATCGCCACCGTGGACAGCCGGTGGGCGATGATCACCGCCGTGCGCCCGCGCAGCACGGTCTCCAGTGCCCGCTGCACCAGCCGTTCGCTGGGGATGTCCAGGCTCGAGGTGGCCTCGTCCAGCACGATCACCGCCGGGTCGGCCAGGAACACCCGCGCGAACGCCACCAGCTGCCGCTGCCCCGCCGAGAGCCTGCCGCCGCGCTTGCGCACGTCGGTGCCGAAGCCTTCGGGCAGCGCCTGCACGAAGTCGTACAGGCCGACGGCGCGCGCCGCCGCGAACACCTCCGCGTCGGTGGCCTCGGGCCTGCCCAACCGGATGTTGTCGGCCACCGAACCGGAGAACAGGTAGGACTCCTGGGTGACCATCACCACGTTGCGGCGCAGGTCGGCGTCGGACACCTCGCGCAGGTCGACGCCGTCCAGGGTGACCGTGCCGCCGGACGGGTCGTAGAACCGCGTCAGCAGCTTCGCCAGCGTCGACTTGCCCGCACCGGTGGCCCCCACCAGCGCGATCACCTGCCCGGCCGGGATGTCCAGGGTGAACTCCGGCAGCACCGGTCGCGCCCGCCGATCGGGATCACCCGGTTCGGTGGACGGCGCCGAGTGGGCATCCTTCCGCGCGGACGAGTAACCGAACCACACCTTCTCCATGCGCACCGCGCCCGACGCCTTCTCCAATGCCACCGGTCGCGCGGGCTCGGGCACCGACGGCTCCTCCTCGAGCACGCCCGAGATCTTCTCCAGCGCGGCCGCCGCGGACTGGTAGGCGTTGAACACCTGCGCCAGTTCGTCCAGCGGCCCGTAGAACTCGTTGAGGTACAGCAGGTAGGCCGCGAGCACGCCGACCGCGAGGTCACCCTCGATCACCCGCCAGGCGCCGACCACGATGACGGTGACCGTGGTCAGGTTGCCGAGCAGCTTGGTCAGCCCGGCGTAGTCGCCCATGCCGCGCATCGCCGCGGTGGTCGCCTGGCGGTATTCGGAGTCCTCGATCGCGAGCACCGACTCGTTGCGCTGTTCCCGGCGGAAGGCCTGCACCGCCCGCATGCCGCCCATCGACTCGACGAACTGCACGACCACCTTGGCGATCGCGGCGCGCGTGCGCCGGTAGCCCGCTCGCTGCCTGCGCTGCGCCCACCGGGTGACCATGACCAGCGGGACGAATCCGACCAGCACGATCGCCGCCAGAGCCTGATCCAGGTAGATCAACAGCGCCGCGATGGTGAGCACCGACAGGATCGCGCTCAGCGCCTGGTTGAGGGCGCTCTCCAGCAGATCCTGGAGCGTCTCGATGTCGCCGGTGAGCCGCGCCACCACCTTGCCGGAGGTGTATTTCTCGTGGAAGGCGACGCTGAGCCGCTGCACGTGCGTGAACGCGCGGACCCGCAGGTCGAACAGCACGCTCTGGCTGAGCCTGCCGGACACCCGCAGGAAGGAGTACGTGCAGACCACGCCGAGCAGGACCGAGCCGAGGTAACCGGCCACGCTCCCGGCCAGCGGCCCCCAGTTCCCCTCGACACCGCGCGCGATGCCGGTGTCCAGCGCGTGCGCGACGAACAGCGGCGCGGACACCTTCGCGACGTTGTCCAGCACGATGAGCACCAGCGCGAGCGCGGTGAGCTTGCGGTAGGGCTTGACCAGATCGAGCAGCAGCCGCCGGGAGCGGCCGGCCAGCACCAGATTTCCGGTCTCGGTGACCGCTTTGTCCTCGCCCGCGATGCCACGCCAGTCGGCCGCGGCTTCCTCGCGTGCCGGAACGGGCTCCGGTGCTTCGTCTTTCGAGTCACTGATCGTCGTAGTCATCGCTACTCACCTCCCATCAGTTCGCGGTAGCTCCTGCTGGTACGAAGCAGTTGATCGTGGGTGCCCTCCGCGACGATCCGGCCGTCGGCGAGCACCGCCACCCGGTCGGCCAGCGCCGCCGTGGACGGGCGATGCGCGACCAGCAGCGTCGTCGCGTCGGCCAGCACGGTGCGCAGGCGTGCCTGCACCCGCTCCTCGGTTTCCACGTCGAGCGCGGACAGCGGGTCGTCGAGCACCATGATCCGGCTGCGCGCGCCCCCGCCCGCACCGGTGAGCACCGCGCGGGCCAGCGCGAGCCGCTGCCGCTGGCCACCGGACAAGCTCAGGCCCTGTTCGCCGATTCTGGTGTCCAAGCCCCAAGGCAGGTCGTCGACGAACTCGGTGGCCTGCGCGACCTCCAGGGCGCGGCGCACGTCGGCGTCGGTGGCGGTCGGGTCGCCGAGCGCGACGTTCTCGCGCACGCTCGCGGAGAACAGCACCGGATCCTCGAAGGCAACCGACACCAGCGACCGCAGATCGGCGACGCGCATCGCCGCGATGTCGATGCCGTCGATGGTGATCGCACCGTCCGTCACGTCGTACAGGCGCGGGATCAAGTTGAGCAGCGCCGTCTTGCCGCTTCCCGTCGCGCCGACCAGCGCCACGGTCTCGCCGGGACGCACCCGTAACGACACCTCTCGCAGCACATCGTCTTCGGCCTCGGGGAAGGCGAATCGCACGGCGTTCAAGCGCAATTCGCCGCGGATGCGCTCGGGCAGGTGCACCGGGTCGGCCGGATCGGTGATGTCGGCGGGGGTGTCGATGATCTCCCAGTACCGGTCGGCCGCGGTGCGCGCGTCGTTCAGCTCGGCGAGCAGGAAGCCGGTCCAGATGATCGGCCACTGCAAGAAGGTCGCCAGCGTGATGCCCGCGATCAAGGTGCCGAGCGTCATCGTGCCGTGCGCCACCGCGTACCCGCCGTACCCCAGCGCGAACGCGATGGCCAGCTGCGGCAGGCTCACCATGAGCGACCACAACGTCGCGTCCAGGCGCGCTTTCAGCAGCTCGGTGCGCCGTAGCTCCTGCGCCTGCGCGGTGAAGCGGTGGCCGAAGAACACGCCGCGCCCGAACGCCTTGAGCACCCGGATGCCCTGCGCGGATTCCTCTGCCGTCGTGGCCAGATCACCGGACTGGTCCTGGGAACGCCTGGACGCCACCGCGTATCGGCGTTCGAAACGAATGCAGCCGATCACCAGCGGGATCGAGATCACCGCGAAGATCAAGCCGATCTGCGGGCTCAGCCCGATCAGCACGAGCAGGCCGACCGGGATGATCACGCAGTGGACCAGCAGGAACGGCGCCGCGAAGGACACGAACCGGCGCATGGTGGCCAGATCGTCGATCGCTCGCGAGAGCAGCTGACCCGACTCCCACGCGTCGTGCCTGCCGATCGACAGCGCTTGCAGCTTTCGGAAGATCTCGGCGCGCACCGTGATCTCGAACCGCGTCGCGGGCGCGGCGATCAGCCAGCGGCGCCCCCACACCCCTGCGGCCTCCACCAGGCCGAGCGCCGTGACCGCGGCCACCGGCCCGAGCGCGCCCGCGAGATCGCGGTGGGCGACCGGGCCGTCGATGATCCGGGCGATCATCAGCGGGATGACGACGGCCGTCAGGCCGGACAACACCGCGAGGCCGCTGGCGGCGAGCAGGATGCCGGCATGCGGACGCAGGTACGGCCCGAATCGGCGCAGGGAATGCAGGCGGCCCGTGGCGGCGGGCCGCCCCGTTCTGTCGGCCTCCGGTTCGGCCGACGAAACGTCCAGTGCGACAGACAAGACTCCCCCTCGAGGTATGTGACTGGCGGCGGAGAACGGGACCCACGGTGATGTTCGCAGCGGGGTCCGACATTCCAGGGTCGCACCGGAACGTGTATCGACCAACCGATTTTCCGGCTGCCGCCGGAGATCCGCGGCGACGGGTGCGACGCTCATTCGCCAAGCCAACAACCTCGAGTGAACTCGAGGTCAAACCGCAAAGATCTAGACTTCCTCCCATGCTGATCGTCGCCGGGTATCTGCGGGTCACCGATCGCGACCGCTACCTCGACAGCTGCCGGGAGGTGGTGGCGCTCGCCCGCGCCTGCGACGGCTGCCTGGACTTCAGCCTCGGCGCGGACCTACTCGAACCCGATCGGGTGAACGTCTACGAGCGCTGGACCACCCGTGCCGCGGTGGAACGCTTCCGCGGCACGGGTACCTCTGGCGACCTCGACGACCGAATAGTGGGCGCCGACGTCCGGGAATTCGAGTACGAGGCCGAGACCCGCCTCTAGCCGACGACCGCCGTCTCCGACTCCCACTCCTGCGGCGCGTCCGGGAACGCCTGCTGCTGGTGGCCGCCGCGCAGCGTGCCCTCCAGATAGGCCGCCCGGCAGGCGCGGCGGGCGATCTTGCCGCTGGAGGTGCGTGGAATCGAACCGGCGGGCACCAGCAGCACGTCCCGGACCATGACGCCGTGGCGATGCGCGATCGCGGCGCGCACCGTGTCGGCGACCGACTCCGACTCGAGCTTGCCCGCACCGGTATTGCGCTCGGCGACGATCACCAACTGCTCGGAGGCGTCCTCGGCGTCGAACGCCAGACCGGAGCGGCTGCCCTGCTCGAAGACCAGGGCGGGCAGTTCGTTGGCGGGCACCGAGAACGCCGCGACGAAGCCGGGGCGCAGCGCCGTGCTGGATTCCTGGGCCGAGAACTCCAGGTCCTGCGGATAGTGGTTGCGGCCGTCGACGATGACCAAGTCCTTGACCCGGCCGGTGATGTACAGCTCGCCGTCGAGGTAGGCGCCGAAATCGCCGGTGCGCATCCAGTTGGCGTCGGGCGGCGTGCCCTCCGCGTGACTGCCCTCGGGCAATCGGGCGGCCAGTTTCGCGCGGAAGGTGGCCTCGGTCTCCTCGGGGCGCCCCCAGTACCCGATGCCCATGTTCTCGCCGTGCAGCCAGATCTCACCGACCTCGCCGTCCCGTCGCTCGGTGCCGTGTTCGGCGTCGACGATCACCGCCCACTGCGACAGCGCGACGTACCCGCAGGACACCTGCGCGATGGCGTTCTCGGCGTCCGCGGCGACCTCGACCATCCGCCCGGCGTTCAACTCGGTCCGGTCGACATGCACGACCTTCGCCTTGTCCCGGGCCCGGGTGGCGGAGACGAACACCGTCGCCTCGGCCATGCCGTAGGAGGGCTTGATCGCCGTCTCCGGCAACCCGTACGGCGCGAACGCGTCGTTGAACTTCTTCATCGACGACACCGACACCGGTTCGCTGCCGTTGATCAGCCCGATCACATTGGACAGATCCAATTTCTCGCCCGGCTTCGGCTTGCCGCGCGCCGCGGCGTGTTCGAACGCGAAATTGGGTGCGGCGGCGAATGTCCCGGCGCCGTCGGAGGCCGCGGCCAGCTCCTTGATCCAGCGATAGGGGCGGCGCACGAACGCGCTCGGCGACATGATCGTGATGAATCCGCCGCCGACCGTCGGCAGGATCACGCAGAGCAGGCCCATGTCGTGGAACAGCGGCAACCAGGTGACCCCGCGCGAATGCTCGGTGACGCCGATGGCATCGATCATCTGCAACAGATTCGTGCCCACCGCTCGATGGGTGATCGCTACGCCCGCGGGCGTCCGGGTCGACCCCGAGGTGTACTGCAGATAGGCGACGCTGTCGATGTTGATGTCCGGGCGAACCCACGAGGCGCCGACGCTATCGGGGATCGCCTCCACCGCGATGATGCGCGGACGCTGCTGCGGCGGCAGATGCCGGAAGAATTTCCGCACGCCGGCGGCCGCGGAGCCCGAGGTGAGGATCGCCGCCGGAGTGCAGTCACCCAGCACCGCGTGCAAGCGGTCGGTGTGGCCCTGTTCCTCCGGATCGAACAGCGGGACCGCGATAGTGCCCGCGTACACCGCGGCGAACAGCGAGACGACGTAGTCGAGTCCTTGCGGAGCGAGAATCGCCACTCGATCGCCCGGCTGGGTGACCTGTTGCAGCCGTGCCGCCACCGCGTGCAAGCGCACACCGAACTGCCGCCAGGTGAGTTCGTGGTACTCGCCGTCCCTTTCCCGGGAGTAGTCGATGAAGCGGTAGGCGAGTTCGTCGCCGTTCTCCGCGCTGTGCTTGTCGACGAAGTCGATCAGGGTCCTGTCGCCGCGGATTCTGATATTGCCCTGATCGTCCAGATAGTCGTCGAAGGTTTCGTCGATCATCGCCTTATCCTTTTCCAGCGCACAGCCACTCAGGGCGTGCAATGACACCGAACACAGGTCGATAACGAAGCGCCGGGAAGGTTTGCAGGTGTCCCGGCCACCTGGCGGTCAGTACCGTCCGAAGGCGAGCGCGACATTGTGCCCGCCGAATCCGAACGAGTTGTTCAGGGCGTAATCGATGCGTCCGGGCCTGGCTTGGCCGTGCACCACGTCCAGATCGATGTCCGGATCCTGATTGTCCAGATTCAGCGTGGGCGGAACGATTTCGTCGCGCACGCTCAGCACCGTGAGCACCGATTCGAGCGCCCCCACCGCGCCGATGGAATGACCGAGGGCCGATTTGGGCGCGTAGACCGACGCGTGGTTGCCCACCGCCTGGCTGATCGCGCGCGCCTCCGCCGTGTCACCGATCGGAGTGGCGGTCGCGTGCGCGTTGACGTGCGTGACATCGGTCTTGGCCAGACCCGCCGTGCGCATCGCACGGGTCATCGCACGCGCGGCCCCGGTGCCCTCCGGATCCGGCGCCACCAGGTGGAAGCCGTCGGAGGTGATGCCCGCGCCCATCAGCCGGGCGTGGATGGTCGCGCCGCGCGCTCTGGCGTGCTCCTCGGTCTCCAGCACCATCAGCGCGCCCGCCTCACCGAAGACGAAGCCGTCCCGCTCGGCGTCGAACGGACGTGAGGCGCTCTTCGGCGCGTCGTTGCGGGTGCTCATCGCGCGCATCATGCTGAACGCCGCGATGGCGAGGGCCTGGATGGAACCCTCCACGCCGCCGGTGACCACCACGTCGGCGTCGCCCATGACGATCGCCCGCCACGCGTTGGCGATCGCCTCCGCACCGGAGGAACAGGCCGACACCGGCGTCGTCACCCCGGCGCGCGCCCCGAGTTCCAGCGCGACGCAGGCGGCGGCGCCGTTCGGCATCACGGCCTGGACGGTGTACGGCGACACCTTGCGGTAACCCCCGTTTCGCAGCTTGTCCCGAGCGTGGATCATCGCCTCCGCGCCGCCGAGCCCCGTGCCGATCGACACCGCCAGACGGTGCTTGTCCACCTCGGGACTGCCCGCGTTGCGCCAGACCTCACGCCCCAGCACGACGGCCAGCTGTTCCACGTAGGCGAGCCTGCGGGCCTCCGCCACGTCCAGATACGTCGCGGGCGGGACCTCGAGATGGCCGCCTATGCGCACCGGCAGTTCGAATTCGTCGATGAAATCGTCTTCCAGGACGTCGATACCGCTGTCGCCTTTGAGCAAGCCCTTCCACGTGGAATCCACGTCACCCGCGAGGGAGGTGGTCGCCGCGAGGCTGGTGACCACAACAGGGGGGAACTGTCCGTTTCTGGTGGAAGGCATCTGCATGTTTCGCTCACTTTCCCTAGCGTCGCTCTGGAACGTCGTCGAGCAGAAAGCAATGCGCGAGCGCGCCACCACGATCGTGGGCGGCCCGCACAGATGGCACTGGAGCGCAGGCGGAACGGCCGGTCATCACGTCCCTGTGCGACCACCCTTGTGCATTATTGGAAATGCGCACGGATCGCACTGCGTGACACGCGGACCGTACCAGGTGCCGAGACCGATGGTCGCGTGTTCGGGTATCGCCTCGGACGACTCGAGTAACCTGCTCCCCGGGCACGGGACGCGCGGGCGGCGTCCGGGTGTGGACGCGAGAAAGGGTAGGTCGTTGACGGGCGCGCGGATGGTCGGGCTGTTCGCCGGGATCGGCGGACTCGAGCTCGGCCTCGGCAGGCACGGCTGGCACACCGAGCTGCTGTGCGAGATCGAGCCCGGGGCCCAAGGGGTGCTCGCCGCCCGTTTCCCGGACGTGCCCCTGCATTCCGACATCACCCGGCTGCGGGCGATCCCGGCGGGGACGGAACTGGTCGCGGCGGGATTCCCGTGCCAGGACCTGTCCCAGGCGGGGCGCACCGCGGGCATCACCGGCACGCGCTCGGGCCTGGTCGACGAGGTGTTCCGGCTGGTGCGCCGCAAGCGCGGCCCACGCTGGCTCCTGATCGAGAACGTGCCTTTCATGCTCCAGCTGGGGCGCGGCGCGGCGATGCGGCACATCACCGGCGCGCTCGACGAACTCGGCTACACCTGGGCCTACCGCGTGGTGGACGCCCGCGCCTTCGGCCTGCCCCAGCGCCGACAGCGGGTACTGATGTTGGCTTCCCGCACCGAGGACCCGCGCGGGGTCCTGTTCGGCGAGGACGCCGGTCCCCGCGTGATCGGCGATCCCGAGGTCGATCCGTGCGGCTTCTACTGGACCGAAGGGGTGCGCGGGCTGGGCTGGGCGGTGAACGCGGTTCCGACGCTGAAGGGCGGCTCCGCGCTCGGCATCGCCAGCCCGCCCGCGGTACGGCTACCGTCCGGGGAGATCGTCACGCCGGGGATCTCGGACGCCGAACGCCTCCAGGGCTTCGACCCCGGCTGGACGGCACCCGCCACCGAGATACCGGGCATCCGCAAGGGTCACCGCTGGAAGCTGGTCGGCAACGCGGTGAGCGTGCGGATGGCGGCCTGGGTGGGATCGCGGCTGGCCGCTCCGCTCGACCCGATCTCCGGGGATCAGCCGCTGGCGCCGGGCACGCCGTGGCCGGTCGCGGCGTGGGGGCGCGCCGGTACGGCCTATCGGGTGCCGGTCTCGACCTGGCCGGTGCACGAGCCGTACGAGGACCTGGCCCACTTCCTCACCGACGCGCGGTTGCTGTCCGCCCGCGCGACGGCCGGATTCCTGCGCCGCACCACCATGGGCAGTCTGCGTTTCCCGCCCGGCTTCCTCGCCGATGTGGAATGCCATCTGGATCGGATGGGCGGCTGGGCGGCATGAACCGGCCCCCTACCGACGCGGCCACCAGCGCGCGGATGGCGCGCCAGCGGCGCACCGGAACCGATCCCGAACTCGCGCTGCGCCGGGAACTGCATCGCCGCGGGCTGCGCTACTTCGTCGACCGCGCACCGATCCGGGGCCAGCGCAGGCGCGCCGATCTGGTCTTCCCACGCCGGCGAGTCGCGGTCTACGTGGACGGCTGTTTCTGGCACCGCTGCCCGCAGCACGCCACCGATCCGAAGAACAACGCCGAATGGTGGGCGGTCAAGCTGGCGGGCAACGTGGCCAGGGACCGGGCCACCGACGCGGCGCTCGTCGCGGCGGGATGGCGCGTGGTCCGCGTCTGGGAGCACGAGGATCCCATCAGCGCGGCCGATCGCGTCCAGGCCGAGTTGTCAGCGGCGGTGGCGCACCCGCACGAGTGAACGCGGAGCGTGTGCGGCCAGATAGCCGGACATCACCATCACTGTGATGACCGCGATTCCGGCGGCGGCAGTCGCGAAACCGAGCATGGGGACCTCCTCGAGTTGCAGCTGTCGACCAGCGTGCCGGGCGAAGCTGACAAGACCCTGTGCCCCGGATGGTAATGACGTGTGCGGCCCGTCGCTGTCCGGCGCGCTCTAGAAACCAGCACAATGGGGACGTGACGGATGGCTCGGACATCGCCGTTCGGCGGCTGCGACCGGCAACTGTGCTGGTCGCCGCGGCGATCGCGATCGCGGGGCTCTGCTATTCGTCCTGGGTGCTCCAGTTCGCGCTGAAGATCGATCTCGACCCGGTCGACACGTTCCTCAGCGAACTGGACGCGGAGGGCAAGCCGTACCGGGAGGTGTTCGCGACCGCGGACCTGATCGTCGGGGTGTCGCTCATGCCCGCCGCCGTCGCGGGACTGCTGTCGTTCCCGCGCCGCAGGATGACCACGGTCGGCTGGATCGCGCTGTTCTGCTTCGGCGCGGCGACCATCGCCGACGTCCTGCTACCGCTGCGTGACTGCACGCCAGGCGAGAGCGGGTGCGGCGGCCCGAGCGAACTGTTTCCGCAACTGCATCAGCCGCACGCGCTGACGAGCACGCTGGCGGTCACCTCGATCGCGGTCGCCGCGTGCGCCTTCAGCCTCGCCGCGTTCCGCTACCGGCGCTGGCGGGTGCTGCGCGAATTCGGCTTCGTCGTGCTGGTGATCGGTGCGCTGGCGACGACCTGGATGCTGGTGGCCGACAATCTGCCGGGCAACTACGCCCTCGGGATAGCGCAGCGGATCCAGGTGGGTGCGATGTCGCTGTGGTTGATCGCCTTGGCGGCCGCCGTCATCGTGGAGAGCCGGGAGCGGACCGAGCCGAGCCGATTACCGAGTCGCGCGGACGGATCCTGACGACTGCACGCCCACCCTGTCACCGTTTCGGATGTCGACCGGCAGGTGCCTGCACTCGACTGTCCGGCACATGGCCGCGCTCGGCGCCGTGCGATGCTTTCGCCCATGAGCGATCGCGTGAACATCTCCTCGGGTTCGGAGTTCGAAGACCTCGTCGGCTACTCGCGGGCGGTCCGGCTCGGCGATGTCGTCGCGGTCAGCGGAACCACCGCTTCGGCCCCCGGCGGCACGGCCGTCGGCGGCGACGACATCGGCGAGCAGACGAGGGAAACCCTGCGGCGCATCGGCTCCGCGCTGGAAGAGGCCGGCGCGAGCCTGGCCGACGTGGTGCGCACCCGCATCTTCGTCACCGACATCGCCCGCTGGCCCGAGGTCGCCAAGGCGCACGCGGAGGTGTTCGGCGAGATCCGTCCGGCGACGGCCATGTACGAGATCAAGGGCTTGATCACCCCGGCGCTGCTGGTCGAGATCGAAGCCGACGCGATCGTCGCCGGGTAGGGCGCCGATCGACGCAATTCCTTCGCGTGCCCGCAGTCCGCGCACACGCTGGTCGACGGGTTGATCGCGCTCGACTGCGGTCCGCCGACCGGACCCGCGATCGCCGGTGACCGATGCAAGGGCGCGCCCATCACGCCACGCGGGCCCTCGGATTCCGCGTGGCCCGGATAAGCCGTTCCCAGAACGAACCCGGCCCGTCGTTCGCGACGAGCCGGGTTCTCTCTCGCTAGGGTCGAAACCGTGACCACCGCCTCGCAGACCCCCGTGCAACTCGACACCGTCGCCGAGGCGACCGCCCGCCTGCTCGACACCATCCGCGGCCTCGACGAGCATGCCGTCACCGAACCCTCCTCGCTGCCCGGCTGGACCCGCGGCCACGTCATGGCCCACCTCGCCCGCAACGCGGACAGTCTGGTGAACCTGCTGCTGTGGGCCCACACCGGCGTCGAAATCCCGCAGTACGCCAGCGCTTTCCTGCGCGACAGCGACATCGAAGCGGGCGCGCCCCGCCCGCTCTCCGAACAACTCGCCGACAACGAGGCCGCCGCCACCCGCTTCCTGGGCCTCGCCCGCTCACTCACCGACGACGCTTGGCAAGCGCAGGTCCGCACCCGCCAGGGCCGCCCCATCCCCGCGACCGAAGTCCTCTGGATGCGCCTGCAAGAGGTCGAAATCCACCACGTCGACCTGAACGCGGGCTACACCCCCGCCCACTGGCCCGCCCCCTTCGTCGCCCGAATCCTCCCCCAGGCCACCGCCGACCTCACCCGTCTCACCACCGACACCCCCCTCGCCCCCTTCACCCTCCACGCCACAGACTCCGACTTCACCGCCACCATCGGCCCCACCCCCGCCACCCACACCATCTCCGGCCCCGCCTCCTCCCTCGCCGCCTGGCTCCTCGGCCGCACCCCCGGCCCCGACCTCACCGGCGACCTGCCGAACCTCCCCGCCTGGAAATAGCGGAACAGTTCGATCACCGTGACGATGCGCACCTACATGGACGCCATCGACGCCGTGCAGGGCGATGCGGTGACGGGCATGGACGCACTGTCGAGTGACATTGTCGCCAAATGGTGTCCTCAGGAGTGGGTCACCATTGACAGGGGAGGTCTTTAGCCCACACAAGAACGTGCCGCCAGATTGGCTTCTGAGCGATGAAATCGGTTGGACCCACCTCCTGAGGCAAGGGCGGCGCTGTGAGCAGCGGCGGAAGTCGGTTATCGGTCGCGAGATATTTCACGTGAGCGTTCCTGCCCTTGCCCAGTGCCGCCACGCACAACGCCTGGCGCATGACCAGGTGGCTCCCGCACCGCCGCTGATGGTGGTTGCGCTTGGCCGAGTTCGAGAAGCTTCACCACTTCCGGCGGCACTCCCCGGGCTTGGAGGCGTGCCAGTTCTCCCGCGCGTTCTTTGTTGTCGGCTGCCTCGCGGGCAGTGCGGGCTTCTTCGCGCGCTTTCTCCTCCGCTCTGCGGGCGTCGGCTGCTGCACGCTCCAAGCTGGCGGCGTCGGCTGCCTCTCGGGCCGCCTGTTCCCCAGTATCGGCGGCTTCCCGTAGCTGAGACTGTTCGGGCACCGGGAATCCCAGCGCCACCCGTTCGGCAGCCTCACGTTCGATCCGTGCACCGGGTGTTTCGCGCGCCTGCCTGGCTAGCTTGGCTTGTTCGTGCGCTTGTCGCTCGCGCTCGACTCGCGCGGAGGCTGCCGAACGGCCACGCGTAGCACCGTCGCGGAATCTCAGCAGACTCCGGAACTTCTCGGCTCGCTCGCGTGCCTTCTTCGCCAGCTCCGCCAATTTCCCCCGCTGCTCGCGCTGCTGCGCCTTTTGCTGCCGCGCCTTCTCGCCTACACCAGGCAATTCGAGCTGCTGGCCCCGCTCCAATTGCAGACCGCGTGCCCAGATTTCGCGGGCATCCGCTCGGGGAATTATCTGATGCGTGAACCGGTCCCCGAAATCCTGAATCAGTCCTCTGATCAGGTCTTGAGCATTTTTCGAGATGAACTCGCCTTCGACCGAACGCAGCGTGTGATGATTGATCTCTCTGCTGTCGAGAAGTTCCCTGATTCCCCTGAGCTGCTTCTCGTCCTTCCGTCCTTCGATGCGGCCCGACTTTTCTTCGATAGAATCGGCACTGCTCCGGTTATGCTCGTTTTTGATCTTGTCGAACTGGATTCGTTCTATGCGGCCGTTGCGGTCTCGGAACTCATATTTGCGCGATCCCCGCGTGTATCCGTTTTCACGATCACGAAAGAATCTGTCGGTGCCGTTCTCGAAGATCCTGCCGCGCTCGTTCTGTTCGAAATCGTCGCGATCCCTACTGTAGCCGTCACCCATTGAGGCCTACATCAGATTGTAGTATTTCCTTCGCAGGTCGGCAGTGATGTGAATGAAGCCGTCACCGTATTCCATATTGTGGTGGATCATGGAGTCGATGTAGTCGAATACGGTGCATTCGTCTTCGTCACCGTCGTAATCCACCCATCGCAATGCCGGATTCACGCCGCGGCCATAGAACGATTTATCGTGACCATATTCAGTGTGGTCGACCCATTCGCCATCCACGTATTTCTCGAAACATGCGCCGAGGAAGCAAATGAATGCATCGGTCATATCCTGGTTTTCGGGAAGGTACGGCGTGTCCGGATCCGGGAACAGTTCTCTGCATACATCGTTCAGCCGGTCCAGGTCCGGAGAGTCTTCGGGCCACAGCTTCGAAGGAAGGCGTTGCAACCCCGCATGGTTCAAGAACTTCCGCACCTGCGCCGCACGCCGGTCGGGATCGACCCATTTCCCCCATTCGGTCTGCTCGACGGGTACGCCGAGGTCCATGGTCAACTGCTCGTCAGTCCCCATGCCTAGCTCCTTCTCGTCATGGTCCGAACAGGTCAGTGTCGCGCGTGCACGGTCACCGGGCAAGGAGCATCATCGCTCGATATACAGCCGTTCACACGGCAACCTGGGCCAGCCCTCAGCACTATCAGGGAGCACGTTCACGGCGTCGACGTAGTGCCGTTCCCGATGCTCTTGAACGAACAGTAGGGCGGCAGTGAGGCAGGCCGCGAAGTCGAACCGTGCGCCGTGCAGGAAAACCGACAGATGCACATCCGGTTCGTTCGGCAGCGGAGAAGTCATCACATGCCCCGTTCCCGGAACCACCGGTAGTCATCGCGAATCACGATCTCCGCCACCACCCGAGTCGGACACTGCAACGGGTCGCAACCCTCTCGCATGTCCAGTCCTTATCCGCAGCGTCACGGTTCATCAGCGGCAGTGCCGGGTTGCTGTGCGAAGTCAGCTGGTCATGCAGCCGCGCTGACGCCGCCTCAACGTCGAATTCGCGCGACTTGCCGCGCTGGAGTAGTTGCAGGTCAGGCCGTTCGGGCTCATCACTGTCCGGCATAAGCCAGTACCCGACGACGTTGCGCCCGCTTCGCTGCCGCGATGTCCCGTATTGCCCGCACTATCAGCCAGCCGGAAGGGCGAACGTGGCTGTCGGGGCGCACGATCCACGCGCGAAACGCGGTCCCGCGATCAGCGGGGCTCGGCAATCCGATCGTTCCGCCATCGCGCACGATGGACACGTTGAACCGGAACATCTCAGCGAACAACGGCACATCATCGGGCACGTCCGGGCGGATGATGAACGTCCAGCGTTGCGACCGTGGATGCGAAAGGATCGGACCCAGCTTGTAACCCTGGTTCTGCATCCACACCTTCACGTCGTGCCCCAGCACGGCGGGCATCGTGATCGCCCACACCGAACCGCAACGGGCCACGATCCGTCCCACATGCGGAGGGTCGACTCTCGCGGGTATATCGCACACGTTCCGGTAGTAGTGGCATCGAGACATCGGCGTGTCCCCGAACGCTTCTCGGCGCATCGCGCTCCCCTGCTCACACTCGTCGGAATAGGCGCGCCCGGCCCCGACAACCCCCTGATCGGTACCCGGGACAGGAGCGGACTGCGGTAAGGGGCTCGCGGTTCCGTACTCCATGCCGGACGCCTATTCAGATGACCACGGAACATGCACCGAGGAACGGGATCGGCGTCCACAGCGCATCCACAACTAGCTGTACGCGAGTCCGTGACCGGCTAGATTCGGCGGTATGGACGGTCACGCCGCTATCGTCGGTGCGCAGCTCCGAGCAGCCCGCGAAGCCGCTGGAGTGTCCCTGGCCGCACTATCTGCTCAGATCCACTACAGCAAGTCTGTGCTTGCCTACTACGAGACCGGAGAACGCACACCGACGCCCGATGTCATAGCGTGTTACGAGAAGCATTTCGGTCGCATCCAAGACCCAGTAGCGAGCTTGCTCAACCTCGGAAAGGCTGATGTGGAACGGCGCTCTTTCCTACGTGTCGGATACTCCACAGCACTCAGCGCATCCGTCCTGCTGCCCGGCAGACTCGACCACGCGGCCGCCCTTCCACGCAAGGAATCCCGAGTCCGCTACGTGGGGGAAGCCGACGTAGCCGCTGTACGAGACCTGATGCTCGTGTTCTCGCAGATAGATCAGCGCCTCGGTGGCGGGCATGGACGAACAGCCGTCGTCCAATATCTGACCAACGAGGTAACCGGCTATCTACGGGGGTCCTTCGCCAGCGAGACCGTACGCCGCCAAATGTTCTCCGCAGCTGCGGAAATGGCTTACCTCGTCGGGTGGATGGCGTTCGACAACGACGAGCACGCGGCCGCACAACGCTACTTCGCCACATCGACCCAGCTCGCCGCCGAGGCGGAAGACGCGCCACTGACCGGTCACGTGATGCGCGCCATGGCTCACCAGGCCATCGACCTAGGACACCCCGATCAGGGCCTACAGCTGGCCGAAGCATCCGTCAACGGCGCTCGCTACCGGTACGCCTGCCCGCGCGAGCGCGCACTGCTGAAGGTCGTGCACGCGAAAGCATTGAGCGCGGCCGGCCGGCCCGCCGAGTCAGCGAAAGCTCTTCTCCAAGCCGAGCGGGATCTCGCGGCAGCTTCGGACTCCGATCCCGAACCCACCCGGGTGTTCTTCTTCTCCGAGGCGAGTCTCGCCCACGAAACCGCGTGCGCACTGCGGGACGCGGGCAACCTCGCCGGAGCCGCCGACCAATTCCAGCTCAGCGTCCGCAAGCGCAAGGCCACCGCGTTCACACGAACCCATGCGGTGACTCTTGGTTACCTCGGGACGGTGCAGGCCCGCAGCGGCGAAATCGAGCAGGCTTGCGCCACCTGGCGTTCGGCACTCGGCGCGATGGGCAGGGTGCAGTCCGGTCGCACCAGGAACGTGGCCCGCGACATACGCTCGACGCTGGCACCGTACCGCGACCAGTCCATTCCCGGTGTCCGCGAGACTGACGAGCAAGCAGCCGAGTATCTAGCCGCAAACAAGAAGTGAGACAGAGGTTCGTATGGCTGACGAAGTGTTCGAGGTAGTGCCGGTCGCGCACGTCGTAGGTGGCCGATGTGAACCAACCGATGATCACTGGGGCGGCACCGAGGCGATCATTCGTGTCGACGACCCCCGGTTCACCGAAGAGTCGGTACAGGGGTTGGAGGAGTTCAGCCACCTGGAGATCGTGTTCCGGTTCCACCTCACCGACCCAACAGACCTGCACTTCGGTGCGCGCAGCGCACGCGACAATCCCGAATGGCCGAAGGTCGGTATCTTCGGGCACAGGAACATGCGGCGCATCAACTGGCTCGGCGTCTCGCGCTGTCGCCTGCTCCGAGTGGACGGCCTGGACCTGCATGTCGCCGAACTGGACGCCGTCGACGGCACGCCCGTACTGGATATCAAACCCTGGTTCGCGGAGTTCGGCCCTCGCGGAGACGTCCGGCAAGCTGCATGGTCCACAGAAATGCTCAAAGACTACTTCTAGGTCGACTACTTCTAGGTCGCAGACAGAAACTCGAGCGCGGGTTCGTTCATCGCACTCTCGCTCAGCTGGTGCGGGAGGCGCGCGCTCGGACCGCTCCGGCTGCATGATCCGTGCGCCTCGTGCGCGACGTTGTTGTTCACGATCGGCGCGGAGGCGGCGACGGTGTAGCGCATCCTGCGGCACAGTTCGATCAGCGTGACGACGCGCACCTACATGGACGTGATCGACGTCGTGCGGCGCGACGCGTGACCGGGATGGACGCGCTGTTCGAGTGACACTGTCGTCAAATGGTGTCGTCAGAGATGCGAGAAGGCCCCTCCGTTGGTATCGGAGGGGCCTTCTACCTGTGTGCGCCCGAAGGGATTCGAACCCCTAACCTTCTGATCCGTAGTCAGATGCTCTATCCGTTGAGCTACGGGCGCAGGTGTTATTCAGTTGTACCCGGTTTCCCGGGCTTGGCGGAGGCGAGAGGATTTGAACCTCCGGTCCCCGTGAAGGGACAACTCATTAGCAGTGAGTCCCATTCGGCCGCTCTGGCACGCCTCCTGGAGCCTTCTCTTCGAGGGCACCGGTCCTTTCGAACCGCCGAGCCAAAAGGTTACAGGAGCTACCGTCCAGATCACAAAACGGCTGGTCAGCGTAGGTTACTGTCGAACCAATCGAAGATTCTGGTCTGGGAATCGACCGCATCGTCCCCGTCGTCCGCCTCGGAGGTGTCGGCGCGGTGGTGCGAGCCGGGGTAGGTGACGACCAGGCTGGCGACCGCGGCGCGAGCGGTGGCGTCCCGCAGCTGGTCGACCTGGGCGGGCGGGGTGGCCGGGTCGTCCACGCCGAACAGGCCGAGCCACGGTGCCTGGAGGTTGGGAGCGGCGCGCACCAAGGCATCGGCCTGGTCGGTGAGCGGCTCGATGATGCCGGGTGACGCGACGCTCACCGCGGCGCCGATCGGACGATTGGTCGCGACCAGGAACGCCGCGGTGCCCGCCGAATCGAAGCCGAGCACGCCGATGGTGTCGGGGAACACCCCACGCCGGGTGAGCCAGTCGAAACAGGCGTCGAAGTCATCGAACAGCTCCTCGCCGAAGACTCCGCCGCCGGGTTGGCCGCCTCCCCGATGAAAGAGTTTGGGTGCGACAACCGTCCAGCCCTCGCCTGCCAGCGCGTCCATCAGGTCGCGTAATGGGCCGGTGAACTCGCTGGACTCGTGCAGCAGCACGATCCCGCCGCGTGCGTTTCCTTCCGGCTCCACCACCGTGATGGGCACCTGCCCACCGCTGGCCGGCCGCTCGTCTTCCTGGTCGCTCGCCCGCAGCGGGGCCGAATCGTCGTAGGTGCCCGACATGAAACCAGCGTAGGGCGCGTTGCCGATCTTCGGTAGAAATTGCACGTGAGGGCGTATAGACCAGAGATTTTCCGGTACGCCGATCGGGCTTTCCACGGCGCCGATTAGGGTTGGAGTGTGACAGCGCAGATCCGGCCGGACCTCGAATCGATCCCGGCGTACACCCCCGGCCGCAGCAATCCCGGCGCGGTCAAGCTGGCCAGCAACGAAACGACCGTCGGTCCGCTGCCCGCCGCCGCCAAAGCCATCGCCGAGGCGGCCGAGCTGGCCAACCGGTATCCGGACAATCAGGTCACCGAGCTGCGCACGGCGCTGGCCGAGTTCCTCCGGGTCGGTTTCGAGAACGTCGCGGTCGGCTGCGGCAGTGTGGCGCTCTGCCAGGAGCTGGTGCAGATCACCTGTTCGTCCGCGTCCGACGAGGTGCTGTTCGCGTGGCGCTCCTTCGAGGCGTATCCGATCGTGACCAAGGTGGGCAACGCCACCGCCGTGCAGGTGCCGCTCACGCCGGGGCAGGTGCACGATCTGGACGCGCTGGCCGCGGCGGTCACCGAGCGGACCAAGCTGGTCTTCGTCTGCAACCCGAACAACCCGACCGGCACCGCCGTCGGCAAGGCCGAGCTGGTCCGGTTCCTGGACGCGGTGCCGTCGCACGTGCTGGTGGTGCTGGACGAGGCGTACTACGAGTACGTCCGGCTGGCCGACCACCCCGACGGCGTCGAGATCGGCCGGAGCAGGCCCAATGTGGTTGTGCTGCGGACCTTCTCCAAGGCGTACGGCCTGGCCGGGCTGCGGGTGGGTTACGCGGTGGGCGACCCCGCCGTGATCACGGCCCTGCTGAAGGTGCACATCCCGTTCAGCGTGAACCGCCTCGCGCAGGCGGCGGCGATCGCGTCGCTGGAGGCGCGCCACGAATTGCTGGATCGCACCGACCTCCTGGTCACCGAACGCGCACGGGTGCGCCACGCCTTGGTGGCGGCGGGCTACCCGGTGCCACCCAGCGAGGCGAACTTCGTCTGGCTGCCGCTGGGCGCGGGCAGCGCCGAGTTCGGCGAGGCGAGCGCGGCGGCGGGGGTGCTGGTGCGGCCGTACGGGACGGACGGAGTGCGCGTCACGATCGGCGACCCGCACGAGAACGATCTGTTCCTGAGCTTCGCCCGTGAGCCGGAGGTGCTCGCGCGGTTCCTGGGTTAGCGCACGCCGATCGCGGGCGCGATCGTCGGCCAGGAGAGGGCGAGTTCGTCCTCCCAGTACGGCCAGGAGTGCGTGCCGGTGGCACGGAAGTGCGCGGTGATCGGGATGCCGAGCGACCGAAGCCGGTCGGTGAGCCGCCGGGTACAGGCGTTGGTCGCGGCCTCCAGCGGGCCGCCGAACGTGATGGCGCTGGGCAGGTCGACGTTCGGGGTGCCGGGCACGTCGTGCACGCCGGGCAGGCCGCTGCCGACGGACAGATAGATCGTCTTGCCGCGCAACGCGTCCGCGTGCAGGGTGACGTCGTGCGCCAGCCAGGCCGGGTCGTCCTGCTTGCCGAACATGTTGTCCGGCTCGCCCATGTAGGTGGCCACCACGGCGCGCGCCTGCGCCTGGCCGATGTCGGTGCCCATCGAGAAGCAGCCGCTGTGCGCCGCGATCGCCGCGTAGAGCGTCGGCTGGCGGAACGCGAGCATCATCGCGGCCTCCGCGCCCATCGAGACGCCCATGACCGCGTTGGTGCCGTTGCCGTCGAACTTCGCGTCGATCAGCGGGGGCAGCTCCTTGGCGAGGAACGTCTCCCACTTGTTGGTGCCGAGCACCGGGTCTGCCTGCTGCCAGTCGGTGTAGAAGCTGGCCGGACCGCCGACGGTGAGCACGACGTTGACGTCTTTGTCGGCGTAGAAGCGGTCGGCGTGCCCCAGCTCGGTCCAGTTGTTGCTGTCGGGGCTCGCGCTGCGCCCGTCCAGCATGTACACCGTGGGACGCGGACGCGACTGGTCGCGCGGCAGAAGGACCTGCACCTCGACCACCCGGCTCATCGCGGGCGAGGCGACGAAGACCCGCAGCCAGCGATCGTTGATCGGTTCGACGCGCTCGATGCGCGGCGTCGAGGGCTGTTTACTGGTCGGTTCGGCCGGACCGGGCCCGTCCGCGGACCCGGTGTTGACCGGCGGCGTATTACCGGGCGCCGCGGTGACCTGGGGCGCACCGAACGACACCGCACCGGAGACGAGTGCGGCACTGATCAGGGCGCTGGAAAGCCAACGCCGCACCCGGCGGTGACAGAGCATGCGAACCATCCTGCCAGAGACGTCGGGGGCGAGCCCAGAGCCATCACCATGTCGAGGAACACCCACCGCACTCGGCATGCGGCAGTGGTCTTTTGCCTGTCCCGCTCCGGGGAGAGGCGGCGCTTCCGCGCCGAACGCACACCCTGAACCCCGCGAGGTGAAGCCGGACCGTCGACATCGGGCAGAAGCGAACCGGGCAGAAGAGAACCGCCCAGCACTCGAAAGGCAGACCCGGTCAACGGTACTCGGCACACCGGATCCGGTTCCTACTCCGGGCGATCCAGCAAATCCAGCAAATCACGGCACACCATCAGCACACCCGCCGTACGCTGAGCGCCGAGCCTTTTCGGAATTCGAACCAGGACGGGCATGATCGCGTATCCACACCGCTGGCGCCGAGGTCATCGCCCTGTGTTTCGGCTAGGTATGCGGACCGGCCGCCCGGTTCGCATTCGCGAAAGCCCTTCCGGAATCGACACGATGTTCGGGCGGGAGCTATTTCACGGCATCTGCCCTGCCCGCCTTCGTGGGCCGCCACGCGACTCCAGCGGTACCGACTGCGCTCACGCGCGAATTCTCCTGCTCGACTCGCCTGTTTCATCGCAGCACCTATGCCCGACCGGAGAAAACCGTGAATCCACTGTCACCCGTCTGCTCGATCGAGAACGAATCGGACACAGCGAATTTCCGCGCCGATCTGGAACGCCGGATGCGGGAGTGTGACGAGTTCTTCCGGCTGCCCGAATTGGCGCACCTGAGCGCCCAGCGCCGGCGCAGCGCGCTGGAGCAGCTCGAGCAGACCGGCTCCTATCTCCAGACCGCCGAGGAGATCCTGATCGGAGCCAAACTCGCCTGGCGTAATCACGCCCGCTGCGTGGGCCGCAAACACTGGCGCTCGCTGAAACTGCTCGACGCCCGGCGGGTGCGCTCGGCACGCGATCTGGCCGAGATCTGCTGGCAGCATCTACACATGGCCACCAACAACGGCGCCATCCAGTCGATGATCACCGTCGGGCCGCCACGGCAAGCGGACGGGCGCGAGTTCCGCATCGTCAGCCCGCAGATCATCCGGTACGCGGGCTATCGCAACGGGGACGGCACGGTCACCGGCGACGCCGCGAATGTCGAATTGACCGAATTCGCCATGAAGCTCGGGTGGCGCGGCGCGGGAACACCTTTCGACATCCTTCCGCTGCTGATCAGCACGCCGGACGAGCCGATTCGCTGGTTCGACATCCCGCCCGAGCTCGCACGCGAGGTGGAACTCGAGCATCCCGAGTTCGAGTGGTTCGCCGGTCTCGGCCTGCGCTGGCACGCGCTGCCCGCCGTGTCGAACATGAATCTCGAGATCGGCGGTATGACGTATCCGTTCGCGCCGTTCATCGGCTGGTATATGGGCGCCGAGATCGGCGCGCGCAATCTCTGTGACGCCAACCGCTACAACATGCTCCCGCTGATCGCGGAGATGATGTGCTTGGACACCAGGGCCGAGCGCAACCTCTGGCGCGATCAGGCATTGGTCGAACTGAATCGCGCGGTGCTCTACAGCTTCCGCAAGGCGGGCGTGTACATCGTCGACCACCACACCGTCGCCAAGCAGTTCTGCGATCATGTCGAACGCGAGGAAGCCGCGGGCCGCGCCTGCCCCACCGACTGGTCCTGGATCAACCCGCCGATCTCGTCCGGGCTGACGCCGACCTTCCACCGCTACTACGACCCACCCGATCTCGACATCCGGCCGAACTTCGTCCGCCGGGATTTCGGCGCGGACATCGCGGGATAACCGACGCGCGAGTTGGAGCAGGCCTGACGGAACGGCGTTGCGCACTATGCCCAACCCAACTCTGGGCGGGCTCGAATCGGCGGGCCAGCCATTGGAGCCCGAGCTCAGGCGGGGGTCCGGGGGCGAAGCCCGCCGGGCGGGGTGTGGGGGTTGCACCCCCACAAGACATTGCGAAACGAGCCCGGCTCATGCACTCCATGAGCACGGATCGGCGACGAGCGGAGCGGAGACGGAGGGATTTGAACCCCCGGTCGCTCTCGCGACGCTCGCTTTCAAGGCGAGTGCATTCGGCCGCTCTGCCACGTCTCCAGGGAACCGATCGTAGCCGACGGCTCAGCCGGAGTGCTTACCGATTTCCTCGTCCACGCGTTCGAAGACGTCGCCGATCACCTCGAGCTGGGCCGGGGCGAGCAGGTCGATGAAGTGGCGCCGGACGGCTTCGACGTGGCCGGGCGCGGCGGCTTGCAGGCGGCGCAGGCCCTCGTCGGTGAGTTCGGCGAGCACGCCGCGGCCGTCCTCCAGGCAGGTGTTGCGGCGGACCATCTGCTGCGCCTCCAGCCGCCGGATCTGATGAGTGAGCTTGCTGCGCGAGGACAGCACGCCGTCGGCCAGCTCGCTCATCCGCAGCGAGCGGTCGGGAGCCTCCGAGAGCAGAACCAGAATCCGGTATTCGGCGACGGACAGATCGCTGTCGCGCTGCAACTGACGATTCAACGCCGTCATCAGGCGCTGGTGGCCGTCCATGTAGGCGCGCCAGGCGCGCTGCTGCGCCGGGGTGAGCCAGCGTGGCTCGGCCATGACGCGACCGCTCGGTTCGGGATGCACGGTGGCCATTCTATGCTCGGCTAACTGCGGAAATGGGCAACTATCGCAGGTCAGCGCACCGTGGACAGCAGGGCGCGGTTCACAGCGGCCGGGCTCGTGCACCCGGACAGGCCGAGCGCGGAGTCGAAATCGGCGAGCAGAGCCCGCAACGCGTGCCGGGCCCCAGCCGCGCCCGCGAGACCGAGTCCGTAGGCCCACGGCCGCCCGTACAGCACCGCCTTCGCGCCCAAGGCCAAGGCGATGAGCACGTCGGAACCGGTGCGCGGACCGGAGTCGAACAGCACGTCGGCGCGGTCGCCGATGGTGGCCACTACCGCGGGCAATGCGTCCAGCGCCGCGATCGAGCCGTCCACCTGGCGGCCGCCGTGATTGCTCACCACCACCGCGTCGGCGCCCGCGTCCACCACTTGGCGCGCGTCGTCGGGATGCAGGATGCCCTTCACCGCGATCGGGAGGTCGGTCCACTCGCGCAGACGTGCGAGGTCGGCGGGCCGCAGCGTGTGGTTGCCGAAGAGTCCGACCCAGGTGAGGATGGCCGTTCGCATCGCATCCTCGCTCTCCTCCGGCGCGGCGGGCAGCTTGGCCCGGAACACCGGGTCGGACAGGTAGTTGGCGATGCCCTTGCCGTGCAGGAACGGCAGGTGCGCCTGCTCCAGGTCGCGCGGTCGCCAGCCCAGCGTCGGGGTGTCCACGGTGACCACGATCGCCGAGGCCCCGGCACGCTCGGCGCGGCGGACGAACGAGCAGGCCAGTTCGTCGTCGGCGGGCCAGTACAGCTGATACCACCACGCTCCGGCCGCGGCGCCGACGTCCTCGATGGTGGAGGAGGCTGCGGTGGACAGCACCGTGCCGATGCCGAGTTCCTTGGTGACCTCGGCGACGATCACTTCGCCGCCCTCGTGCAGCAGTTCGAGGACGCCGATCGGCGCGGTGAGCACGGGCGCGGCCAGCTTCGTGCCGAGTACCTCGACGGACAGATCGCGGACGCCGGGCCCGGTGGAGCCGCGCAGCATTCGCGGCAGGATGCGATAGCGGTCGAAGGCCGACCGGTTGGCCGCGGCGGTGCGCTCCGCGGACGCGCTGCCCGCGACGTAGGCGAAGGCGGCCGGATCGAGACGCTCGCGCGCGAGCGTCTCCAGACCCGCGGCTGTCATGGGCAATTCGGGTGTCGAGCCACCCAGACCGCCCAGGTAGATCTCGTTCTGGAAATCGATGAAACCGCCACTCACCACCGGAACGGTAGTCCGGGACGCCGGTCACCGCAGGCCGCTTGCCGGATTGCGTTTCCGCAGCACGTTCCCTCCCGGCTCCCCTGCGCAGGGGGCAGCGCGCAACCGCCGCTGCGGGCGGAGCACTATGGCACGGTGCGCGCGATAGTTCTGAAAGGTTCCGGCGGTCCCGAGGTCATGTCCGTGTCGGAGGTGCCGGATCCGGAGCCAGCACACGGCGAAGTGCTGATCGAGGTGGACGCGGCGGGCGTCAATCGGGCCGATCTGTTGCAGCGTCAGGGCTACTACCCGCCCCCGCCGGGAGCCAGCCCGCTGCTCGGCCTCGAATGCTCCGGTGTGATCGCCGAACTCGGCGACGGAGTGCGGGAGTGGGCGGTCGGCGATCGAGTCTGCGCGCTGCTGTCCGGCGGCGGTTACGCCGAGCGGGTCGTGGTGCCCGCGACCCAGGTGCTTCCGGTTCCCGACGCCCTGGACCTGGGCGCGGCGGCCGGGCTGCCCGAAGTGGCGGCGACCGTGTGGTCGAACCTGGTGATGACCGCGCGGCTGCGGGCCGATCAACTGGTGTTGGTGCACGGTGGCGGCAGCGGGATCGGCACGCATGCCATTCAGGTCGCCAAAGCGCTCGGCGCGCGTGTGGCGGTGACCGCTGGCTCGGCGGACAAGCTGGCGCGCTGCGCGGAGCTGGGGGCGGACGTACTGATCAATTACAAGGAGGACGATTTCGTCGCCGTCGTGCGCGCCCAGCGATCGAGCGCAGGGGGCATCGGCGCGGACGTCATCCTGGACAACATGGGCGCGGCCTACCTGGGACGGAACGTCGACGCACTGGCCGAGCACGGCCGTCTCGTGGTGATCGGCATGCAGGGTGGCGTGTCCGCAGAGCTGAACCTGGGTGTTCTGTTGCGCAAGTGGGGCACCGTGCACGCCACCAACGTGCGCGCGCGGCCCGCGACCGGCGTCGGCAGCAAAGCCGAGATCGTGGGCGAGGTGCGCAGGCAGCTGTGGCCGCTGGTCGCCGACGGCACGGTGGCGCCGGTCATCGCGGCCGAACTGCCGATCGAGGAGGCCGCCGAAGCGCACCGGCTGCTGGACTCCGGCGAGGTGTTCGGCAAGGTGGTGCTGCGGGTGCGGGAGCTGTGAGCGCCGCTCACTCCAGCGCCAGCAGGGCCCTGCCGAGCTGGTCGATCTCGAACTTGGTGGTGTAGGGCGCGAGGCCGATGGTCACCGCGCCGCCTTCGTCGTTGACGCCGAGCGCGTCCAGCAGCCTGCTGCCGCCGTGCACGCCGCTCACCGTGCCGATCCGGTTGTCGGCGAGCTTCGCCGCGACCTTCTCCGCCTGCATGCCGCCGAGCGTGAAGCTGACCGTGGGGATGCGGGTGGACGCGCGGCCGATCACGGTGAGACCGGGGATCGCGTCGAGCACGCTCATCAAGTGCTCGAACAGCTGGTCGTGGTAGTCCTGCAACGAGGTGATCGACATCTCCAGGCGCTCGCGCCGGGTGCCGCGCGCCCGCTCGTCCAGCCCGGCCAGGAAGTCGATGGAGGTGGTCAGGCCCGCCAGCAGCGCGTACTGGTGCCCGCCGACCTCGAGCCGCTCGGCGCCCTTGGCGTAGGGGTTCAAGGACATGGACGGAATCCGGTCCAGGAAGGCCGGGTCGCGGAACACCAGCGCGCCGATCTGCGGACCGCCCCATGCCGGTGCGCTCAGCGCGACGACGTCGGCGTTCAGTTCGTCGATGTCGATCAGCGCGTAGGGCGCGGCGCCGAACGCGTCGGCCACCAGCAGCCCGCCCACTTCGTGCACCCGGTCCGCGGCCACCCGGACGGCGGGGGCGGAGCCGACGATCGGCGAGGCGGCGGTGAGCGCGACCAGCCGCGCTGTGGGCCCGATCAGCTCCTCGAACTGCCAGGACGGCATCTCGCAGGTCTCGATCTCCACCTCGGCCCAGCGCACGTGCGCGCCGTAGCGGTTGGCGATGCGCAGCCACGGCGCGACGTTGGCCTCGTCGTCCAGCCGGGAGAGCACGATGCCGGTGCCGAGGCCGAGGCGCGAACTCAGCGATTCGGCCAGCCAGGCCAGCAGGACCGCGCGGTCGGGGCCGAGTACGACACCCGCCGGGTCGCCGCCGACGAGGTCCGCCACGGCCTCGCGGGCCGCGTCCAGAATCGCCGCGCTGCGCACCGCTGCGCCGTTGCGGCCGATATGTGAGAAGGAGGAGGTTCGGAAACCCGTTGACACGGCGCGGGATACCGCGTCCGGAACCAGCATGCCCGCTTGCGGGTCCAGGTGGATCCAGCCGTCGCCCAGGGACGGTATCAGGCCCCGAACCCTCGCGACGTCGTAAGTCATGCTGGCCACTCTAAGGGCAGCGGACGAGCCTGTGTAACCGCGTTCCCCTCCACATCGTGGCGGGAGCACAGCAACCTGGGACTCAGCATGGCGACCGACTTTCGACAAATCCGAACCACACGACCCGAACAGAATAGAACGCCGACCTCGCGCGGCGGCGTGGACCGGCGGCGCGCGCCGAACCGTGCCGCGAGCGCGGCCCGGGAGCACCGGCTTAGCGCGTTCGGACCGAACACGACATGATAGGGACCATGACGCACTCGGACGAGGCACCGGACCACATCGTCGTTGTCGGACCCGACGGCAGGCCCCTGGCCATTCCGGCGGTAGCCGGATCGGAAGCGCCCTTCACCGCTCAGGTCGTGACCGACGACGATGATAAGGACAAGTCGGACGACCGGGACGACTCCGGCGAATCGCTCGCCGACATGGTCGAGCAGCCCGCGAAGGTCATGCGGATCGGCACCATGATCAAGCAGCTGCTCGAGGAGGTGCGCGCGGCTCCGCTGGACGACGCCAGCCGCAATCGGCTCAAGCAGATCCACAAGTCCTCGGTGCGGGAGCTGGAGCAGGGGCTGGCCCCCGAGCTGCGGGAGGAACTCGAGCGGCTCACGCTGCCGTTCACCGAGGACGCCGTGCCGTCCGACGCCGAGCTGCGGATCGCGCAGGCCCAGCTGGTCGGCTGGCTGGAGGGCCTGTTCCACGGCATCCAGACCGCGCTGTTCGCCCAGCAGATGGCCGCGCGCGCCCAGCTCGAACAGATGCGGCAGGGAGCGTTGCCGCCCGGCATCCACACCGTCGACCCGCGCGGCGGCCAGGCGAGCCACGTCACCGGCGGGTCCGGCCAGTACCTGTGAGCGTGTGCCACTCGGTGGCGCGAGGCCGCAAGGGTAGTCTCGTGCACCGTGCCCGCCGCTGCCGCTCGCTCCGACTCGGTCTCCGACCCGAGTGCGGTGCGTCCTGAAGAGAGCTCAGTTGGTTCCGATGACCAAGCGCGTTCAGATGACACCTCGCCCGAGCACACTGCGCCGTCCGGCGACGACTCGCAGGAGCGTCCGGTGAGCGCGGCCACCCCGGAGACGGAGACGTTGCACGCGGGAGCCACCCAGGCGAAGATCGTGCCGGACTCGCAGACGTTCCGGCGGGCGTTCCAGGATTTCGCGGGCGGGTTCGCGCAGCGCGAGCTGTGGCTGTCGCTGGGCTGGCAGGACATCAAGCAGCGCTACCGCCGCTCGGTGCTCGGCCCGTTCTGGATCACCATCGCCACCGGCTTGCAGGCCGTGGCGATGGGTGTGCTGTACGCGGCGCTGCTCGGCCAGCCGCTGCGCGAGTACCTGCCGTACGTGACGGTCGGGCTGATCATCTGGAACGTGATCAGCGCGAGCATCCTGGAGGGCTCGGAAGTCTTCATCGCCAACGAGGGCCTGATCAAGCAGCTTCCTTCCGCGCTCAGCGTGCACGTCTACCGGATGGTGTGGCGGCAGCTGCTGTTCTTCGCCCACAACATGGTCATCTACCTGGTGATGCTCGCCGCGTTCGGCGTCTGGCGGCACCTCGGGGTGGCCAGCCTGATGGCGATCCCGGCGATCGCGCTGATCTTCCTGAATTCCATGTGGGTGTCGATCGTCTTCGGCATCTTCAGCACCCGCTACCGCGATATCGCGCCGATTCTCGGCAGCACCACGCTGATGCTGTTCGTGCTGACGCCGGTCATGTGGACAACCAAGACCCTGCAATCGCAGATCGGCACCGGCGACCGCGCGAAACTGGCCGAACTCGTGCCGACGTTCCACTATCTCGAGATCGTCCGGGCGCCGTTGCTCGGCGAGCCGCAGGAGCTGCGGCACTGGGTGATCGTCGGCACGATCACCCTGGTCGGCTGGGTCGTGGCGATCTTCGCCATGAAGCAGTACCGTTCGCGCGTACCGTACTGGGTATAGGAGCGCCCCCGATGAGTCGTGTGAGTATCGAGACCCAGGAGGCGTGGGTCGAATTCCCGATCTTCGACGCCAAATCGCGGTCGTTGAAAAAAGCGTTCCTCGGTAAAGCGGGCGGCGCGATCGGGCGCAATCAGTCCGATGTCGTCGTGGTCGAAGCCCTCCGGGAGATCAATCTCTCGTTGAAGGAAGGCGACCGGGTCGGCCTGGTCGGGCACAACGGCGCGGGTAAGTCGACGCTGCTGCGCCTGCTTTCCGGCATCTACGAACCGTCGCGCGGCAGTGCGCGCATCCGTGGGCGGGTGGCGCCGGTGTTCGACCTCGGCGTCGGCATGGATCCGGAGATCTCCGGCTACGAGAACATCATCATCCGCGGCCTGTTCCTCGGGCAGACGCGTAAGCAGATGCTGGCGAAGATCGATGAGATCGCGGATTTCACCGAACTCGGCGAATACCTGTCCATGCCGCTGCGCACCTATTCCACCGGTATGCGGGTGCGCCTGGCGATGGGCGTGGTCACCTCGATCGATCCGGAGATCCTGCTGCTGGACGAGGGCATCGGCGCCGTCGACGCGGAATTCATGAAGAAGGCCCGGCTGCGGTTGCAGTCCTTGGTAGCGCGTTCCGGCATCCTGGTTTTCGCCAGCCATTCCAACGAATTCCTCGCGCAGCTGTGCGATACGGCGCTGTGGATCGACCACGGCCAGATCCGCTTGCGCGGCGGCATCGAAGAAGTGGTGCGAGCCTATGAGGGGCCGGACGCGGGGAATCACGTCGCGACCGTGCTGCGCGAAATGGAAGCCGAACGGGCCGGCGAAACAGAACGAGAATTGGAGCGGAACAAGGCATGAGCGGTCAGGCCCGGAGGCGGCAGCGAAGCGTAACCACGCAGGGCCCCGCTCCTGCCGGAAAGGCCGCAGCATGAGTGAGCCGACCGGGCAGGACACCCCGATCGACGAAGGGGCGCAGGCCCGGATCGGCTCCGCGCCGGAGGAGGCCGTCGAGCTCGACGCCCCCGCCGCCCCGCTCCCGGCGAAATCCGCTGCGACGGACTCGGATTCGCCGCAGCGCATCGTGGCGGTCGTGGTAACGCACAAGCGCCGTGAACTGCTCGCCGAGTCGCTGAAAGTTGTTGCGTCCCAATCCCGGCCGGTGGATCACCTGATTGTGATCGACAACGGCAACGAGGCGGAGGTCGCCGACCTGGTGCGCGACCAGCCGGTGGAATCCACCTATCTGGGCTCGGCGCACAACCTCGGCGGCGCGGGCGGGTTCGCGCTCGGCATGCTGCACGCGCTGAGCATGGGCGCGGACTGGGTGTGGCTCGCGGACGACGACGGCAGGCCCGAAGGCCCCGATGTGCTGTCCACCCTGCTGGACTGCGCGAACCGGCACGGTCTTGTCGAGGTCTCGCCCGTGGTCTGCGACATAGATGAGCCCGACCGTCTCGCCTTCCCGCTGCGCCGCGGCGTGGTCTGGCGCAGGCTGCGCTCGGAACTCGGCGACGAGGATTTCCTGCCCGGCATCGCCTCGCTGTTCAACGGCGCGCTGATCTCCGCGCAGGCGGTCGACGTGATCGGCGTGCCGGACCTGCGCCTGTTCGTGCGCGGTGACGAGGTCGAGGTGCATCGCAGGCTGGTGCGCTCCGGCCTGCCGTTCGGCACCTGCCTGCAGACGGCGTATCTGCATCCCAACGGCGCGGCCGAGTTCAAGCCGATCCTCGGCGGCCGGATGCACACGCAGTACCCGGACGATCCGGTGAAGCGCTACTTCACCTACCGCAACCGCGGCTATCTGATGTCCCAGCCGGGTATGCGGAAACTGCTTCCCCAGGAATGGGTTCGCTTCTCCTGGTTCTTCCTGGTCACCCGCCGTGACCCCGCTGGCCTGCGCGAATGGTTCCACCTTCGCTCCCTCGGCCGCCACGAGCAGTTCGGCAAACCCGACTGATCCGCAGCGGGTCGCGCCGTCGGCGGTGCGCGGCCCGCGGAAGTCGGAAATTCGGTTGTGCCGGGCGGGGGCCGGGTGCGAGAGTGGGTCGACTGCGAGAGCGGAAGGAGGTGTGGACCGTGACGAGGAACGTGCGGATTGTCGTGTCCGGGCGAGCTGATCTCAGTCGCGCCGCCACACGAGACTCCACCTCATTCTCCGCTCGCTGAACCCTGGTCGGGTTCGGCGCCCGACGAAGGATTCCTTTCCACCATGGTCGACCACGACCTTCTCGTCCCTTACGGCTGGACCGAAGCCGTTTCCGCCCGATACGCCTCGATGATCGAGGACGGTTGTGTGCCCGCGCGGGTGATCCGCATGGATCGCAGTGAATGCGATGTAGCCACACCGGACGGGCTCGCACGTGCCCGCTGCCCGCGCTCGGATTCCGAGGTCAGCGGGCTGTGCACCGGTGATTGGGTGACCGTCGACGCCACGTCGGCAGTGCGGCGCTTGCTGCCGCGCCGATCGGCGATCGTGCGGTCGTCGGTTTCCGGCCGGTCGCAGGGCCAGGTGCTCGCCGCCAATGTCGACACCGTCCTGATCTGCACGGCCGCCGACGGCGATGTGGACCTCGGTCGCATCGAACGCATGCTCGCGCTGGCCTGGGAGAGCGATGCCCAGCCCATCGTGCTGCTCACCAAGGCCGATGCGGCCGACGACCTCCCGCTCGACGAGGTGCGCGCCGTCGCGCCGGGCGCCGCTGTGCTCGAGGTGAGCGCGAACACGGGCTCGGGGCTCGATGTGCTCACCGCGATGCTCGACGGCACCGTCGCACTGCTCGGACCCTCCGGTGCTGGGAAGTCGACCCTCGCCAACGCGCTGCTCGGCGCGGAGATCTTCGCCACCAACGCGGTCCGCGACGCGGACAAGAAAGGCAGGCACACCACGGTGCACCGGGAACTGCGCCCGCTGCCCGGCGGCGGCACCCTGATCGATACGCCGGGGCTGCGCGGCATCGGGCTGTGGGACGCCACCGAAGGCATCGAGAAGACCTTCAGTGACATCGAATCCCTTGCCGCCCGGTGCCGTTTCGGCGATTGCGCGCACCGCGGCGAACCGGGGTGCGCGGTGCGGGCGGCGATCGACAGCGGCGAACTCACCCAGCGCAGGCTCGACAGCTACGACAAGCTGGCGCGCGAGAACGAGTGGATGCGGGCGCGCACCGACAAGCGGCTGCAAGCCGAACGTCAACGGGCCTGGCGGGACATCACCAAGCAGCACCGCAAGATGTTCCGGGAGCGGAACTCGCGACGCTGACCGAGCGGGGGGCACGGTAGGGTGCCCCTCGCATCGTTCGCTATCTGGGAGGGATAGATGAGTCATCCCGGCGGGTATCCGCCACACGGCCAGCAGCCCGGTTCATGGCCTGGGCAGCCGGCGTTCGGTCAGCAACCGCCCGTCGGTCAGTACCCGCCGCAGGCACCAGCGCAGTACGCGCCGCCTCCGGGGCAGCATCCGAGCCAACCGCATCTCGCCCAGCCGCAAGCGGGGCAGCCGCCGTACGGGCAACCGCAATTCGGCCAGCCCGCACCGCAATACGGTCAGCCGCAGCCATACGGTCAGCCGCAGCAGTTCGGGCAGCCGCAACCGTACGGGCAACCGCAGCAGTTCGCCCCGCAGCAGGGCTACGGCCAACCCGCCGACCCGCCGGGCATCACCATCGATGCCTCGTACTCGATCTGGACGTTCCTGCTCGCGCTGACCAAGCCGAAGATCCTGGTCAACGGCCAGCGGGTGCCCAACACCCGATGGGGCGCGAACCACATCCCGGTCGGGCCGGGGCAGTACCACGTCCGGGTCACCACCCCGTGGTTGTTCGACATGGGCGCGGCGAACGTCACCGTGCCGATCGCCGAGGGACAGGCCGCGCGGTTCTACTACAAGCCGCCGGTTGTGATCTTCCTCAACGGCGCGATCGGACCGGTCCCGCAGAAGGCGCCGGGCATGCTGTTCCTCTACATCGTCTGGGCGCTGGTCGGACTGATGTTCCTGCTGAACATCGTGCTCATCGCCACGATCTGAGCGCGACCAGAGGGCGCCGGCACGCCGGCGCCCTCTCTTCGCACACCCTATGCAACTGGTTGCATAAGGGCGAGGTTTACGCTTAGTCTGCAAGCGCGTACAGCCGCGGGCCGGTGCTCGCGGCGGAAACGAAGGAGCAGGTCAGATGACGGAATCGGGATCAAAGCCGCTGGCGGGCCGCACGATGATCATGTCCGGCGGCAGCCGCGGCATCGGGCTGGAGATCGCCAAGCGGGCCGCGGCGGACGGCGCCAACATCACCCTGATCGCGAAGACCGATCAGCCGCATCCGAAACTGCCCGGCACGATCCACACGGCCGCCGCGGAACTCGAGGCGGCGGGCGGGCAGGTGCTGCCGTTCGTGGGCGACGTCCGCATCGACGAGTCGGTGGCCGAGGCGGTGCGCCGGACGGTCGAGCGCTTCGGCGGCATCGACATCGTGGTGAACAACGCCTCGGCGATCGACCTGTCCCCCACGGACGCGCTGCCGATGAAGAAGTACGACCTGATGCAGGACATCAACTGCCGGGGCAGCTTCCTGCTGTCCAAGCTGAGCATCCCGCATCTGCGCGAATCAGCGAAGGCCGGGCGCAACCCGCACATCCTCACCCTGTCCCCGCCGCTGAACCTCGACCCCAAATGGGCGGGCGCGTCCCTGGGCTACACCATCGCCAAGTACGGCATGTCGCTGACCACGCTGGGCCTGGCCGAGGAACTCAAGGGCGACGGCATCGGCGTCAACTCGCTGTGGCCGCGCACCACCATCGCGACGGCCGCGGTGAAGAACCTGCTCGGCGGCGAGGAGATGGTCTCTACCTCACGCACCCCCGACATCTACGCCGACGCCGCCTACCTGGTGCTCACCTCGCCCGGCAAGGAGACCAGCGGCAACTTCTTCATCGATGACGAGGTCCTGGCCGCGCACGGCATCACCGATCTGGACAAGTACCGCGTCACCCCGGGCGACGGCGAACTCACCACAGATCTCTTTCTCTGACTCGCCGGCTGCCGCGACGAGAACGCTCGCGCGGCAACCGGTCTCGTGAAGAGTGCCGGGCGCTCCCGAGGCCGTTCGCGGCTTCGGGGGGCGCCCGGTCTCCGGCCTACGTGCGAGGAGTGGCGGGCCCCTCGATCCCGTACAGCCGCTCCCAGTTCTCCCGGCTGGTCAGTTCCGGCATGGCGGCGCGGTACTGCGCCTGCAAGGCGGGCAGTTCCCGCCGCAGACGACGCAGCACGCGCACCATCCGGCGCAGCAACTGAAGCGCGCGGGCCTTGTCGCGCCTGCGCACCCGGACACCGGACTGCGAGGCGTCGGTGACCACTACGTGGTCGAACAGCGAGACATGCCACCAGTAGGCGTCTTCCCTGGTGACGCCGATGATGCCGTGCTGGGTACGGCCGAGCCACTGATTGATCGCGCGCTTGATCAGCACCAGCAGCACGCGACTGGGTTCGCCACCCGCACGGCGCAATTGGATGTCGGCCGAGCGCACCGGCGGCGTCGCGGCCGGGTGCTTGATCGTCTCGGCGTAGTCCGCCCGGCTCGTGCGCGCGGCGGCCAGCGCTTCGATACCGCCGTCCCGCAGCACCTTCGGGCCCTTCAGGAAGTCCTCGATGCCCTGCAAGGTGGTGTGCACCAGGCCGTACTGCATCGCGACCAGCTGCTCGGACATCTCCCGGAACAGCTTGCGGCTGATCTCCTTACCGTCCAGCTCCGTGTGCATCGAGCCGACGATCAGTGAGTTGCGGGTACTGAAGTAGCGCGCCCAGTCGTCGTAGTCCTTCCAGTAGAAGTCCGCGTGCCAGACCGCGGCGTTGGGCAGCGTGACGGTGACGAAACCGTGCTCGCGCGCCCGGACGCCGTATTCCACGTCGTCCCACTGGAAGAAGATCGGGATCGGCAGCCCGATCTTCGCGACCACCTCGGCCGGGATCAGGCAGGTCCACCAGGCGTTGTAGCCCGCGTCGACGCGGCGCTCCTGGTTCTTCTTCAACATGCTGGTGTTGCGCAGCGCCTTCGGCACCTTCTGGCCGTGCCGCAGCCGGTTCAGGTGCACCTCCTCCGCGCCGACGTTGAGGTAGTCGGGGTTGAGCAGGAACAGCATCTGCGCGCCGACCAGGGTCGGCTCGACCGTCAGGTTGGCGAACGCGTTCAGCCGCAGCACCGTCTCCGGCTCGCACAGGATGTCGTCGTCCATCAGGATGACGTCGGCGTGCTCGTTGACCGCCGACACCTCGTAGAGCCCGCGGGTGAAACCACCCGCGCCGCCGAGATTCGGCTGGCGCAGGTAGCGCAGCTTCTCGCCGAGCACCGGTGCGACCTCCTGGTAGCGCGGCCGGTTCTCGACCAGATCGGTGCCCTGGTCGACCACGTACACCGCGTCGATCGCGGCGAGCACGGTCGGGTCGGAGGCGAGCGCCGCGACCGTCTCGGCGCAGTCGGCCGCGCGGTTGAAGGTGCAGATCGCGATGGCGACCGGGCGAACACGCTCCGGCGCGACGGCGGTCCAGCTCAGCTCCGCGATGCCGAGCGCGCCGCCGATGGCGTCGAACTCCAGCCACAGCGCGCCGCCGTCGACGTACTGGTCGAGCGGGGCGGTCAGCGTGACCGAACCGCTCGCGTCGACCCGCGCGGTGTCGATGATCCGGCGATGCCCCGCGATGTCGGAGGCCACCAGCCGAATCCTCGCCTTGGCGACCACCTCGAGCACCATGGTCGCCCGCACTTCGGTGACCGTGGTCCAGCGCTGCCAGTAGCTGGCGGCGAACCGGCCGAAATAGGTGTTCGTGTGCGCGGTCGCGCCCTTGTCCAACCGCAGGGTCTGGCGTTCCCGGTGCGCGCCGCCTTTCACGACGGCATACAGCTCGTCGCTCACCTTCGCCGACGGACCGGTGAAGATGCCGCGCTGGAGCACGAGCCGGTCCGGCGCCCGATGGTCGGCGCGCAGCGCGGCAGGCGCCTCAGCGGCCGTCGAGCGATCGTTTGTTTCGGTAACGGCCTCGATAGCCGACTGATCCATGAAATCCTCGAAATTTCTCATTGTGCCGGACGGGACAGACACGCCCCTCGATGCCTCACGGCGGGGGTGAGGATATCAACCGCCCTGTGCGCTTGCCCGCCGTACAGCCATGCCGACGTGTACTCGAACCATTGCTAAACGTTCGCCGATTCGTTGTCGGTAGCGCCGCTCGTGCCCGCCCGCGCCCCGGTGAAGACGAATTTGTCGTAAGCCCAGAACCGGAACACCACGGCCACGATCTGCCCGATCAACGTACCGGAGATGTTGTCCGACAGCGGGCTGGACAGGTCGAGCACGTAGCGGGAGAAGCCGAGACAGCCCAGTTGCAGGCCGATCGCGGCGACGTTGAACACGGCGTACAGGAGGTACTCGCGTCCGGGATTGTCGGTTTGCTTGTGCGCGAAAGTCCACCATTTGTTGCCGAAGTAGGTCACCACCGTCGCCACCGCGATCGCGATGATCTTGGCCGGAAGCGGGTAGTGATACAGCACGCCCTCGCCGCCCCAGAAGACCAGGAGGTTGTACGTGCCCGCGTCCACCAGGAAGCCGATCGCGCCGACCACCAGGAACGCCCCGCCTCTGCGCAGCGCGGTGAGCACCTTGCGCACGACCGTCGCGGTCTCCGGCGTCACTGGCTGGCCCGCGGGTGCGGTGGACTCACTGGATGGCACGGCCCGACGGTACCGCAGCCTCGGGCAACCGCCCGCGACGGGAAAATCGGCTCCCGCGCACGGTGAGGTCGGCCACGCACAAGCTGTGAGTTCCCTGTACCCTCCCCGTGTTCCCACATTCACCACCGATCGCGAGGATTGACCCGGGTGGACTCCACCGAGCTCCGTATTGCCGCCGTGGTTCCGTGTCACAACGAAGAGGCCTCGGTCGCCAAGGTCGTGGCCGATCTGCAGGCCGCCGTGCCGGGAATCGTCGTCTACGTCTACGACAATCTGAGTACGGACGCCACCGCCGAGCGCGCCCGGGAGGCCGGAGCGATCGTGCGGCACGAGCACACCAAGGGCAAGGGCAATGTGGTGCGCCGCGCCTTCGCCGATATCGAAGCCGACGTGTACCTGATGGTCGACGGCGACGACACCTACGAGGCGTCGGCCGCGCCGCTGATGATCAAGACGCTGCTGGACGGCCCCTACGATCACGTGCTCGGCGTGCGCAAGCAGGACGAGGGCGCCTCCGCCTACCGCGCGGGCCACGAGACCGGCAACAGGGTGCTCAACGGCGTGGTCGGGAAGGTGTTCGGAGAGAACGTCGAGGACATGCTCTCCGGCTTCCGGGTGTTCTCCCGTCGTTTCGTGAAGAGCTTCCCCGCGGTGTCCCGGGAGTTCGAGATCGAGACCGAACTCACCGTGCATTCGCTGCACCTGCGGGTGCCGCAGACAGCGGTGCCGGTCGGCTTCCGCGATCGTCCGGCGGGCAGCGAGAGCAAGCTGCGCACCTATCACGACGGGTTCAAGATCCTCGCCCTGATCATCGGGCTGGCCCGGCACGAGCGGCCGGTGGCGTTCTACGGCCTGTTCGGCACGTTGAGCTGGCTGGTCTCGATCGTCCTGACCATTCCGATAATCGTCGAGTTCTACAACACCCACACGGTGCCCCGGTTCCCGACGCTGTTCCTCGCCTTCACCCTGCTGCTGCTGGGCAGCCTCGCCTGGACGGCGGGCCTCATCCTCGACGGCATCCGCCGCTCCCGCCACGAGGCCGCGCGCCTGGTCTACCTGCGCTACACCGCGGTGGGCGCGGACGACCCGAGGATCACCGGCGCCGGCGCTGCCACCCGTGACGCCGGAGCCGGGCGTTGACGACCAAGGCGGATCCCACCTCGACGCCGGACAAGGATCTGGACGAGCCGACGGACACCGCACCACTACCCGCGACCGACACCGCGCCGCTACCCGCCGTCGACGCCGAGGCGGAGACTGCTTCCGGCACGGACCGGGGCCCGCAAGGCTTCGCAGGCCGCATGGTGGCCCGGCTGGGCGCAGCGACGATCGCCTTCACCCTGCTGGCGACGATCTTCGGCGCGCTGTTCACCGTCCTCACCCCGCCGTTCTGGGGTCATGACGAGATCACCCAGTTCGGCCGCGCCTACCAGGTCGCGCACGGCGGTTTCCTGCCTCAGCGGATCCACGACGATCGCGGCATCGCCTACGGCGGCGACATCCCGTCCAGCATCACCGTGCTGATGGGCTACGCGTTGCAGGACTACACCACCAACCCGGACGAGCCGGATCCGATGGTGGGCGATCCGGCCCGCTACGACCGGTTGACGAGCGCCGCGGTGTCGGATGCCACCGAACCGGTCTGGTTCACCAACACCGCCGCCTACTCCCCGGTCCCCTACATTCCCGCCGCCATCGGCATCCGCCTCGGCGAACTCTTCGGGCTCGATGTGGGCGGCCTGCTGCTGCTCACCCGTCTGGCCGGGCTGGTGGCCTACCTCGCGGTGGTCGGGTTCGGCCTGTACGCCCTGCGCGCGCACCGGGTGCAGTGGCTGGCGTTCACCGTCGCCGTGCTGCCGATCGCGGTGTTCCAGGCGGGCACGGTCACCGCCGACACCATGACCAACGCGCTGGCCATCCTGGTCTCCGCGCTGCTGGTGAAGGCCATGTTCCTCGGCGAGCGACTGGGCCGGGTGGAGATCGGCGCGCTGCTGGCCGCGACGATCCTGCTGCCGGTGAGCAAGCCCACCTATGTGCTGCTGGCATTGCTGGTGGCCTTGGTGCCCGCCGAGCGCTTCGGTTTCACCGGCCCGCGGCGCGGGATCCCGTGGATCTTCGCCGCGCTCGGCGCGCTCGCCTTCGCGGTGTGGATGAAGATCGCGGCTCCGACCGGGGACGGGATGGGCCTGATGCGGCGGCCGCACCAGTGGCATTCGGTGCGTCCCGGCGATCAGCTCAGCGGCATCCTGCGCGACCCACCGGAATTCGCGCACGTGTTCGGCGAGAGCATCGCGCTGCGCGACCAGCGCTGGTTCAGCCAGTTCTTCGGCGAACTCGGCTTCGCCTACGTCGACGTGCCCGCCCTGTCGATGCTGGCCTGTCTGCTGGCGTTCGCGGTGAGTCTCGGCATCGCCGAACGGACGACGGCCCCGGCCTTCCGCCGCACCCTGATCGTCGCGCTCACCATGGCCGCCAGCGTCGCGATGATCTACGTGACGCTGTACATGTCGTTCACGCCGGTCGGCTACTACATCATCGATGGCGTGCAGGGCCGCTACTTCGTGCCGCTGGCGATCGTGACGCTCGCGGTGCTGCTGCGCTGGATGCCGCTGCGGCTCACCGATTCGACGGGCAAGACCCCGTCGGTGGGCCCGGCCGTCACCGTGCTGGTGGCGTCCAGTGTGGCGCTGATCGCCGCGGCGGCGAAGTACTACACCATCGTCTGGGGCTGAACATCGATCGCGGCGCCTCGGGGCTGGTCCCCGGGGCGCCGTTGTCGTTTCAGTCGCCCGTCGCGCTGAGCGTCCGCTCCCCCGCCGCGCTGTAGGCCTGCTCGGTGGCCGCCTTGTATGGGCGCCACCAGGACTCGTTGTCCCGATACCACCGGATGGTCGCCGCGAGGCCGGCGCGGAAGTCCGCGTAGCGGGGCCGCCAACCGAGTTCGGAACGCAGCAACGTCGCGTCGATCGCGTAGCGCTGGTCGTGGCCGGGCCGGTCGGTGACGTGATCGAAATCGTCGGGATCGCGGTCGAACTCGGCGAGGATCATCCGCACCACGGACTTGTTGTCGAGTTGGCCGTCGGCGCCGATCAGGTAGGTCTGCCCGATCCGGCCGTGGCGCAGGATCTCCCACACGGCGCGGTTGTGGTCCTCGACGTGAATCCAGTCGCGCACCTGGTGCCCCGCTCCGTAGAGCCGGGGGCGCACCCCATCGATCAAGTTGGTGATCTGGCGCGGGATGAATTTCTCCACGTGCTGGTAGGGCCCGTAGTTGTTACTGCAGTTGGAGATGGTAGCGCGCACGCCGAACGAACGGGTCCACGCGCGTACCAGCAGATCACTGGAGGCCTTGGTGGCCGAGTAGGGGCTGGACGGGTTGTACGGGGTGGTCTCGGTGAAGGCCGGGTCGTCGGGGGCCAGGTCGCCGTAGACCTCGTCGGTCGACACGTGGTGGTAGCGCACGTCGTGCCTGCGCACGGCTTGCAGCAGGGCATAAGTGCCGACGATATTCGTCTGCACGAACGGCCACGGCTCGGCGAGAGAGTTGTCGTTGTGTGATTCCGCGGCGAAGTGCACCACCGCGTCGACCCCACCGACCAGTTCGTCGACCAGATCGAGGTCGGCGATGTCACCGTGCACGAAGCGGATGCGGTCGGCCACCGGGTCGAGCGAGGCCCGGTTCCCGGCGTAGGTCAAGGCGTCGAGGACGACGACGGTCGCGTCCGGGTGGTCGGACACGGTCTGCTGGACGAAGTTCGCGCCGATGAACCCGGCGCCGCCGGTGACGAGCAATCGCACCCCATGACTGTACGTGGGGCCGCGCCGAACCGGCGAAGGACTCGAAACCCGGTGCGGCCGAGGCCACTCCGGTATTTCGAACTGTGACGTTCGTCTCATTGACTTCCCAGCGAATGGAATTCTCGGATTGTTTTGTTCCGGAAAACCCCGGTCAGCGCCCACATTTCCGAGACCCCACCGAGCCGTGGGTCTCGGTGGTGAACAAAATTTGAATAAACAGTCACAAGCGGTTCACCACGCGTTAGCTGGTCTAGATTTTGCTCGTCTAGTCCCCTCCGAACGTTCCAATCGAGGTTCGAAACAAAATGCTGATGAGGAAATTCGCCGCGACGTCGGCACTGCTGATCGCCGCTCTCGGCATCACCGCCGGCACCGTGAACGCGGCTCCGGCCCCCGAGGCCGATGGCGCGGTGAACTTCACCGCCCACGCGACCGACACCCAGTCCATCATCACGACCGACGCCGGTTCCATGGTCGTCGAGGATGGCACCTTCAAGGTCAAGGCCGCCAACGGCGACGTGCTGACCGGCATGCCGCTGACCTTCCGGGTCGACGACTTCGAGTTCCCGATCGCTGCCGAGATCGCGGACCGGACCGCCACCCTTACCCCCCAGTTCGACATGGCGCACGCGACCTACAAGCCGGTCGCCCTCCCCTTCGAGGACAAGGCGCCGTGGAAGACCGAGTACGACCGTGAGACGGCCGCCTTCAACCGCATGAAGGACACCATCTCGACCGGCGCCACCATCGGCACCCTGGTCGGTGGCCTCAGCGGCGCCGCAGTCGGCTGCGTGCTCGGCGGCATCGCCGGCGCCACCGTCGCCTCGGCGGCCATCATCGGCCTGTTCGGCGCGTTCATCCCGGCCGCCGCCATCGGCTGCCTCGGCGGCATCATCGCCGTCGGCGCCCTCGGCACCCTCGCGGGCCAGCTGCTGGTCACCGCCCCGGTCGCGATCGGTGCTGCGATCCAGTACTTCAGCACCATCAACCAGCCGTTCAACGCGCCGAAGTAATTCGCGAACGAACGTCCAACTGAAAATCAGCGAAGCCCCGTCCGCGTGACCGCGTGGACGGGGCTTCGCTTTTTCCGATGACGGCCGGAAGATGAACAAATGCTGAACAAAAAGAAAAATTATCCCCTGATCAAGGACAGATAACTTCGATCCGGAAGCAATCGCGGCCGGTGCGGCGCAGCACTCCGGACAGGACGCGAGCCCCGTCCCGTCTGAGATGCGGGGCGAGGCTCGCCTCGAAAGGCCGGGCGGTCAAGCCGTCCGTGCCTGCTGGTCGTCCTCGATGCGGGCCCGCACGAACCGCGAGACCCGCGCCAGCGCCGCCCTGCTCTCCGGCAGGCCCGGCGCGATGCTCATGAAGGCGTGCACCTGACCGCGCCACAGTTCCAGCGCGTTCGGCACGCCCGCTGCGGTGAGCCGCTGTGCCATCAATTCGGAGTCGAAGCGCAGCACCTCGTCCTCGGCGGCGATCAGCAGCACCGGGGGCAGCGCGGACAGCACCGCGTTGACCGGCGACAGACTCGGATCGAGCGCCCCGTCGATCTCCGCGCCGATGCGCACCACCGCTTCCAGCGCCGACAGCGGGATGTACGGATCGCGCGTCACATTCACATAGTCGCGCTTCGCCCCGTAGTCCAGGTCGAGCAGCGGGCTCAAGCCGACCAACCCGGCGGGCGCGGGCAGACCCGATTCCAGGGCGAGCAGCGCGGTCGCGAAGGTGAGGTATCCGCCCGCCGAGTCGCCCGCGAAGATGATCCGCCCCGGATCGGCGCCGTGCCGCAGCAGCCAGCGATACGCGGCGAGGCAGTCGCGCACCGAGTCGGTGATCCGCGTGCCGGGCAGTTGGCGGTACTCGACGTTGATCACGGGCAGACCGGTACGGCGGGCCAGGCTGGCCGCGATCGGGCGGTGGCTGCGGGTACTGCAGATGGCGAAGCCGCCGCCGTGCATATAGAGCACCGCGCCGTGGCGCAGCGCACGCGACGCACCGGCCGGGCGGATGATCTCCAGGCGAAGACCGTGCAGCGACACCTGCTCCCGATCGATGCCCTGCGGCCGAGGACGCAACCGCGCCAGCCCGTCGACGGTGGCGGCGCCGAGAGGAATGGTCGTCCTGGTGACCGGGAAGGTTCGCAGCACCGGCCGGACCACGCCCATACAGGTGGCCAGCAGCAGCCGCGATTGCGCACTGGGGCCCTTCGGGTTCATCACCACGCCGGGCTCGCCGTCTCTGGTCGCCATCGCGCACCTACCTCACAACTGGTGCGCCGAATCACGACCGGACCGAGGTCGCCCAGGCGAGCTGTCGGCGCTGACATCTCACGCGGTGTCTTTTCAGAACACCATGCGCATCGTGACCTACGCAACAGAATCGCTCGATCCGCGCCGCGGCGAAACAACCGTGACCGAATCGAGGACTACTCGGAACCTCACCGAATCCCGGCGTCGTGAAACTGGCAGACTCCATGCATGCGCGGAATCATCTTGGCGGGCGGCACCGGCTCCCGGTTGCACCCGATCACGCGCGGGGTGAGCAAGCAGCTGGTCCCGGTCTACGACAAACCCATGGTCTACTACCCCCTTTCCACGCTCATGCTCGCGGGGATCAGGGACATCCTGGTGATCACGACACCCGATGACGCCGCGGCGTTCCGGCGGCTGCTCGGCGACGGCACGCAGTTCGGCCTGTCGCTCGACTACGTGGTGCAGCCCGAGCCGGACGGCCTGGCCAGGGCCTTCGTCCTCGGCGCCGACCATATCGGCACGGATTGCGCCGCACTGGTGCTCGGCGACAACATCTTTCACGGCCCCGGCCTCGGCACCAGCCTGAATCGCTTCCACGGGATCGACGGCGGCGCGGTGTTCGCCTACTGGGTCTCCGATCCCACCGCCTACGGCGTGGTGGAGTTCACCGAGGGGCGAGCGGTGTCCATCGAGGAGAAGCCGAAGACGCCGCGGTCGAACTACGCCATTCCGGGCCTGTACTTCTACGACAACGACGTGGTGGAGATCGCCCGGTCGCTGCGACCCTCCGCGCGCGGCGAATACGAGATCACCGACATCAATCGCGCCTACCTGGAACAGGATCGCCTGAGCGTGGACGTACTCGCCCGCGGCACCGCGTGGCTGGACACCGGCACCTTCGATTCCCTGCTGGACGCGGCCAACTACGTGCGCACCATCGAAGAGCGACAGGGCCTCAAGATCGGCGTCCCCGAAGAGGTGGCCTGGCGGATGGGCTTCATCGACGACGAGCAGCTGTGCCGACTGGCCGAACCGATGATCCGCTCCGGTTACGGCCGCTACCTGCTCGATCTGCTCGAACGCGGACGGGACTGGTGAGCATGGAGTTCCGAGAGCTCGCGGTGCCGGGCGCGTGGGTGGTCACGCCTCGCCAGCACGGCGACGATCGCGGCATGTTCCTCGAGGGCTTCAAGGCCTCGGAGTTCGAGAAGGCGACCGGGCGCCCGTTCGACCTGCGGCAGGTGAACTGCTCGGTGTCGGCGGCCGGGGTGCTGCGCGGCATCCACTACACCGAGGACCCGCCGGGCCAGGCCAAGTACGTGACCTGCGTGCGCGGCGCGTTCCTCGACGTGGTGGTCGACCTGCGCCCCGGCTCGCCGACCTACGGCCGCTGGGACAGCGTGCTGCTCGACGACGTCGACCGGCGCTCGGTGTTCCTGTCCGAAGGACTCGGCCACGCGATCCTGTCGCTGGAGGACGGATCGACCGTCACCTACCTGTGCTCACTGGAGTACCAGCCGGAGTTCGACCACGACATGGACGCGTTCGATCCGACGCTGGGCATCGAATGGCCGCGCGTGGGGCGGGACGGCAGCGAACTCACCTTCGTCCGTTCGGCGAAAGATACCGCGGCCCCGCCGTTCTCCTGATCCGCACAAGCTCGGCCGGATACCCCTCGCACCGGCCGAGCAAGGGTGCGGCGGCCGCTCGAGGCACAGCGGACCCGGTCCGGCGGGTGCCCGCGCCACGCGGGCTGGGCGGCCACCTTCGAGACGAGTCCCGGGCAGCCCATGGCAGGCGAGCGAGGCGAGGCAGCCCTGCCGGGGCGAACCCGGGCGCCGTCCTGTCGGAACCCGCGCCGGGCCGAGCGGAGGCGGAAAGCCGAATAACGCCGAGCGCCGACACCCCGGTGCGAGGTGACGGCGCTCGGCGTCCGGGCGGCGCTCAGCCGACGAGTTCCAGTTCCTTCGACTCGTCCACCACCCGCTCCCGGGCCCGGAATCGCGGCGCGAAGGCGAGCAGAGCGACGAGCGCTCCGACGATGGACACGCCCGCGGCGAACTCCAGACCGGGACGGTAGGTGTCGAGCATCCCGGCGGCCGAGATGTCGGCGTGTGCGCCGGAGGAGATGATCGCGGTGGTCACTGCGAGCACGATGGCCGCGCCGACCTGCATGGAGGTTTGCAGCACGCCGGCCGCGAGACCCTGCTCCTCGTCCTCGATGCCGTTGGTGGCCTGGATGTTGATGGCGGGGAAGCCCACCCAGCCGATGCCGATGAGCAGCACCGCGGGCAGCAGCATCGTCAGGTAGGAGGGGGCGGTGTCCAGCCGCAGGAACAGCAGGTAACCGACGGCCATCACGACCATGGTCACCGCGATCACCGGCCCGGTGCCGAAACGATCCACCAGCTTGTCGGAGAAGAACGCCGACAGCACCACCAGCAGACCGACCGGCAGCAGCGCCATCGCCAGCTTCAGCGGGGACCAGTCGAGGGTGTCCTGCATGTACAGGGTCACGATGAACTGCCAGCTGAAGTACGAACCCGCCACCGCGACGATCGCGAGACTGGCGCGGACCAGCGAGGACTTGCGCAGGATGCCGAGGCGGACCAGCGGGTAGCGCACTCGCTTCTCCACCGCGACGAACCCGGCGAACAGCGCGACGACCGCGACGAACGAGCCGATGGTGCGCGCCGACGCCCAGCCGGCTTCCGGCGCGGCCACCACGGTGTAGACCAGCAGCAGCATGGCGGTGGTGGACAGCAGCGCACCCAGCAGGTCGTGACCGCCTTCCTCGGCGGGCTTGTCCTTGGGCACCAGCACGTACGCCGAGACCAGCGCGGCGAGCGCGATCGGCACCGGCAGCAGGAAGGTCCAGCGCCAGCCGACGCCGGTCATCAGGCCGCCGAACAGCAGGCCCATGGAGTAGCCGCCCGCGCCGAACACCGTGTAGATGGACAGCGCCTTGTTCCGGGCGGGGCCCTCGGCGAAGTTCGTGGTGATGATGGACAAGCCGGTCGGCGCGGTGAACGCGGCGGCGAGGCCCTTGACGAAGCGGGTGAGGATCAGCAGCGGACCCGAACTGACCAGACCGCCGGCCAGCGACGCGACCGCGAAGACCGCGAGGGCGATCAGGAAGACCTTGCGGCGTCCGAGCAGGTCGGCGGTGCGGCCGCCGAGCAGCAGCAGCCCGCCGTAGCCGAGCACGTAGCCGCTGACCAGCCATTGCAGGGTCGAGGTGGACAGATCGAGTTCCGCGCCGATGGACGGCAGTGCGACACCGATCATCGAAACGTCGAGGCCGTCGAGGAACAACACGATGCACAGCGTGATCAGCATGCCCCAGAGCCGGGCTGACCATCTGGCCGGATCGGTCGCCTGAGCGGCCGAGAGCGTCGCTGGTGAAGTCATGCGGGGAACATTACATGCGCGTGCATTAAATGCCAACACATTTAATGCGGTTGCATACACTAGCCGGGCCCACTAAGATGGGGCCATGTCGAAGCCGACCACCGTGAGCACAGTCCGGCGCGCTCCCGCGCCAGCCGGGCTGGTTGCCGAGTGGCGCGAGCTGCTCGACCGGCACGCGGCGGTGAGTTGCGCACTCGAGAAGGCGCTGCAGAACGGGCATCACATCGGGCTCAGCGAATTCGAGACGCTGGACCGGCTGGTGGACGCTAACTGCGGCGACTACCGCATGAGCGACCTGGCCAACGACATCCACCTCAGTCAGAGCGCGCTCTCGCGGGCGGTGGCCCGGCTGGAGCGCGACGGTCTCGTCCAGCGCACCATGTGCGCGCAAGACCGCCGCGCCGTGTTCGTGTGCCTCACCGAGAAGGGCCGCGAGGTCTACGAGCAGGCCCTGCCCACCCACCGGGAGGTCTTGCGCGACACCTGGGACGTGCCGGGGCCGCCGAAGTGCTGATCAGCGCCGGATAGGCCTGGTCAGAGCGATTTCCGGGCGTCTTCGATGCGTGCTCGCGCGTCGACCGCCGCCGCCTCGATGCTCGCGAAGGCCGTCCGGAAGCGCGCGATCTCGTGTTCTTTGTCCACGTAGTGCGGCCCGGTGAACGCCTCCAGGTAGACCACCGGCGGTTCGGACGGCCCGCCGGAGCCCACCTCGGGGAATTCCAGCAGCACGAACCGGCCCGACGTCATGCCGTCGTGGTAACCGCACTCGGTGGGCACCACCCGGAGCCGGACGTTCGGCAGTTCGGTCATGCGCAGCAGGTGGTCCAGCTGCCCCGCGGTGACCTCCGGGTCGCCGATGCGCCGTCCCAAGACGGCCTCGTCGATCAGCGCGTCCACCCGCAGCGGCGCGGCGGCGCGGGTGACCAGCGCCTGCCTGGCCTGGCGCAACCGCACCCTGCGGTCGATCTCACCCGCGGACAACTCCGGGTGCGCCGCAGTGAACACCGCGCGGGTGTAGCCCTCCGTCTGTAGCAGCCCGGGGACGAGCTCGCTCTCGTAGGTGAACAGCCGGGTGGCCGCCTCTTCCAGCCCGATGTAGACGTCGAAGCCCTCCGGGATCACGTCGCCGTAGGCGGTCCACCAGCCTTTGGCCTTCGTGTCGCGCGCCAGCGCGCGCAGCGGGTCGACCAAGTCGGGCGGCGCGCCGTAGACCTTGCACATCGCCTCGACATCGAGACCACGCAGCGAGGTCTGGCCGGTCTCGATTCGCCAGATCTTCGCCTCCGACCACTCCAGCTGCTGCGCGGCCACCCGCGTGGTCATCCCGGCACGGGTGCGCAGATCGCGCAAATGCCTGCCGAGCTGCCGTCGCGGCATCGTCGATCCGGTCGTTCCCTGTGGTAAGGCCATGCTTCCCCCCTGTCCAGCCGCACACCGCCCGCACCGTGCGTTCGCGCGGCCTGCGGCGCGGCGCGCCCTCTCCGGAGACCCGTGGTGGATGTGCCGGGTATCCGAACAGCATTGTTCACAGTGAAACTCACAGCGGTCACGGCGCGCGTCTCAGCCAGGCCGATGGCTTGCGCGAGTCAAACCACTTCCGTACGCCGCGTTTTCGTCCCTACCTGCGCGGGGTGCGCTTGCGGAAGCGCCAGAACTGCACCGCTCGAACGTCTTCGGACAACTGATTGACCGGCTCGGCCACGTCCGACAACGCCTGGAACAGGTCGTCGGCCAGCTCGCTGATGTGCTCCACCCTCGTCGCCAGGCGCGCGGCGTTCACCAGGAACTCGAGCATCAGGCGGACGGCGGCCGCGATGGTGAGGCCGAGCGGGACGCCCAGCAGCGCGGCGAGCACGCCGAGCGCCGCGGACACCCGCCACGCCGCCACCGTCAGCGTGATCGGCACGGCGAAGGCGAACACCAGCCCCAGGATGTAGGCCAGCGGCAAGAGCGTGCGGGTGGCCGGGCGGTGAAACTGCACATCGAGCAGGGCGCGCGCGGCGGCGGCGCTCCACTGCGCGAACGCGCGGGGACTGCGGAACGGCTCGGCGGGTTCCTCTTCGTCGGAGGCGGCCCCGGCGAGCCGCTTGGCCGCCGACTCCTTCCACGTGAGCCAGCGCGACTCGGCCTCGTACTCCTCGACGTCCGCGGTTACGCGGTCCGCGGGCGCTCCGGCGCCGTGGGGTTCGTCACTCATGCCGAGAATCCTCCTTGCCCGGGGCGCTCCGATCCAGCCGGAAACGCACGCCACCGGTATGTTTTCGCACCCGCGACTCCCAGGGGGGCATCCACAGCGACCTCACAGCTCCGGCGCAGCGAGTGGCCAGGTCCGGGGTCGAAAGTAGCTGCGTGGCAACCATGGCGAGCCACCTCGGGATGCCCGGCGAGACGCGTACGAACCTCTCGGAAATGAGACGTAGGCGACACTCCGGAAATTTTCTCGGAGAACGCGTAACGCCCGTGGCGGCCCCCGCCGATACGACCCATGAATGCAGGACCCAAAGATCTACCGGGGAATGGAGAAGACAGTGCGCACCACGTTTCCGACTTCCGTCACGGCGGCCGAACTGACCGCCGCTGCGCAGGACTACAACCAGCGCGGGTGGACGGTCGCCGAAACGGCCAACGGTCTGAGCCTGATCACCGACGACGACCTGTCCGGCATCGAGGTCACCGGCGAACTGGCCGGCGAGGTCCGCCGCTTCCTGCGCGCGAACAACCTGTCCGGCGCGGTGATCGAGATCCCCGGCCCGGAGCGTCGCGAGATCCACCTGGTCACCGGCGTCCGCAAGGCCGCGATGGCGTTGCAGGCGCTGCGCGAGGCCGGGGCCACCGTGTACTCCGACGGCGCCGGCATCCCGCTGCCGCCCACCCAGCTCTCGGCCGGCTCGGCCTGCTGGGGCGTCGCTCCCGCCGAGGCGCGTTGGGTGCCGCCGGTCGTCGCCCTCGCCGCAGCCGTGCGCGCCGCCACCTCCGCGCGCCGCACCAAGCTGACCATCGCCTGCTGACCATCGCCTGCTGAGCAACGCCTCCCTGATCGGATGAACCTGCTGATCGCGGGCCGGGGCCGCGCTACCCGGCCTGTTTGCGACCGGTATCCGTCCTGACGCTCCGGATCCCCACCCCGGAGCGCCGCCGGGTACCGGTCGTTTGGCGTTGCCGATATCGAGCGTTCTCTTTTCAGTTCCACCGCCGGACGACAAGATGGGGTATGGCCCCGATCACGCAAGCGCGCAATCTGCTGCGGACCTGCCCACTCTGTGAGGCGGTCTGCGGCTTGGACATCACCCTGGACGCCGACGACCACGTGACCTCGGTCCGCGGCGACCGCAGCGATCCCTTCAGCAAGGGCTTCATCTGCCCCAAGGGAGCCAGCTTCGGCCATCTCGACGAGGACCCGGACCGGGTGACCGAACCACTGATCCGCGACCGCGCGACCGGCGCCTGGCGCGCCGCGACCTGGGACGAAGCTTTCGATTACATCGCCGCGCGGTTCCCCGCCGTCGTGGCCGAGCACGGGAACCAGTCGGCCGCGGCCTACTTGGGCAATCCGAACGCGCACACCGTGGCCGGCACGCTGTACGTGCCGATGCTGCTGCGCGCGCTGGGCACCAAGAACATCTACTCGGCCAGCACCGCCGACCAGATGCCCAAGCAGGTGGCCAGTGGGCTGATGTTCGGCGACCCGCTGACCGTGCCGGTGCCCGACCTGGACCGCACCGATTATCTGCTGATGCTGGGCGCCAATCCGCTGGAATCGAACGGTTCGCTGTGCACCGCACCGGATTTCCCAGGCAGGCTGAAGGCCCTGCGCGCCAGGGGCGGCCGCTTCGTGGTGGTCGACCCTCGGGTGACCCGCACCGCGAAACTCGCCGACGAGCACCTGTTCATCCGGCCGGGCAGCGATGCCTACCTGCTGTTCGGCATCGTGCACACGCTCTTCGCCGAGCAATTGACCGATCTGCGCGTCGACGTCACCGGGGTGGACGAATTGCGCGCGACCGCCGCGGCGTTCGACCCGGACACGGTCGCGGCCCGCACCGGTGTGCCCGCGTCCACGATCGTGCGGCTCGCCCGCGAGCTCGCGGCGGCGCCGACCGCCGCGGTGTACGCCCGCATCGGCACCTGCACCGCCGAATTCGGCACGATCACGCAATGGCTGGTCGACGCGATCAACGCGCTGACCGGCAACCTCGACTCCCCCGGCGGCGCGATGTTCGCCACCGCTGCCGCCGGCGGCATCCCCCGGACCAAGCCGTTCCGTGCCGGGCGCTGGACCAGCCGGGTCCGCGAGCTACCCGAGGCGATGGGCGAGCTGCCCGTCGCGACGCTCGCCGACGAGATCACCACGCCCGGCGAGGGGCAGATCCGCGCCCTGGTGACGGTCGCGGGCAATCCCGTACTGTCCGCGCCGAGCGGCGCCCGCCTGGACGAGGCCCTCGCCCAGCTCGACTTCATGGTGAGCGTGGACCGCTACGTGAACGAGACCACCAGGCACGCCGATGTGATCCTGCCTCCCCCGCGTCCCACCCAATCCCCGCACTACGATTTCGCGCTGTTGCAATTCGCCGTGCGCAATTACACCCGCTACTCGCGCCCGCTGGTGCCACTGGGTGACCGGCCCTCCGAGCCCGCCGTCCTGGCGCGTCTGGCCGCCGCGCTCACCGGCAGGCCGCACAACGGCTCCGACGGGATGGATCCGCTCACCGCCATGGACGAACTCGTCATCGCGGGCCTGCTGCACAAGGCCGGGCTTACCGAGCGGCGCGGCGACCTGATCGGCGAGAACAGCACCGAGCAGCGTATCGACCTGATGCTGCGCCTCGGGCCGTACGGCGAATGGAACGGCGGCACGCTCAATCTGCAAGCGCTGCTGGACAATCCGCACGGCATCGACCTCGGCCCGTTGCGGCCGCGCCTGCCGGGCGTCCTGCGCACGGCGAGCGGCCGGGTGGACCTGGCTCCGCAACCCCTGCTCGACGACGTGGCGCGGATGCGCGCGCGCCTGGCCGACGAGGCGCCGGAGATCGTGCTGATCGGGCGGCGGCAGCTGCGGTCGAACAACAGCTGGATGCACAACATCGCGCCGCTGGTGAGCGGGTCGAATCGCTGCACACTGCACATCAATCCGGCCGACATGGCACGACTGGGGCTCGGCGATCAAGCGGTGGTCAAGTCGGCCGCCGGGACCCTGACGGTTCCGCTGGAGCCGACCGAGGCCATCATGCCCGGCGTGGTGAGCCTGCCGCACGGGTGGGGCCACGCCGACAGCGGCCAGACCGTGGCCCGCGCGCACGCGGGTGTCAACGCCAATGTGCTCACCGATGATTCGGTGGTCGACGCGCCCTCCGGCAACGCCGTGTTCAACGGGGTTCCGGTCACGCTGACCCCGGCCTGACACACCGCGAACCACTCCCGCAAATGCCGACCGGCCGGAAACAGTTCCGGCCGGTCGGCTTTTAGCTAATCGTCCGAAATGCTTGGTACGTACGAAAATCGGCGGGATTTCGGATGCCGATTTCCACGTTTTACCTAGCGATCCTCATCTAAAATCGACACGATCTCGGTACGACCGCGGTTCAATGTCGAGCCTGGTGGACCCCGGATTCCGGCGACCAGAGGGGGCGGCGATGCCCGGCATGCACGGTGGCAGCAGCGGCGAGCGTGAGCTGCAGGAACAGTACGGAACACAAGATCGAGCACAGCGGTTCTACGACGATCAGATGCTCGATCGGCTCAACCCGACGATGATCGATTTCATCGGCCGGATGGATATGGCGTTCATCGCCACGGCGGACAAAAGCGGCGAATGCGACTCGAGTTTCCGTGCCGGACCGCCCGGTTTTCTGCACGTCATCGATGAACATACGATCGCCTATCCGGAATACCGTGGCAACGGCGTCATGGCCAGCCTCGGCAATATCCTGGAGAACGCGCACGTCGGGATACTGCTTCTCGATTTCGTGCGCGACCTCATCGGACTGCACATCAACGGTTCGGCACACATCGTCACCGACCACGCCCTGCGCAACGTCGTCTCCGACCTGCCGGTCAACCACAAGGGCCGCGTAGCCGAACACTGGGTCGTGGTCCGCGTGGAAGAGGCCTATATCCACTGCCGCAAGCACATCCCGCACCTGGTCCCCGCCCCACGCGAACAGCGTGAGTGGGGCACAGACAACGTGCGAGCCAAGGGCGGCGACTACTTCGGAGCGAAGGCGGAGAAGAACGAACTGGCCGAGTCGCTCGTCAGCGGGTCATAAGGGTAGGTACGGGGCCCAGCGCGCCCAGCATCAGTCGCTCCTCGACTGATCGCGGGCGCGGTGCGGGACCGTAAGGCCACCACGGCGCGTGACCAGGGAATTATCCGACGCGAGCTGGTTCAAGAGTAGTTACAGCCAACCTAGCGGCGACTGCGTAGAGATCGCGCATCTCGACGGAGGCTCGATCGGCGTACGCGACTCGAAGAACCCGACCGGCCCCGCGCTGATATTCACCCCCGGCGAATGGGACGCGTTCACCGCAGGCGTGACGGATGGCGAATTCCACCGCCACTGACCACATCGACCGACACGGCCCGGCCCACTGACTCGAAACGTCAGGAGCCGGGCCGATTCCGTACCAGTGGCCCTCTGCGATCGGGTCGCTATCCCGATAGGACGTCGCCCCAGCGCAGAGGCCGCACCCCCCACCCCAAACGTGCGACTTCATCATGGTCGACCCACGAGTGGCACACCCTGGAGACCTCTTCTCGGAAAATGCCGCGACCATGTGCCACCCTCGCCGGACAGGACGCCCACTGGCGATCACGAGGAGACGGCGACGGTGGTGCCGTAGGTGCGCTGGTCGTCGATGGCGTCGAGGAGATTTTGTCTCGCCGCCCGCGACCTCAGTCGCTGGCGAAGACGAACGAATACCAGTGTCCGGACAGCTTTTCGAACCGACGGGTGCCGCTCCCCACCGGCTCGGCGCTCGGCGAGTAGACCCACCCGTGGACGGTCGAGCCCACGAACCCATCGGCGTCGTAGAAGTAGACCGAACCATCTGACCGGCGCTGCGCCGAACTGATCTCGAGCCCACCGAAGTTCAGATCTCGGCGGGTACTCGGCCCGGTCTCGCGCAGCATCTCGACCGCGACTTCTTCCATCTCCGGACGTGCGGCGTCGAAGCCCGCGGGCCGAAAGACCGACCCCATCAACAGTCCTGCGAGCACAACCACTGGCACAACGGCGACCTTCCAGGACCACCGATGCTCTCTGCCGACCAGATACAGCGTCTTGATCGCCCACACCAGCAGGGAAAGTCCCAGCAGCATCCCGCCGACCACCGAACCGACGAGCCGATCCGGCCCGGTCGGGTCACCGGCAAACGGCGCCCAATCCAGATGGACGCATAAGAGAACCGCAACACCGAGGACTGTTCCCGCCAAGACCGCGCCCCCGGGGGGCGGTGGCGGCGCTCTGACCACCCTCGGTATGCCCGTCAAGCGCACGGGGTGTCTCGATCGGAGCCTCCTCATCTCGCCGACCGTCCCAACGCCCGATCCGCGCTCGGCGATGCCCGCATCCGAACTCTACCGGCGGGTCGGCCGTCGGAACCGGACGTCGGGCAGTGCCGCAGACGGAAAACAGGGCCACCGCAGGCGGGGACTGCGTGGAGGTCGCCTATCTCGATGGAGGCATGGTAGGCGTTCGCGACTCGAAGAACCCCGACCGACCGCCCCCGCGCTGGTGTTCACCCCTGGCGAGTGGGACACCTTCACCGCAGACGTGACGCACGGCGAATTCAACCGTCACTGACCGCATCGGCCCGGCCCACCGACGTGAACGTCAGGGAGCCGGGCTGTCTCGCCTCGCGGCGGCTACCATCCACCCGTTCACGGCAGCTGATCGGACTGTCAATCGCCGCCTTCCGCTCCTCGGTGAACTTGCCGGTCGCCGGATGAGATCGGTCAACGCCACCGGTGCGCGGCTGCCAGTCGCCTGACCTCCGCTTCGATCGAGTCCCGGGACACGACGTCGTGCAGCCAGCGATCAACGAGGCTCGGCAACTGGCGCATCGTCGCGGCAGCGGGCGAGTCCTCGTCGTACTCCGCCATCGGGGTGGGCCAGCGTTGGGCTCCAACGATCGGGTGCACGAGATCTTCTGATATCCGGCTGGCGAAGATTGCGGCACGAATCGTGAGGGCAGCCTCTCTCGGGAGCGGGTTATCCGCGATACGGACCATGAATTCGGTCGCCTGGGCGGGAAGAACTGGGCGGCTTGGCGCTGATGATAAGGCCAGCCGCGCCAATTCGCCGGTTACCGACTTCGGGAGAACTCGTTCTCCCGACCAGCAGCCCTCCCGAATGAATCGGCTGTAGAGCATGACGGGAACAGTGAAGCTATCTAACGTTCCATCATCGAGATGGGCTCCACTCAACCGGAGGAGCAGTCCATCCACGAAGTCGCGTTCGATCGGCGACTGCCTGCGAAAATCGTCCACGGCGGTGAGCGGTATATGGCCCGCCATCGCCCATCGCCACACGATCTCTCGATCGGTACCGATCACCGCCCACAGCCGATCCACGACCGCAACTCACCCTTGGCCACGTGCACAACCTCCCCAGTCATTCCCACGATTACCGGACGTGTAAGCGGTGACCATGGCGTTGTTCTTCGTCGGATCATAAACAATGTTCCCCGAGACACCGGACTTCGAGTTCCTCCAGGAGACAACCACGTACGGGAGCTTGCTCCCGGGGCTCTCCGAGCCTCTCATGTTGACAAGGGCGAGACAGTGCAGAAAATTTCGCGGATCCTCATCAGCATCGTGATCGTCCATCATGTGCCGATATGAACTACACGTCATCAACAGTCTGCGAGAGCCGGGCGGCGAGCCCAGAACGTCATCGAGCCCACGCTGTCCGTACTGATATAGCGTCATCTGCTCCTCCATACCCTCATGTGCTCGGCAGCCCGACGGGTCTTGCCAGGTGCAGCCGCGCCGTACTATCGGACCGGCTGAAGCGTTTCCGGGGGCGAGTGCGACTATCGAGATGCTCGCCGCAAGCACCGCAAGGACCACACCCAGCCCCCTCAGCACCCACGACCTAGTGATACAGCGAGTTTCCGACTGACGTGATCCCACACAGTCCCCCTTTGCCGAATTCGGCCCTAGCCGCCGCACATGCCGTTGGCATCGCAGAATCGCTGACTCCAACCGGCTGTGTACGAGTGATCCAGGATGGCCACTCAAAATCTATGACGCGCTCGGCTCCGCGTCGGTTCCATTAATTCGGGACAGAATCACGCTTGGCAGCAATGCGGCAACGACTGAACTCGCCGCCCGCTGCGCGGCAGAGGGCGGCCGTGCGGTGTTCAGCGGATCTTGAAGCTCACCAAGCGCTGGACGACGAATCCGATGACGGTCGCGGGGCCCGGGGAAAGTGCGGTCGTACTTCCTGCGGACTCACCCCGAACCGCGCCTTGAACGCGGCTCCGAAGGCGCTGAGCGAGCGGAAACCGCTGGCGTACGCGATGTCGGCGACGGTGCGGTCGCGTGGGGCTTCGCGGAGGCGGCGGTGCGCGCGGTCGAGGCGTTCGGCGCGGATCAGGTCGCTCGGTGTCGTACCGGTGTGGTGCAAGGCCAGTTGGATCTGGCGCAGTGACCAGCCGAGGCTTCGCGCGATCGCGGTGGGCGTCAGGCTCGGGTCGTCGGCGTGACGGCGGACGTGATCGCGGACCGCGGTGTCCACGGTGGCCAGTACGGTGGGCATCGCGTCGCGGCGGCGCAGGCAGAGGCCGAGTAGATCGACGATCGTGTCACAGGCGGAGGCGAACTCGGGACCGTCGACGGCCGCGCGCTGCTTGCCGAGTTCGGTGATCATGCCCGTGACCACCGATCCCAGTCCTTCCCGCAGGTCGATCAGTGCGGGTCCGGCGCCGAGCGCGAGGGGCAGCGCGCCCGCCGGGACGTTCAACACCCAGCCGCGCGCGGCCGTGGGCTGGCGGAATTCGACAGGACGGGTCTTGGTGACCACCGCGCCGTGCCCCGGGACCACCTGGGCGGTGATGTCGTCCTGCCGAAGACGCAATGCGCCCGCGACCGGGATCATCACCCGCAGGCTCTCATCGCCGTCGTGCCGGATGTCCGCACGGGTTCTGGCGTAGACGATGCTGTCGGACCAGAAATCGATCAGTTGATAGCCCGCGTATCGCTGCACGGCCGTAGCGCCACGGAACGACGCCGGACTGGCGAAGCGGCACTGCAACGTGCCCTGGTTACGACAGACGTGCTCGGCCCAGAAGTCGGCCGACTCGCGGGGCGGGACCGCGCCGGTATCGACTCGTTCCACGCGATATGGCTCGGTGATCGACACGAGCATCCTCCAGACCGGCGTGCGCGCTTCCGTCAGGCCCGTGCACGGATCAGGTCGAGCGCGCATGGGTCCACGCCTAACGTGAGAGTCCGATCGTACAGATCACAGCCCAGAACATCGGCGCGTCGCAGCCGGCGGCGGGACCCGTTCGACGTAGCGGGAAGACGACCCGGCCGGGCACCGGCCCGCCGCTCAGCGAGGAATGAGCACTGTCATGGACCGCAGGCATATCCACATACAGACTCGGCTCGGGTTGCTGCGCGTCGTGCTGACCGGCAGCGGCCATCCGATCGTCATGTGGCCGAGCCTCCTGATGGACGCCGCCCTCTGGGACGCCCAGGTCGCGCACTTCGCACAAAATTTCCTGACCATCGCCGTGGACCCGCCCGGCCACGGCGGGTCCAGTCGTCTCGAGCGGCCCTTCACCTTCGACGAGTGCGCGGGCTGTGTGGTCGACATCCTCGATCAGCTCGGATTACCTCGGACGCATTTCATCGGGAACTCCTGGGGCGCGATGATCGGCGGCACCCTCGCCGCCGCATTCCCTGATCGCGTCGAGTCCGCCGTTCTGATGAACGGCACGGCGTCATCGGCACCGCTCGGCCAGCGGCTGCAATACCGGACGCTGCTGATGGTGATCCGGATTCTCGGCGGGATTCGCCCACCGCTCACCAGATCGGTGGTTCGCGCGTTTCTCGGCCCGACAACCGAACGCACCCGCCCGCAGGTGGTCCGGAAGGTCGTCGACGTGGCGCGTCGCAATGATCCGGCATCGGTCGCTCACGCCGTGCGATCGGTGGTGATCGACCGCCCGGACCAACGGGGCCGCTTCGCCTCGATCACCTGCCCCACACTGATCGTCGGAGGCCGCGAGGATCGCACGTTCCCCGTGCCCGAACTCGAGGTCATGGCGAATTCCATCCCCGGCGCGGAACTCGTGGTCGTCGACGGCGCCGCACACCTCGCGGCAGCGGAGATCCCCGACGAAGTCAACCGATTGGTCGAGACCTTTCTGACCCAGCGCGGCGCGACGAGCGAATAGTCAGCGGATCTTGAAGATCACCAAGCGCTGGACGACGAAGTTGATGACGGTCGCGGTGCCCTGGGCGATGACGAAGGCCAGCGGCTGGCGCCACCACTCGCCCGGGAGGGTGAAGTAGAACAGGTTGTTGATGCCGACCTGCACCGCGAAGGTCACCGCGTACAGCGCGACGACCGCGAGGAAGCGGACGCGGCTGGGCGGGGCCTGGAAGGTCCAGCGGCGATTGATCAGGTAGGCGGTTGTGGTGCCCGCCACGAAACTGATCGACTTGGCGACGATGACCGGCAGGCCCACCAGGTTGAGCAGCAGGCTGTAGAGCCCGTAGTCGACGACGGCCGAGAACCCGCCGGTGAGGGTGAACCGGATGATCTGCGTCTTGAGGTCGACATCGCTGCCGCCGGGCTCGTCGACCAGCGGCAACTCCGCCGGAAGCGGCAGGTGGGGTTCGGCTTGCACGCCGACGAGCGTAGCGTCGAACCGGCGATGACCGGGATTCGGCGTTGATCCGACGTGTACGCCACTACCCATCGGTAGAGCGACCCCGTTCCCATCTGGCGTCATACCTGTAGCCTCTATGCCGATGTCCACGAAAGCTCCGACCGCCACCAAGACAACCGGGAACGACAAGGGCGCCGGCGTCACGAACGACGGCCCGGCCGCGGGGAACGCGTTCGACCTTCCGACGCGCACCCGTACGTTGACCGGGTGGGGTCGCACCGCACCCACCTCTTCCGAAGTGCTCTCGACCAGCGATCCCGAACTGATCGCCAAGGCAGTCGCCATGGTCGCCGAGGACAACGACGGCAAGCCCGCCCACCTGCGCCGCGGCGTGATCGCCCGCGGTCTCGGCCGCTCCTACGGCGACCACGCGCAGAACGCGGGCGGCCTGGTCGTCGACATGACCGCGCTGAACAACATCCATCGGATCGACCGCGACACCCGCATCGTGGACGTGGACGGCGGCGTCAGCCTGGACCAGCTCATGAAGGCCGCGCTGCCGTTCGGGCTCTGGGTGCCGGTGCTGCCCGGCACCCGCCAGGTGACGATCGGGGGCGCGATCGCCTCCGACATCCACGGCAAGAACCACCACAGCGAGGGCAGCTTCGGCAATCACGTGCGCTCGATCGATCTGCTCACCGCCGACGGGCAGGTGCAGCACATCACGCCGAAGCGCAACGCCAAGCTGTTCTGGGCGACCGTCGGCGGCAACGGGCTCACCGGCATCATCCTGCGCGCGACCATCGAGATGGTGCCCACGGAGACCGCCTACTTCCTCAACGACGGCGTGAAGACCACGACCCTCGACGAGACCATCGCCGCGCACAGCGACGGCAGCGAGGCGAACTACACCTACTCGAGCGCCTGGTTCGACGTGATCAGCCCGCTGCCCAAGCTGGGCCGCGCCACGATCACCCGGGGCAGGCTGGCCAAGCTCGACGAACTGCCCAAGCGGCTGCGCAGCAAGCCGCTGAAGTTCGACGCGCCGCAGCTGATGACCGTCCCGGACATCTTCCCGAACTGGACGATGAACAAAGTCACGCTGATGTCCATCGGCGAGGCGTACTACCGGATGGGCGGCAACTACACCGGCAAGGTCCAGAACCTGACGCAGTTCTATCACCCGCTGGACATGATCGCGGAGTGGAACCGCGGCTACGGCTCCAACGGCTTCCTCCAGTACCAGTTCGTGGTGCCCACCGAGGCGGTCGAGGAGTTCAAGCGGATCATCATGGACATCCAGGCGTCCGGGCACTACTCGGCGCTGAACGTGTTCAAGCTGTTCGGCCCGGGCAATCAGGCCCCGCTGAGCTTCCCGATGCCCGGCTGGAACATCTGCGTCGACTTCCCGATCAAGCCGGGCCTCAACGAGCTGGTCGGCGAACTGGACCGGCGGGTGCTCGAGTTCGGCGGGCGGCTGTACACCGCGAAGGACTCGCGGACCACCGCCGAGACCTTCCACAAGATGTATCCCCGGATCGACGAGTGGATCAAGGTCCGCCGCAGCGTCGACCCCACAGGCGTGTTCATGTCCGATATGGCGAGAAGGCTGGAGCTGCAGTGATCAATGCCGTTGGCAACCCGCAGTCGATTCTGCTGCTGGGTGGCACCTCGGAGATCGGCTTGGCAATCTGCGCGGAGTACCTGAAGAAGGGGCCCGCGCGCATCACCCTCGCGGCGCTGCCCGGTGATCCGCTGCGGGAGGGCGCGGTCGCCCAGATGAAGGCCGCGGGCGCGAGCCAGGTCGACGTCATCGACTTCGACGCGCTCGACACCGAGAGCCACCCCAAGGTGATCGACGCCGCGTGGGACGCGGGTGACGTGGACGTCGCGATCGTCGCCTTCGCCCTCGACGGAGATCCCGAGGAGCTGTGGCAGAACCAGAGCAAGGCCGTGCGGGTCGCCCAGATCAACTACACCGCCTCGGTCTCCGTCGGCGTGCTGGTGGGCGAGAAGATGAAGGCGCAGGGCTTCGGCCGGATCATCGCGATGTCGTCGGTCGCCGGTGAGCGGGTGCGGCGCTCGAACTTCGTCTACGGGTCGACCAAAGCCGGCCTGGACGGCTTCTACCTCGGGCTCGGCGAAGCGCTGCGGCCGCACGGCCCGCGCGTGCTGGTGATCCGGCCCGGCATGGTGCGCACCAAGTTCTCGGCGCACGTCAAAGAGGCTCCGCTCACCGTCGACAAGGAAGATGTCGCGGCGCTGGCGGTCGCGGCCTCGCAGCGGGGGAAGGAACTGGTCTGGGCGCCGGGCGGCTTCCGCTACGTGATGATGGTGCTGCGGCACGTCCCGCGCGCGATCTTCCGCAGACTGCCGATCTGACCCTCGGCGAACGAACTCGGTGCCCGCGTGATCGGTGATCGCGCGGGCACCTATCGTCTGACGGAGTGGACCCTGTGAACCCGGAGGCGCCATGCGAGTAATCCAGTGCGACGAGCGCGGAGCGGTCCGTTGAGCACGGTGACCGCCACGGACGAAGCGCCGCCGCGGCCCGCCGATCCGGCCCCGGCGCCGGGACGGAGGTCGCTCGCGATGCGGCAGATCGCCTCCGGCGTCGGTGAGGCCGCGCTCGCGGCGATCGTCGCCGCGGTGGTGGCCGCCGTCGGGCTCGTCGCGTTCTCGCTGGTGCAGTGGCCCGCCTTCAACGCATCGAACGTGACGCGGGCGCTGACCACGGTCGGGCAGGTCGCCGCCGCGGTCATGCTCGCGGTCGCGATCGCGCTGCTGCGGCTGCGCAAGTGGCCCTGGGTAGCGAAACCGCTGTCCTGGATCGGTCTTTCGACTTTCGTCACGTTCACGCTCGGCATGCCGCTGGCGGCGACGAAGCTGTATCTGTTCGGCGTCTCGGTGGATCAGGAGTTCCGCACCGAGTTCCTCACGCGGCTCACCGATTCCGCCGCGCTGCGCGATATGACGTACGCGGATCTGCCGTCCTTCTACCCCGCGGGCTGGTTCTGGATCGGCGGGCGGGTCGCGAATCTGCTCGGGATGGACGGCTGGGAGGTGTTCAAGCCGTACGCGATCGGCTTCCTCGCGGTGGCCGCCGTCGTCGCGCTGGTGCTGTGGTCGAAGCTGATCCGCGCGGATTGGGCGGTGGGCGTCGCCGCGGCGAGCACGGCGGTCACCCTGGCCTACGCCGCGCCCGAGGCGTACAGCGCTGTCATCGTGCTGCTGCTTCCGCCCGCCCTGGTGCTCGCCTGGGGGGCGCTGTATCGACCCCTGGAGGACGTGAAGGCGGACGACACCGAGCATCGCACCGCCGGTGGGTGGGGCGCGGTCGTCGGTACCGGATTGTTCCTGGGCTGGGCGGCCACGTTCTACACCCTCTACTTCCTCGTGGCCGCCTTCGCGGTCGCTCTGATGGGGCTGCTGGCGGCCTTCCTGGCGGTGCGCGCGCGGCGCGCCGCCGACCAGCCGCGTCGCGCTCGCGTGGCGACGGCCTCGGCGCGCCGCCCTTGGCGCGCGGCGGTGCCGCCGCTGACGCGGCTGGTGGTGATCGCGGCGATCGCCGGACTGATCGCGCTCGTCGTGTGGGCCCCGTACCTGGCGAAGGCGCTGCGCGGGACCACCGCGAGCTCCGGAACCGCCCTGCACTACCTGCCGGAGGCGGGAGCCGAGCTGCCCCTGCCGATGTTCCAGTTCTCGCTGCTCGGAGCGCTGTGCCTGATCGGCACCATCTGGCTGGTGCTGCGCGGGGCGTCGTCGCGCAGGGCGCAGGCGCTGGGTATCGGGGTGGCGGCGATCTACCTGTGGACGCTGCTGTCCATGGTGGCGACCGCCGCGGGCACCACGCTGCTGTCGTTCCGGCTGGAGCCGGTGCTGCTGGTGCTGCTGTCGGTCGCGGGCGCGTTCGGGTTCGTGGAGGGCGCGCGGGCGATCTACCAGGCGTTGAACGAGCCCGCCCGGTTCCGGCTGGTGGCGATCGTCGTCGCGACGATCGGCGCGCTGGCTTTCGCTCAGGACATCCCGCATGTGCTGACCGCCGAGATCACCACCGCCTACACCGACACCGACGGTGACGGAAACCGGGCCGACCAGCGAGCCGCCTCAGCGGTTACGCACTACCGCGAGGTGGATCGGGCACTCACCGCGCAGACCGGGCGACCCCGATCGGAGACGGTGGTGCTCACCGCCGACACCAGCTTCCTTTCCTTCTACCCCTACTTCGGCTTCCAGGCGCTCACCTCGCACTACGCCAATCCGCTCGCCGATTTCGCAGAGCGCGGGGCCACCATCAAGCGCTGGAGCGAACTGAAGACGTCGCGGGAGTTGCTCGACGCGATGGCGGCGAGCCCGTGGCGTGCGCCGGACGCGTTCCTGTTCCGGCGCAGCGGTGACAGCTACACCTTGCGGCTGGCCGAGGACGTCTACCCGAACGACCCGAACGTGGCGCGCTACTCGGTGAGCTTCCCCAAGGAACTGTTCGCCGACTCGCGTTTCACCAGCACGGATATCGGGCCGTTCACGCTGGTCACCGTCCGCCGCTGACCGATGCGGCGAATTCGCCACGGTTGAACTCGCGCAAAGTGGATACCCCTTCCGTTTGTCGGTCCACGCACAGCGTGGTTGGTATGGAGGGCGCTGTCGAGGAGTGATGCGCAGGTGACACGTGCACAGGACGTCGAAACCGGCGCAGAGACGGAATCGGCGGAGGTCGCGGTCGCGACGGAAGCGACAGCGGCCGGAGTGCTCACCAGTCCCGCGCGAATCCGGCTTCCCCGCCTCCGGGCCGGTGGCGCCGATCTGCTCGTCGGTCTCGGCTACCTGGCACTGGCCGCGGCGGTGCTGTCGGGTCAGTGGCGCGACACCGGCAGCGGGTATCTGATCAAGAGCGGTCAGGACCAGACGATGTGGGAGTGGTTCTTCGCCGTCACCGCGCACTCGGTCGCCAACTCGCAGAACCCGCTCGGCACCGACCTGCAGAACTTTCCGGCCGGGGTGAACATGATGGCCAATACGGCCATGTTCGGCGTCGGCGTGCCGCTGACGCCCGTCACCTTGCTCTTCGGACCCACCGTCACGTTCGTGCTCGTGCTCACCATCGGCCTGGCCGGTACGGCGTTCGCCTGGTATCACCTGTTCTCCCGCGAACTCGTCCGAACCCGGGTCGCCGCGGTGATCGGCGGCCTGTTCTGTGGTTTCGCGCCCGGGATGATCTCGCACGCCAACGCACACCCGAATTTCGTCGTGCTGCCGCTGCTTCCGATCATCGCGGGCCTGCTGATCCGGATGACGCGGCGAGCAGCGCAGCCGCGCCGGCGGGCGCGCGATGCCGTCATCCTCGGCCTTCTGGTCGCCATGCAGATCGCGCTCGGCGAGGAACCGCTGCTGATCTTCGCACTCGCGTTCGGCCTGTTCGCGCTCGTCTACTACCTGCCTGCGCCACGCGCCGGGCTGCGCGTGGCGCGGACGATCGCCCCCACCCTCGTGCTGGGCGCGGTGATCACCCTGGCGCTCGCCGAGATCCCGCTGTGGTGGCAGTTCTTCGGCCCGCAGAGCTATCGCTCGATCGACCACGGCCCGATGGGCAACGACCTCGAAGCGCTGGTGCAGTTCCCATCCGAGTCGCTGGGTGGCGTGTTCGCTCCCGGTCAGAACGTGGCGATCAACCCGACCGAGCAGAACGCGTACTTCGGCTGGCCGCTGCTGCTGCTCGTGGTGTTCACCGTGGGGCTGCTGTGGCGCGACCGGGTGGTGCGGGCCGCGGCCGTGGTGATCGCGGTCTTCGGAGTGCTGTCGCTGGGCGCGGTCGCCACGATCGGCAAGCGGCCGACCGGCATCGCGCTGCCGTGGCGCTGGGCCGAACAGGTCCCGCTGCTGAACACGGTGCTGGAGAGCAGGCTCAGCATGGCCGCGATCCCGGCCATCGCGGTCGTGCTCGCGCTGGCCAGCGATCGGGCGGTGCGGACCTGGACGCTATCGGCGGTGGACTGGAAGCCGCTCGCGTGGTTCGGCGCTCTCGCCTGCGCGTTGCTGCCGTTGATCCCGACGATCCTGCCGGTGGTCGAACGGACGCCGACGCCGGATTTCTTCGCCGACGGCACCGTACGCCGCTACGTCGGCGACGGATCGGTGGTTCTGGTACCCCCGCCCCGGCCGCCCGACGCGCGAGCGCTGCGCTGGCAGGCCGACGCCGAGTTCAGCTTCCCCCTCGCGGGAGGTTACTTCGTCGGCCCGACCGGTACGACCAAGAAAGGGATCTACGGCCCCGAGGCCCGTCCGACCACCGCCCTGCTGGTGCAGGCGCAGGACACCGGGGTGGTGCCACGGATCGACGCCGACGTGCGCGCCCGCGCGCTGGATGATCTGCGGTTCTGGCGCGCCGACGTCCTCGTGCTGCCCGCGACGAGGAACGGCGAGGTACTGCGCGAGACGGTCACGCAGCTGCTCGGATTCACGCCGACGCGCGTCGAGGACGTCTGGCTGTGGGACGTTCATACGCTGCGTGCGTCGGGGGCAGTCGGAATCACACCGGCCGGTAGCTAGCATCAACCACCGTGCGACCGGACCGATCTTCTCGAGCGTTCACCCGTATCCGCTTGATCGCCCTCCTCTCCGGGCTTCTCGGATTCCTGCTGGCGTTGCTGACCCCGATCCTGCCGGTGCGGCAGGATCGGGCGAGCCTGGACTGGCCCGAGCCGGGTGCCGCGAGCGTGGCAGCGCCGCTGGTGTCCTACGAACCGCTGCGATTGCGCGCGACGCTGCCCTGCTCGCTGGTGAGCGAGCTCGGCGCGGGCGGCACCGTGCTGTCCACCGTCCCGGTGGCCTCCGGCCAGGCGGCGACCAAAGGTCTGGTGGTCTCGGTCGCCGACGGCGTCCTCTCGGCCGTGCTCCGGGACATCCCGCTGCTGTCCGCGCCGCTGGCGGAGGTCGGGTCCTGCGCGACGATCGGCATCGAGTCGAACGCCACCGCGACGACCCTCGAACTCACCGGCGTCACCCGCCAGGACGGCACGCCGTTCCGGACCACGATCGGCCGGGACGTGCGGCCGCAGCTGGTCGGCATGTTCACCGACCTGGATGCCGGGCGGCTCGCCGGAGCGCAGGTGCACGCGGACATCGACTCGCGTTTCTCCTCGACACCGACGCCGCTGAAGCTGGCCGCCATGCTCGCCGCCGCTGTGTTCACGCTGATCGCACTCGTCGCACTGCATCTGCTGGACACCACCGACGGGCGCAAAGCGCGGCGGTTCCTGCCCGCGCACTGGTGGCGCGTCACCCCGGCGGACGGCGTCGTGCTGGGCATCCTGGCGCTGTGGCACGTCATCGGGGCGAACACCTCCGACGACGGCTACATCCTGAACATGGCGCGAGCCTCCGAGCACGCGGGCTACATGGCGAACTACTACCGCTGGTTCGCGGTCCCCGAGGCTCCGTTCGGCTGGTCCTACGAGGTGCTGGCCTGGATGGCCCGGATCTCCGACGCGAGCCTGTGGATGCGGCTGCCCACCTTGCTCGCGGGGGTCGTCTGCTGGCTGGTGATCAGCCGTGAGGTGCTGCCCCGCCTCGGCGCCCGGGCGCGCCGCAACAAGGTGGCGCTGTGGACGGCCGGGTTGGTGTTCCTCGCGTTCTGGCTGCCCTACGACAACGGACTGCGCCCCGAACCGCTGATCGCGGCGGGGGCGCTGCTCACCTGGTGCTCGATCGAACGCGCCATCGCGACCGGCCGGTTGCTGCCCGCGGCGGTGGCCGTGCTGATCGCCGCGTTCTCCCTTGCTGCGGGCCCGACCGGTCTGATCTGCATCGCGGCGCTGATCGCCGGGTCACGACCGGTGCTGCTGATCATCATCAAGCGTGCGCGCGGTGTGATCCCGGCCCGCACCGGACCCGACGCGGACGCGGCCGCCGCGGGGTCCGCCGAGGCCGTGGCAGCGGTGAACGCGCCCGGGAACGTGCGCAAGACCTCCCGGGCGGCGACGGTCTTCCGGTTCGCCGCGCTGCTGGCCCCCGGCCTGGCCGCGGGCACGCTGGTGCTGGTGGTGATCTTCGCCGACCAGACGCTGTCGACGGTGCTGGAAGCCACTCGGGTCCGCACGATCGTCGGCCCGAACGTCGCGTGGTTCGACGAGCGCACCCGCTGGGATTCGCTGCTCATGCTCTCGCCGGACGGTTCACTCGCGCGGCGGTTCGGCGTGCTGGTGATGCTGCTGTGCCTGCTGGTGTGTGTGCTGCAAGTGCTGCGCAAGGGCCGGATTCCGGGCACATCGCGCGGTCCTTCGGTGCGCATTCTCGGCATCGTGTTCGCGTCGCTGTTCTTGATGATGTTCACCCCCACCAAGTGGACGCACCACTTCGGCGTGTACGCCGGACTGGCCGGATCGCTGGCCGCGCTCGCGGCGGTCGCGGTGGGCACCAGCGGCATTCGCTCGCCGCGCAACCGCGCGCTGTTCGCCGCCGCCGTGCTGTTCCTGCTCGCCGTGACCTTCACCGGCTCCAACGGGTGGTGGTATGTGTCCAGCTACGGTGTCCCGTGGTGGGACAAGGCGCCGCTGATCGCGGGCAAGGGATTGTCCACGTTGTTCCTCGGACTCAGCGGCGTCGCGTTGCTGATCGCCATCTGGCTGCACTACCGGGAACCGTATCGGCGCGAGCGGGCGATGGCGCCACGGCGTTTCGACCGGTGGGCCTCGGCTCCGCTGACCGTCGCCGCCGCGCTGCTGGTGGTGTTCGAGGTCGCCTCGCTCGCCAAGGCCGCGGCCACGCAGTACCCCGCGTACTCGATCACCAAGTCGAACGTGGAGTCGGTAGGCGGGGATTCGTGCGCGCTGGCCAACGAGGTGCTGGTGGAGACCGACACCGCCGATTCGCTGCTGCAACCCTTCACCGGATCGCCCGCGGACTCATTGGCCGCGCAGAACAAGGGTTTCACTCCGAACGGGGTGGCCAGCGACCTCACCGCCGACGCCGAGGAGACCGTCTCCGGTGGTGCGAACTCGGTGGATAAGGATTCCGAGAACAAGACCAGCAAGACCACCGGCGCGGGCACCGGAGGCGGCACCACCGCGCAGGCGGGCATCAACGGCAGTACCGTCGCGCTACCGTTCGGCTTGGACGCGGCGAAGACCCCGGTGCTGGGCAGCTACCAGGACGGCGAGCAGCAGCAGGCGAAGCTGACCACCCAGTGGTACCGGCTCGATCTGACCGACAGCATGCGCCACGACCCGGCCTACCAGGTGCTCGCGATCACCGCGGCGGGCCGGATCCGGTCGGTGGACGCCGACGGCGTGCTCACCTACGGACAGGAGCTGCACCTGGAGTACGGCGTCCGCGGCGCGGACGGCGAGGTGCGCACGCTCGGCTCGATCGATCCGCTGGACATCGGCCCCGCGCCGTCCTGGCGCAACCTGCGGGTGCCGCTGGATCGACTGCCGGGGGAAGTGAACGCGGTGCGGCTGGTCGCGGTCGACAACGACATCACGCCCAAGCAGTGGCTGGCCGTCACCCCGCCCCGGCTGCCCAAGCTGGCCACGCTGAATTCCGTGGTCGGCTCGCAGGATCCGGTGCTGCTCGACTGGCACGTCGGCCTGGCCTTCCCGTGCCAGCGGCCGTTCGACCACAAGGACGGCGTCGGCGAGATCCCGCGGTGGCGCATCCTGCCCGACCGGGTCGGCTCCGACGCCTCCAACGCCTGGCAGGACGACATCGGCGGCGGCCCCCTCGGCTGGACCGGCCTGCTGCTGAAGTCCCAAACCGTCCCCGCCTACCTCGACCACGACTGGGCCCGCGACTGGGGCTCCCTCGAGAAATTCACCCTCTACGCCCCCGACGCCACCCCCGCCACCATCCACATCTCTCCCCAGACCCGCACCGGCCTCGACACCGACGACCCCATCCGCATCCGCTGACCGGCATCCGGACTCCGCTATCCACGGGTGGCACGGGACACGTGCCACCCGTGGTCCGTCACGGGATAGAGGACGAGGCGACCGCGTAGGCCGCCTGCCGCGAGGCGCTTCTGGGCGGCTTCGACGGAGGCGAGTGGAAGGGTTTCGGCTACGCGGAGCGTGAGTTCGCCCGCGTCGACGTGGGCGACCAGTTGGTCGAGTTGTGCGCGATCGGCGCGGACCAGCACCGTGCGGACCACGGTCGCGCGCAACGGGATCGGGGTGTTCGGGACGCTGATGGACACGAACCGTCCGCCGCCGCGCACCGCCGCGAGCGTCGTGGGGCCGAGTGCGGCCGCGTCGAGGGCGGCGTCCACTCCGCCGGGGACGAGGGCGCGGACGGCATCCGGCAGGTAGGCCTGGCGCGGCACGAAATCGGTGGCGCCCAACGCGCGGACCGTGTGCTCGTCGGCGGGCGAGGCCGACGCGATCACCCGCACGCCTCGCGCGGCGGCGAGTTCGACGGCGAAGCCGCCGACCGCCCCCGCCGCGCCGGTCACCAGCAGCGTGTCGGTGGAGGTGAGATCCAGCGCGTCGAGTGCCTGGATCGCGGTGAGGCCGTTGAGCGGGATGGTGGCCGCTTGCACCGGAGGCACGGAAACCGGAGCGGGCGCGACGTTTCCGGCCTCGAGCACCACGTAGTCGGCCTGCGCGCCGAGCGAGACGTCGAGCCGGTCGCTGATGCCGATCACCGCCTGCCCCACCGTGAACCCCGTGACGCCCGCGCCGAGCGCGTCCACCGTGCCCGCGACGTCCCAGCCGACGCCCCATCGGTCGCGCGGCGCGGCGAACGGCGTGCCGCCCACGCCCGCACGCACCATCAGGTCGACCGGATTCACCGTCGCCGCCGCGACCGCGATCCTGATCGCGCCCGGCCCCGGTTGCGGCGTCGGCACTTCCACGATCTCCACCTCGGCTTCCGGTCCCGGCCGGTGAACCACTACTGCGCGCATGACGTTCCTTCCTCTCGGCTGTCGACCAACTTACGAGGCGTTACTATCTGCCGGGTAGTAGTTACCCGAGAGTGCGTTAGAGGTGGCGAGGTATCCCCGATGGCGACGAAGACCGCGGCGCAGCGCCGTGAACTGGCCAAACAGCATTACGACGCGTATATCGCCGAGTGCCCGACCCGGCAGCTGCTGGACCGGATCAGCGACAAATGGGTTAGCCTCGTGCTCGCCGCGCTGGCCGAGGGCCCTTTGCGCTACGCCGAACTGAACCGGATCATCGCGGGCGTGAGCCCCAAGATGCTCACCCAGACGCTGCGAGGACTGGAACGCGACGGCTTGGTGGAGCGGCGGATCACCGCCGAAGTGCCGGTGCGCGTCGACTACGAACTCACCCCGCTCGGGCACAGCCTCCAGCCGGTCATGAGCGCCGTCAAAACCTGGGCGGAGGCGCGCATGGACGACGTCATCGCCGCGCGGGCACGCTACGACGGGATCGGTAAGTAAACCGGTTGTCCGGTCTGAAAATGTGCTCCCACCTGTGGCTAAACATCGCAGGACGAATCGGGTCGATGGCCTTAATCTGATTGCCATGACAACGGCATTCGATGAAATGGATCTGCGCGATCTTGTCGGACTGCTCAGCGAAGAGGAACAACGGGAGCTGCGGCCTGCGGTGCTGCGCGTGCTCGGCCGCCTCCCTTCGCAAGAGGTGCTCCGGCGCGAGCTCGGTCTTCGACTGAAGGTCTGAGCGCCCGGTTCGCACCGGCTGAATACGGCAGGGCCGCCGCGCAGGGTTCACCTGCGCGGCGGCCCTGTGTTCGGGTATCTATCCCGTAGCCAGCTCGCCGAAAGCGACATCGACGGGTATCGGCACGTCCACGGTCAGTCGACGGGTGTGCAAGTACACGAGGTGATACCGGCCTTCGGACAGGCGGTACTCCTCGATCTGCTCGATGCCATCGCCGGGCTCGGTGAGAAAGACGATGAGGTAGACCGGGATACCGGCCGCGGCATATGCGGCTTTCTTCTCCACCGTGTCGGTGTGGTGAGAACTATCGGGAGAAACGATCTCCACTACGAGCACAGTGTCATCGGCATACAACCGTGCGTCGTCGTCCAGACAGCGATACACGACGACATCCGGTCGACGGAGGCTGAGCGGAACATCGCTGAGCCGGACGTCCACGTCGGTCTCGACCATCAAGCACGGCTCCGGCTTCCGTGCCGCTTCCATATGTGCGGCCATGCGCCGCGCCACGCGATTGTGCAGACGTGATGGACTTTCGCACTTCACGATATGGCCGTCGATAACCTCGATGGTCCGGCAGAACTCAACGGGCAGCAGTTCGTAGTCCCGCGCCGTGATCTGGTCGGGGATCCAGCGGTACCAGTCGCTGGGTGCACCGCTCGTCATGCCCTGAGACTACCGGCAGGCTGGGGCAGATCACGGTACGGACTGCACCGCTCACTGTCCGATGCCGGTTCCCCCGTCCAACTCGTCCCGCGCGGAGTCGATCGCGGCCGCGATGGCGTCGTGTGGGACGTCGGGGCGATCGTCGCCGAACTCGGCCAGCCAAGCCGAGGTCGCGGTCTTTTCGAGCCGAGCCATACGAGGAGTATGCATACCCGAAATGTGTACACGCACCCAGGTGGGTGGCGCGGGCGCCACGCGGCCGCGCCAGGAGAGGGCAGGACCGCCGTGCAGAATCAGTGTCCGACGCGGCGGCCCCGTCAGCTCGTCCGAGCGATCAGAAGACCCGCAAACTACCCGGCGACCAGAGCCCGGAACGAGTGGTCGTACCGGTCTCCAGCTTCGCGGGGACGGCGTTGCGGTCGTACTGGTCGTAGCGCTCCAGCGAGCCCCAGTCGCGCGCCCAGTCGTCCTTCAGGTAGGTGGGCACGGTGACCGACTTGGCCAGCATCTGGGAGAAGCCCAGCGGGCCGCCGAATTCCTCGGCCTGCCAGGTGTTCGTCGAGCTGATGGCCAGCGGGCGGTCCGGCAGGATGCGGTAGCCGGGCACCTCGGCCACGCCGTTCTCGTGGTCGAACGGGCGCTGGCACGGGAACTGCAGGCCCACCGCCCAGTCCAGCAGGATCGGCTGCTGGGAGCCCAGCAGGCTGTTGAGCGTCTGCAACTTCGGCATCCGCGGCGGCGTGAACGCCAGCCACTGGTCCCCGATCAGGATCGGGTCGTTGGCGACGATGCGCACAGCGTCGGCGTCGGGCGCGATCTCGTCCAACGGCACCCGCAGGTTGCGCCAGGACGGGAACGGGCCGATGTCGCGCGGCAGATAGGTGCCGAGCTTCTGCACGCTGCCGTCGGGCAGGTGCTTGCCGTAGTCGACGGTCAGCGATTGGCCGTACTTCATCGCGCCGGTGTCGTCGAAGGAGAGGATGCGACCGGCGGCCGAGATCACCACCAGCGGCCTGTCCGCCGAACGAGCGGGCAGCTCATACCAGCTCGAGGTGACGTTCGCCGGCTGCTGCACACCGTTCTGGTAGCTGCCGAGGATCGGCGTGGTGGCCGGGTCGAGGCCGAACGGGAGGGCGACGGTGGAGCCGTTGACGCCGAGCGCGCCCTGACCGCCGCCGGTGCCCGCGCTCTGCCCCTCCGCGAACGCCGCGCCGACCGACTGGGTGGAGGTGTTGCCGGTGCCCGGCTTCACCTCGACGCTGTCGGCGGACAGATCGTTGGGCACGCCGTTCGGAGCGAAGCCGACCGGATCGACGCCGGCCAGCGGGTCGGCCGGATCGGTCGGCGGATGCGCCGGATCGGTGATCGGCGCGAGCCTGCCGCCGTTCGGGTCCGGCTCGACCAGCACGTCGTTGGCCAGACCGCAGGTGCTGCCGCCGAGCGCGTCGAAGTTCGACCGCGCCAGCGAGTACGCCGGATACTGCGCGACCGCGCCCTTGACCAGCGAGAGCACTTCGAGCGCGACCATCAGCGCGGCGACCACGGTCAGCGGGATCGCCGCGAACCGGCGGATCCGCCTGCCGCGCGCCGTCTTCGCCGACGGCTGCGGCGCGGTGTAGTCCTCCCGCAGCGCGTACCAGCCGACCAGCGCCAGTGCCAGGCCGAACAGCACGAGCATGACCGTGTTGGACTGGTAACCGTGCAGCGAGATGCGCTTGTCGAACCAGGGCACGCCGAAACTGGACACGTACCAGTAGCCGTTGATGCCGGAGAACGCGATCGCGAGCACGAACAGCAATCCGGCCAGGAAGATGGCCCGGTTCTTGCGGGCCCGCAGGGCGCTCGCCGAGACCGCGACGGCGGTGACCGCCGCCAGCGAGCCCGCGATGCCCGCGTACGCGCCGAAGTGGTGGGTCCACTTGGTCGGGTTGAACATCATGAAGAAGATGGTTCCGAAGACCACGCCCATCAGCCGCCAGGTCGGCCCGCTCGCGATACCCGGCACCTGCCTGCGCCGCAGCAGCACCAGCATGGTGGTGAACAGGCACAGCAGCATCACCAGGAAGGCGAAGCGGCGCGACAGCGAACCGTCGACGGTCTCCACGAACAGGTAGTAGTAGCGCAGGTAGTCCTCGTACCAGGCCAGGTTCGGCCCGGTCACCTGGCGCACCCGGTTGGCCTCCTGGATGCCCGCGAAGGTCTGGTCGCTGTAGACCACGGTGAGCACGAGAACGCCCGCCGCGGCGATCGGCGCGAGCAACGGGAGCGTCGAGCCCCACCGCCCGGCGCCCAGCGCGGCGAAGTGCCGGTGCTTGCGCACCACGATGCGCACCATCGGACGGATACCGGCCAGCAGCGCCGCCACGCACATCAGGCCCGTCGGCGCGGCCGCCAGGGTGAACGCGGCCACCAGGATGGCCACCGCGGCGGGCAGCAACCGCCCGGTCGCGATGGCCCGCTCGATCGACACCCAGGTCAGCAGCGCGCCGAGCGCGACGACCGGCTCGGAGCGCAATCCGTTGTCGAACGGCAGCCAGAACGCCAGGAACACCAGTCCGCCGGTCCACAGCGCCACCTTGCTGGTGCGCACACCACGGCCCAGGCGCGGCACCACCTCGCGGCTGATCACCAGCCAGCAGAGGATCGCGCAGGCCAGGGCGGGCAACCGCACCCAGGGGCTGGCCGTGGAGATCTCCGAGAAGACCTGGATCACGTAGTAGTACCAGCCGAACGGCGCCTCCGGCACGCCGTACCAGCGGAAGTAGTTGGCCATGTAGCCCGCGTGCGGCGCCACCCGCACCATGCTGAGGATGTAGCCGTCGTCGGAAGTGTTGGCGCCCGCGAAATGCCACAGCAGCAGCGTGCCGATCACCGCGCCGTCCGCCCAGGTCGGCTTCAGCCAGTTCGCCGGGAGGAACCGGCGGTGCCCGCGCCCGTCACTGCTGTCCAGCCGGGCCAGCGCCGCCAGGGCGATCAGCGTGCACAACACCGCCGCGATCATCGCGATCAGCTTGATCGCGGTCGGGCTGGACGAGAAACGGGTGTCCACCGTCATGTCGAACGACAACCCCGCGGGCGCCGCGCCCTTGAGGTCGGAGAACACACCCACCACCTGGGGCCGCAGATCGCCGCCGAGCTGCCCCTCCACCGGCACGGTGACCAGCTCGGTCGTGCCGGGCGCCGCACCCTCGACCGGCCGCTCCACCTGCTTGGTGAGCCCGGCGAACGCGGCGTGGGTGCGCTCGCTGTCCGAGCTGATGGTCAGCGACGTGCACTCGCCCATTCGGCTGCGGTCGGCCGACACCACCACAGCGTTGCGATCGATCACGTCGACCGAGGTCTCCGAGACCCGCACGAACATCGCCTCCAGCGCGGCCCGGTCGCCCTGCGGCGGCGCGGTGGCCAGCAGCATGCCGCCCCGCTCGGGCAGCTGGGCGATGGTCTCGCACGGGATCGTCGCCGTCAGGTCGATCGGGACCTGCGACATCAGCGGCGCCTGCACGTTGCCGAGCGTCCCGCCTTGCGGCCACTTCAGCACCGCGGTCGTCTGCGTGACCGGCAGGAACGGAGTCGCCAGCGCGAAAAGCGCGCCGAGCAGACCGGCGAGCAATCCGATGAGCCGAGCGGTCCGGAAATCGTTCGGGGTCACCGCGGGGGCGGCGGGGGGTTTCGTGAGAACAGCGGTTGCGGCGTCGGGCACGGTTGGCAATGCTATCTGCCCGTCTGTCCGCGCGGGCGTCGCGCCGCCGGGAGAAATCGCGGGTCCTCAGTATGTTCGGAGCAGACTGCCAGAATGTTGTGCCGACGGGCCGGAGAAACGGCGTCCGACGACCAATCGACCCCGTCCTGCTGACCGCAACCGACCACAATGGAAAGGTGGGCCTATGACCAAGGTGAATCTCTCGACGAACTACGGACAGATCGTCCTCGAACTGGACGACCAGAAAGCGCCGAACACGGTGCGCAATTTCGTGGACTACGTGAACGCGGGCCACTACAACGGCACGATCTTCCACCGCGTCATTCCCGGCTTCATGATCCAGGGCGGCGGCTTCGAGCCCGGCCTGCGCCAGAAGGGCACGCAGGCGCCCATTCAGAACGAGGCGAACAACGGCCTGAAGAACAACAAGTACACCGTCGCGATGGCCCGCACCAACGACCCGCACTCGGCCACCGCGCAGTTCTTCATCAATGTCTCCGACAACGACTTCCTCAACCACTCCGCGCCCACCGCGGCGGGCTGGGGCTACACCGTCTTCGGCGCGGTGACCGAAGGTACCGACGTGGTCGACAAGATCGCGGGCGTCGCCACGGCCTCGGCCGGCGGGCACCAGGACGTCCCGGTGAGCGACGTCGTCATCGAATCTGCCACCGTCAGCTGATCATTCGGCGCCCATGACGCGAATCGGGCCGCGCCCCAGAGGGGTGCGGCCCGATCGTGTTCCACAGCCTACAGCGGCAGCAGGTGATGCTTGCGCGGGTTGCGGGCAATAGCCTTGTCCCGCAACAACTGGAGCGCACGACGGATTTCCAGCCGGGTCGTCGCGGGCTCGATGACCGCGTCGACGTATCCGCGCTCGGCGGCCACCCACGGGGTCGCCACGGTGGCGTTGTAGAAGTCGATCATCTGCTGGCGGATCGCGGCGCGCTGGTCCTCGGGCGCGGCCTCGATCTGCTTGGCTCCGATCAGGCTGACCGCGCTCTCCGCGCCCATGACGGCGATCCGCGCGGTGGGCCAGGCCAGGTTCACGTCGGCGCCCAGCTGCTTGGAGCCCATCACGGCGTAGCCGCCGCCGTAGGACTTGCGGATCACCACGGTGACCTTCGGGACCGACGCCTCCACATAGGAGAACAGGAACCGTCCGCCACGCTTGATGACGCCGATCTTCTCCTGTTCCACACCGGGCAGGAACCCGGGTGTGTCGACGACGAACACCAGCGGGATCTCGAACGCGTCGCACAGCCGCACGAAATGCGCGGCCTTGTCCGAGGCGCGGGCGTCCAGCGCTCCCGCGTACACCATCGGCTGGTTGGCCACCACGCCGACGCTGCGCCCGTCCACCCGGGCGAATCCGGTGATGACGTTGCGGCCCGCCGACGCGCCGACCTCGTGGAAGGCGCCGTCGTCGAAGATGCGCAACAGGATCTCGTGCATGTCGTACCCGGAGTTGTCGGAGTCCGGGACGATCGAGTTCAGTTCCAGGTCGCTGTCGGTGGTCTCCGGCTCCAGGCCGGGATTCACGACCGGCGCCAGCTCCTGGCAGCTGGTCGGCAGGTAGCCCAGGTAATCGCGCACCCACTCGAACGCGGCCGCCTCGTCCTTGGCCACGTGGTGGATGTTGCCGTACTCCGCCTGGCTGCGCGCCCCGCCGAGTTCCTCGAGACTGACGTCCTCGCCGGTGACCTCCCGGATCACCTTCGGGCCGGTGACGAACATGTACGCCTCTTCGGTCGCCACCACCACGTCGGTGTTGATCGGGGCGTAGACGGCGCCACCCGCGCACTTGCCGAGGATCATCGAGATCTGCGGAACCAGGCCGGACAGCGGCTCCTGGCGGCGGCCCAGCTCGGCGTACCAGGCCAGCGAGGTCACCGCTTCCTGCACGCGGGCGCCGCCGGAGTCGTTGATACCGACCACCGGGCAGCCGACCTTGGCCGCGTACTCCAGGATCCCGGCGACCTTGCGGCCGAACATCTCGCCGACCGAACCGCCGTAGACGGTCTGGTCGTGCGAGAACACCGCCACGGGCCTGCCTTCGACCAGGCCGTGCCCGGTGACGACGCCGTCGCCGTAGAGCGCGGCGGGATCGCCCGGTTTACGTACCAGCGCGCCGATCTCCACGAAGGTTCCCGGATCGAGCAGCATGTTGATCCGGTCGCGGGCGCTGGGTATGCCTTTCTTCGCCCGCTTGGCGATCCCCGCTTCACCCGCGGGCTCCTGCGCCAAATCCAGGCGCTTGCGCAGGTCGGCGAGTTTTTCGGCAGTCGTGCTCACTTGGCCCCTTTCGCCTCGATCGCGGCGAGCTTCGCGGTCAGGTCGGCCCCGATCTTCCCGATCCGCGGTTCATCGATGATCTGCAGGTGGTCGCCGGCGATGTGGACGACCTCCAAATTCGGGATGTACTCGTCCCAGCCGCCGTTAGGCACCCGGACGGCGAAGCGTGGCTCGAGCTCGATCATCCCGTCGTGATAGCGATCGGCGAGGTAGAGCACGACGTTGCCGTCGTAGTGCGTGGGTTGGGTCCGGGCGAGATGACGGCTATCGATCCACGAGGTGCGCTGGTGTTCGAGCACGCCGCCGGGGATCTTCGCGCCGCTGATCTTGATCAGGTCGCTGATCATCTTGAACTGCTCTTCGTCCGACGCCGCGGCCAGCGTCTCCAGCTGCTCGCGGTCCAATTCACCGTCGACGCCATAGGTCTTCTTGGCGAACACCTGGTAGCGCTCGATCCGCCGCACGCGCTCCTCGGGACTGTTGTCCTCGCCCTGAGTCGGGATGGCCAGATCGATCAAGCCGACCGTGCGCACGTCCGCGCCCTCGGCGCGAAGCAACTGCGCGGTCTGCATGGCCAGCACCGCACCCAGCGACCAGCCGTACAGCACGAACGGACCGTCGCCCTGGATCTTGCGCAGCTCGGGCAGGTACTGGCGCGCCCGCTCCTCGATCGAACCGTCGACCCGCTCGAGGCCGTACATCGGCGTCTCGGCGGGCAGCCGCTTCAACAGGGGCTCGTACACGAGCGTGTTGCCGCCCGAGGGGTGGAACACGAAGACGGGCACCGCGTTCGAGCCCTCCGCGCGCGGCCGCAGCGGACGGACGAAGCCGTCCACATCCGCGCCGCTGTCCTGCAGGTCGCGGACGATGTCGGAGAGCTGCTCGATGGTCTCGCAGTCGAGTACGTCGTCGACGGTGACCTCGGCCTTGACCCGTTCGGTCAGGCGCGCGGCCAGTTTCTCCGCGGTGTCCTCGTCCAGGATCGGCAGCGTGTTGAAGATGCCTCCGGCCGATTTCCCGGTGACCACCGCCCAGGTGGCGAAGGTCAGGCGCTCGGCGGCGTCGCGCGGCGGAACGTCGTCCTCGTCGGCGGTCTGCCCAGCGCCGCCGAAGACGGCGGCGGGCGCGGCCGCAGCCGCGGCGACCGGTTGCCCGGCGGAAGCGTCACTTTCGACGACCTTCTCCGGACTCGCGGTAGGCGCTGCCGCCGAAGCCGGATCGGCCTCGGCCGCAGCGGTTTCCGTTGCGCCGGCGGACTCGTCGGCCATACCGGTGTCCGGCGCAGCGCCCGCCACCGCGGCGACCGGATCGGCGCCGGTGGCCAGGGCCGCACGGGCCGTGGCGATGAAATCGGCGTCCACGGCCAGCTCGCCCGTGCCGCCCGCCGCCTTGTCGGCAGCCTGCTGGTCGGCCATCGCCTGCACCTCGTCGCGGTGCTCGATGGCGTACCGCAGCACCTTGCCGACCTCGTGCAGGCTCGCGTCCCGCACGGCCTGCACCTGCAGCTGCGGGATGTCGAACTCGTACTCGACCCGGTTCTTGATGCGCATCGCCATCAGCGAGTCCAAGCCGAGTTCCATCAGCGGGATCTCCATCGGAAGATCCTCGACCGCGTAACCCATGGACTCCGCGACGATCAGCGCGAGCCGCTCTTCGACGGTCTGCGTGCCGTTCGGATCCCACCGGTCACCGAAGGTCTCCACGACCTCGAGGTCGGCGTCGCTGCTCGTCTGCGCGGCGATCGCCGGGACCGGCTCGGCCGCGACGGGTTCCGGCAGCGGGGCGCCGGAGGTCACCACGGCGTCGAACACCAGGCGGAAGGCGTTGCCCTCCTTGGCGTGGACCTGCACCGAGGCGCCGCCGGGATGCGGGGTGAGCGTGGTGGTGAGCGTGCCCGCCGCCGGGATCGGCGCGTGCGGAATCGACGCGCCCAGCGAGACGTCGCTGAGCACCTGCGCCGACGCGGCACGCACCAGTCCGGCGAGATCGGTGACCGAGGACGCCTGGACCTCCCAGACGTGCCTGCCGTCGGGCAGCGCGACGTGCGCGCCGGGCAACCGGCCGTTGCCGCCCGTGGCCAGCCGGACATTCGGCCAGTACTCCTTGCGCACGAACGTGGTGCGCGGAACGTCGGCGTACTCACCCGGGCCGAGCAGCGAAGACAGATCGACCTTGTGTCCGTGCACGTAGAGCTGGGCGAGTGCGGCGATAACGCCCGCGGACTCGTCCTCTTTGCGCTTGAGCGTGGGGATGAGCTGCGCGTCGTGCACGCCTGCGGCGAAGGTGGTGCCCAGCACCTGCATCAACGCGACGGAGTTCGGCGCCAGCTCCAGGAACGTGGTGTGGCCGGCGTCCACCGCGAGCTTCACCGCGTTGGTGAAGTACACGCTGTGGCGCATGTTCTTGACCCAGTAGTCCTCGTCGTGGATCGGGTCGTTGCCCGCGCGGAAGAACTCTTCCTTGTGCACCGTCGAGTACAAGCCGGTCTTCAGCTTGGTCGGCTCGATGCCGGCCAGTTCCGCGGCCAGCTCGCCGAGCAGCGGGTCCATCTGCGAGGTGTGGCCCGCGCCGCGGGTCTGCAGCACCCGGGCGAACTTGCCCGCCGCCTCCACCTGCGCCACGATCGCCGCCACCTGATCCTGCGGACCGCCGATCACCGTGTTGGTCGGCGCCGCGTACACCGCGACCTCGACGTCCGGGTAGTCCGGCAGCAGGCTCGCGACGTCCTCGGCGCTGTACTCGATGAGCGCCATGTTGCGCACGTCGTCGTCGCTGATCATCTGCTCGCCCTCGCCCATCAGGCGGGAACGGGCGCAGATCACGCGCACCGCGTCCTCGAGCGAGAGACCACCGGCGATGTACGCGCCCGCGACCTCGCCCATGGAATGGCCCACCACCGCGTCGGGTTCGGCGCCGTGCGCACGCAGCAGCGCGGCCAGGCCGATCTGGATGGTGAAGATGCCGACCTGCGAGGTGCCGACGTTGTAGTCCTGGCTGTCGTCCAGGAACAGCTCGCGCACCGAGTATCCGGCCTCGTCCTGCACCAGCTCGTCGACCTCGTCGACGGCCCCGGCGAAGATCGAGTTCTCCAGGTAGAGCTGCTTGCCCATCTTGCGGTGCTGTGCGCCGAAACCGGCAAGCACCCACATCGGGCCCATGGCCGCGGGCGCGTCGGCGGTGAAGACGCCCGTACCCGGCTTGCCCGCCGCGATGGCGCGCAGTCCGGCGACCGCCTCCTCGTGCGTCTTGGCCAGCACCACGCCGCGCGAACGCCAGTGGCTGCGCTTGGCCAGCGACCGCGCCACATCGGCGAGCGGGGTCTTCGCGCCCGCCTCGGACTCCAGCCAGTCGGCCAGCTCGGCCGCGGCACGGCGGCGCCGCGAGGGCAGGTAGCCCGACACCGGCAGGATCTGCGGCAGCGGCTCGGTGCGCTCGGCGGTCCATTCGGCAGGGGGCGCGGCGGCTTCGGCCGCCTCGGCCACGGCGACGAGGGCATCGGACGCCGCGAGCGTGTCGGTGGTCTCCTCCACCGCGTCCTCGTCCAACTGGGTCTCGAGTTCGGAGAACGGAGCCTGGGTGTCGGCGGCGGCAGGCACGTATTCCTGGACGACGACGTGGGCGTTGGTGCCGCCGAAGCCGAAGCCGGAGACGCCGATGGTCGCCGTGCCGCTGTAGCGCGGGAACTCGGTGGGCTCGTCGACGACCTTCAGGTGCGCCTGGTCCCACGGAATGTACGGGTTCGGACCGGCATAGCCGATGTTCGGCGGAATGACGTTGTGCTGCAACGACATGACCACCTTCGCCAGGCTCGCCGCACCGGCGCCCGACTCCAGGTGACCGAAGTTGGTCTTGGCCGAACCGAGCAGCGCGGGCTTGTCGGCGTCGCGGCCGCGGCCGACCACCCGGCCGAGCGCGTCCGCCTCGATCGGGTCGCCGAGCAGGGTGCCGGTGCCGTGCGCCTCGACGTAGTCGACCGAGGACGGCGCGATACCCGCGTCGCGGTAGGCGCGGCGCAGCACCTCGGCCTGAGCGTCGGGGTTCGGGGCGAGCAGGCCGTTGGACCGCCCGTCGTTGTTGACCGCCGAGCCCTTGATCACGGCGTAGATCGTGTCGCCGTCGCGCTCGGCGTCGGCGAGGCGCTTCAGCACCACCAGACCGCCGCCCTCGGAGCGGATCATGCCGTCGGCGTCGCTGGAGAACGCCTTGATGTGCCCGTCCTTGGCGAGGCCGCCGTTGGCGTCGAAACCGAGCGTGGCCATCGGCGCGAGCAACATGTTCACGCCACCGGCCAACGCCAGGTCGGCCTCGCCGCCGCGCAGCGCCTGCACCGCCTCGTGCACCGCGACCAGGGTCGAGGAGCAGGCGGTGTCGATGGACACCGACGGGCCACGGAAGTCGAAGAAGTAGGAGACCCGGTTCGGGATGATCGAGCTGACGCTGCCCATGATCGCGTACGCCTCGGCCGACACCGGCACGTTCGGATCGCGCTCGCTGCCCAGCCCGAGCGCCGCGAGCAGCATGAAGTCGTTGCCCGAGGAGCCGATGAACACGCCGACCGGCTCGCCCTTGAGATCGCTGGCCGGAATCCGCGCGTGTTCCAGCGCCTCCCAGGTCAGTTCCATCGCCAGTCGCTGCTGCGGATCGACACGCTCGACCTCGACCGGCGACATGGCGAAGAACTCCGCGTCGAAGCCCTTGACGACGTCCTGGTCGAGGTAGCCGCCCCGGGTGTTCGCCTGCGCGATCGCCTCGGCCAGCTGCGGCTCGGCCAGGAACTCCGACCAGCGTCCCTCGGGCAGCTCCCGGATGCCGTCACCGCGGCCGATGAGGAAATCCCAGGTCGACTCCGGGGTGTCACCCGCGCCGGGCAGCCGGGTCGACAAACCCACGATGGCGATGTCGTGCGCCTCGCCGGGACGGTAGCCCGCGGTGTAGAAGGCGTCGTCCGCGGCTTCCTCCGGCACGTCCGGCTCGCCGTTGACGATCCGCTCGGCCAGCGAGGCGATGGTCGGGTGCTGGTACACGACCGTCGCGTTCAGCATCACGCCGGTCAGTTCCTCGATGTCCCCACCGAGGGCGAGGGCATCGCGCGAGGCGAGCCCGAACTCCTCCATCGGCCGGTCCACGGTGATCTGCTCGATCGGTTGCCCGGTCGCCTCGGAGACCCAGCGCCGCAGCCACTCACGCAGCTCCGCCACCGACATGTCGGTCTGCGCGCCACCCTTCGCGGACTCGGCCGGGGCCGCCGCGTCGGCGCCGGTCTCGACGGGCGTGGTGTCGGTCGTCTGGGTGGGCGTGCCCTCGTTGTCAGCCATCAATTCCTCAAGCTACCTGTGTCCGTACCGGGCGTACCGTGAATTGACGCCCGGCGCGTGGGAAGGTCGGCGCCGAGCGTCGATGGTCGGTCCGAGGCCGCCCCTGGCAATTACTCTTCCAGTGCATCGGGGAAAGCCTGCTGGGTGTAACCACCCCGCAGCGTTCCCTCCAGATAGGCCGCCCGGCACGCGCGGCGGGCGATCTTGCCACTGGACGTGCGCGGGATCGACCCCGCGGGCACCAGCAGCACATCTCGAACGGTCACGCCGTGGCGCTGGGAGATCGCCGCGCGCACCGCGTCGGCGATGGGCAGCGGATCGGCCTTGCCCGCACCCGGGCCACGCTCGCCGACGACCACCAGTTGCTCGGAGGCGTCGTCGGCGTCGAACTGCAGGCCGGAGTGGCTGCCCTGCTCGAACACCTCCGCCGGGAGCTGGTTGGCCGGCACCGAGAACGCCGCGACGAAGCCGGGCCGCAGCGCGGTGCTGGCCTCCTGCGCGGAGAACTCCAGGTCCTGCGGGTAGTGGTTGCGGCCGTCCACGATCACCAGGTCCTTCACCCGGCCGGTGATGTAGAGCTCGCCTTCGAAGTACACGCCGTAGTCGCCGGTGCGCATCCAGTTCGCGTCCGGCTCGGTGCCCTCGGCGTGGCTGCCCTCCGACAGACGCTCGGTGACCTTGTTCTGGAACGTCGCCGCGGTCTCGTCGGGACGACCCCAGTAACCGATGCCCATGTTGTTGCCGTGCAGCCAGATCTCGCCGACGTGCCCGTCGGGCACCTCGCGGCCGCCACCGGACTCGACGGACTCCGGATCGACGATCGCCGCCCACTGCGAGAGCGCGACATAACCGCAGGACACCTGCGCGATCGCGTCCTCGTGACTCTGGTCGACCTTCACCATGCGGCCCGCGTTGAGCTCCTTGCGGTCGACGTAGGTGACCTTCGCCTCGTCCTCGTGCTTGGTCGCGGAGACGAACAGCGTCGCCTCGGCCATGCCGTAGCACGGCTTGATGGCGGTCTTGGGCAGGCCGTACGGGGCGAACGCCTCGTTGAACTTCTTCATCGACGAGGTGGTCACCGGCTCGCTGCCGTTGATCAGGCCGATGACGTTCGACAGGTCCAGCGACTCGCCGTTCTTCGGCAGACCACGCGCCGCGGCGTGCTCGAAAGCGAAGTTGGGTGCCGCGGCGAAGGTTCCGGCGCCGTCGGAGACCGCGGCCAGTTCCTTGATCCACCGGTACGGACGCCGGACGAACGCGCTCGGCGACATGATGGTGATGTACTTGCCGCCCACCGCGGGCAGGATCACGGTCAGCAGGCCCATGTCGTGGAACAGCGGCAGCCAGGTGACACCGCGCGAGTTCCAGTCCAGCTTGATCGCGTCGACCATCTGCAGCAGGTTGGTGCCCACCGCGCGGTGGGTGATCTCCACACCCGCGGGCACCCGGGTGGAACCCGAGGTGTACTGCAGGTAGGCGATGTCGTCGATCGCGATGTCCGGGCGCACCCAGCTCTCGCCGACGCTGTCGGGGATCGCGTCCACCGCGATGATGCGCGGGCGCTGAGCGGCCGGCAGCGAGCGGAAGAACTGCCGGACCCCGGCCGCGGAGGAGCTCGCGGTCAGGATGGCCGAGGGCTCACAGTCGCCGAGCACCGCGTGCAGGCGATCGGTGTGGCCGGGCTCGTCCGGGTCGAACAGCGGGACCGAGATGGTGCCCGCGTAGATCGCGGCGAAGAAGGAGATCACGTAGTCCAAGCCCTGCGGCGCGAGGATCGCGACCCGGTCGCCCGGGTTGGTCACCTGCTGCAGTCGAGCGGCCACCGCGCGCAGCCGAATACCGAACTCACGCCACGTCAGCTCCTGCGCCTCGCCGTCGCGCTCACGCGAGTAGTCGATGTAGCGATACGCCAGGGTGTTCGCGTCGTTCCGGGTGTGCTTCTCGACGTGATCAACCAGGGTGTGATCCTCGGGAATACGGATGTTCCCGGTTTCGTCCAGGTAGTCGTCGAAAGTCTCTTCCATTCCTTCTTCTCCTCCGAGGCACACGCAGCAAGACGGCGAATCGCCGCTATTACCTGTGAGGCCCCGACTCGCTTTCGCCCGCGGGTGCTCCAAGTGCAGAGCCAGCCTGCAGATTTTGTGCGGTCTGCGCGGTGACCGCTTATCGGCTAGATGTACTCAAACCAGAGTCATGTTACAGAGAAGACCGGCTCACTCGTCCCGCAGCAGGGGAATAACGGGGGCGAACGCGTCCATCTGGGTGGGGAATACACCGACGTAGGACATCGAGGTGAGCTGCCGCACACGGCGGATCTGCTCGGCGATCTCCTCGAATGTGCCGATCGCCACGTAGGGCGAGTTCAGGATGTCCTCGACGGACAGCTGAACATCGACTTCCAGGTTCGGGTGCAGTCCCCGGTCCAACGCCGACAGCGCCATCTCCGCGGTCTTCTCGCGATCGTCGGTGATCACGACCGCGGTGACGGCCCAGTTCAGTTCGATGTCGGCGAACCGGTCACCGGCGGCCTCCTTGATCAGATTCACCTTTTCCACGGCCTTCTCGATGGTGATGCCGGAGAGCAGGCCCTTGCCGTTCTTGGTGGTCACCGGAACGACGGAGATGATGTCGGCGTGCTTGGCGGCCAAGCGCAGCATCTTCGGACCGCCACCGCCGGTGCAGATCGGCGGGCGCGGGCCCTGCCGTGGCCTCGGGGTGCCCTTGATGCCACGGACCTGGTAGTGCTTGCCCTCGAAGGTGCACTCCTGGCCGCGCAGCAGCACGTCGAGAATGGTCAGCGCCTCGTCCAGCTTCTCCAGCCGGACACCGGGCGATTCGTAGGTGATGCCCGCGTTGTCGAACTCCTCCTTGATCCAGCCCGCGCCGAGGCCGACCTCGAGTCGGCCCTTGGACAGCACGTCGATGGTCGCCAGGTCCTTGGCCAGCACGACGGGGTGGCGGAAACCGTTGGCCAGCACCGAGGTGCCGAGCCGGATCTTCTCGGTGGCCTGGGTCAGCGCGCCGAGCGCGGCGATCGGCCCGATCTGCTCACCGAGGTGATCGGGCACGACGAAGGTGTCGAAGCCGTATTCCTCGGCCTGCTGAGCGGTCTGCACGAACTTGCGCGCACCGCCCTCCTGCTTGTTTCCCTCGCCGGCCGCCGCGAAGCGGAACGGACGCAACGGAGTGCCCAGCGCGGACAACGCAGCATCCGCGTCACGGCTCGCCGTGGTGGCCGGTGCGGCGGCTTCTGTCATGAACTCATGCTCCTGGCTGTAAGGAAAATACGGGCGCGACGCCCGCCCGGGGTCTGCGCTGCGGTGGTGCCCGGCGTCGCGATCACCAGCGCACTTTACAGCGTGCTACCCAACTCGAGTTGCGCTTGTCACGCCAAGGGGGTGCGGGGTATCTCACGGCCTGTGAATTCTCACGAATGGGCCGGATGCGGCGCTGCCTCGATGAGGGCCGCCGCCCAGTTGGTGGTCCACTGCGTCGCGGTGGTGCCGTCGCCGTCTACGACGTAACTGTTGTAGAGGGTGTGCACCGGGTTGCCCGCCGCCCGGACCAGCGTGTTCACGCTGCCCAGGACGTTCCACGGACTCAGTGCCTCCCGTGGCGCATCGCAGATCAGATCCCCGGGCGCGCACATGGTGTAGGTGCGGTCGGCCAGCCCGCCGAAGCCCCCTTGACGCGGACCGGTCATCGTGATGCCGGGCACGTTCAACCCCTTCAGCGCGACTTCGGCACCCACGCCGGGCACCGGTGTGCCGATCTGGATCGCCTGACCCGGGCCACTCTCGCCGGTGCGGCGTCCGTCGGCGATCAACGTCACGCCGAGCACCAGATCGGCGGGCACCGGGCCGTCGCCCGCGCCGATCCGCGCGGCGACGTCACCCGCGATCACCGCACCTTGGGAGAACCCGGCGAGCACGTAGGTGGTCAACGGGCACTCCTGATGCCGTGCGGCCATGGCGTCGACCATCCGCGCCGTGCCCTCGGACCGGCTGTTGTTGTAGGACTGCTGGCCGTCCGGCGGGATCGCGATCGGATTGGAGAACTGCGCGACGTAGGGAACGGTGTACACGTCCACCCGCTCGCTGGGGAACCGCTGGGTGATCGGACCGGAGACGTTGAGCATCAGCGACACCGGGTTCGCGGTGGGATTGTGCGGATCGTCGAAGCTGTTCGACTCCCAGGTGCCGGGCACCGAGATCATCTGCACGTCAGGACAACTGGCCGGCTGCGAAGTCGGCCGCTCCGGCGGCTTCGGGCCGGGGCCGGGCGGGCGCAGACGCCCCGCCAGCAGATACCACAGCAGCAGGACCACCAGGACGATCAGCAGCACGACGCCGATCACGACCAGACATCCCGCCGGCCGGAACCGGCGGGAGGTCGAACGGGAACGCGAACTCACTGGCAGTACGTGGCGCGAGCGGTGGTGATGTAGATCTGCCCGGCCTTCTCCACCGGCATCTTGGCCGGGTCGAAGGACGGATCGGAACCCGCCATGGCGTTGACGAAGGTCATCAGATCCTGATCGGACGCACCGGCGGCGGTGCCCTGGCAAACGTACGCGCCGATGCTCAACGCGATGTCCGGGGTGGACGGGGTGACACCCTGCTTGGCCAGCTCGTCCAGGAACCGCTTGTCCTTGTCGGTGAGCTTCGAGGTGTCCGCCGGCGGGACGGCTTCGGTCGGCACCGGCTGCGGACGCTCTGGGGCCACCGTCGTCGTGGACTGCTCCGGCGCGGGAGCGGGCTGACCGGTGTCGGCGGGCGTCGATGCGGCCGGCGACGTCGTCGTCGCCGTCGTGGTGCGGGCAGGCGTCGACGGAGTGCTCGTCGCGGTCGAATCATTGTCGCCGCACGCGGCGAGCAGGCCGGTCGCGGCGAGCGCCACGACTACGCCGAATACCTTTCCACGGGTCCGATGCATGAATTCTTGTCCTCGATCTGTCGCTGAGCGGGGGTCGGGTCGCCCACCAGGCTAGCTGGGTCGGCTTCGCCGCGCCTTCGGCCGGTGCCGTCGGGAGTCGGACGATCCGAGCGTCTCAGAGGCTGTGGACTTCCGGTTTGCCGTCGCGCACCGTGATGAAGCCGCCTTGGAAGTTCTGCTGCATGCCGTCCGAGATGGGGAACTCGTCGCCGGTGGGGTAGCCGAGTTTGCCGTTCTCGTAGCCGGTCTCGCGCCAGGCGTCCAGCACCGGGCCGTTGCGCACCGCCCAAGCGCCGGAGACGGGGCTCCAGTAGATGTTGCCGCCTTCGAATCGGCTGAACCGGCCCAGTTCCTTCAGCGCCTGTTCCTCGTCGACCGGGAAGCCGAGGGGACTGTTCTCGAAACCGAGCTGGGCGTACTTGCCGAGGATCAGCCCCTGGACACGATGCACGCCGGTGGCTGCGCTGTAGTAGAACGGGCCGTTCTCGAAGGCTTGCACGACGCCGTCGCGGCTCGGTGTCTTGATCTCCGGCGCGACCGGATAACCGGCGGGGCCGCGTTCGAACCCCTGCTTGCCCCATTCCTCCAGGATCGCGCCGCGGACCACCTGGGCACCGGTCTGCGGCGTCCAGTACAGCGAGCCGTTCTGGAAGGACTGGTACTTGCCGCGACCATCGTCCAGCGCGCGCTCCTCGCCGGTCGGCAGGCCGAGCGGTCCGGTGGGCCCCCCTGCCGCCTGGTAACCCGCACCGAACAGACCACCGACCGGATACGCGCCGCTGCCCGGCGTGTGAAACACCCGGCCGCCCGCGAAGTCCTGAGCGGTGCCTCCCGCCACCGCGTACTCCCCGGTGAGGCATTGGCGAAGCCAGCTCGCCGCGGCGGCCACCGGGCCGATCGCACCGCCCGGCTGACAGTCCGGCTTGCCTTGGTCGACACCCAGCGCGGAGGCGGCCTGGGCCCAGGACTGGCGCATCTCGAAATCCCAGTACGGCCAGGAGTGGGTGCCGGACGGGCGATAGTTCACCTGCGCCGGGATGGCCAGCTTGGACAGCTTGGTCACGAAATTCTGCGAGGTGAGCCGCGCGAGGATCTCCAAACCCATGCCGGCGATATTCGTGCTCACCCCGGGTATGCCGAGCGCCTGGTCGTAGGGTCCGATCGCGCCACTGCCGCTGGAGATGTACAGGCTGACGCCCCGCAGCTTGTCGGCCAGCATGTACGGGTCGTGCGCCTCCCACTCCGGTCCGGTCTGCGGACCCCACATGGCGGCGGAGTCGAACCCGCCCGCGTCGCGCATCGCGAACTCGATGGCCTGGGGCATGCCCAGCGTCGTGGTGGTCAAGAAGCCGGAGTACGAGGCGGCGTGCCGCACGAAGCCGGGGTTGCGGGCAGCCAGGAGCATCGCGGCCGTGCCGCCCATCGACAGCCCTTCCATGCCCCGCACGCTCGTCGCCCGCCAATGGCTCTCCAGCAGCGGCGGAAGCTCCTTGGTCAGGAAGGTTTCCCACTTGTAGGTGCGGCCGTTGTCCGGCTCCAGCCAATCGGTGTAGAAGCTGGACTGCCCGCCGATGGGCAGTACGACGGTGACGTTCTTGTCGGCGAAGAAATCGACCGCCCCCGCCTCTTTCGTCCAGCCGTTCTCGTCGTCGGTCGCGCGCAGGCCGTCGAGCAGGTACAGGACGGGGAACCGGGCCTCAGGGCGGGCGTTCCAGTCCCTGGCCAGCAGCAACTGCACCTGGATCGGCGCGCCCATGGACGGCGAGGTCACCCACAGCGCGACGCGACGGTCGCTGAGCCACTGGACCTTCTCCAGCACAGGCGCGGCCACGGCCGCCGTGGGTTCCGCGGCAGCGGGCACCTGCACGGACGTGCCCGCGGCTAGGGGGACCACCAGCGCGGTGGCGAGCAGCATCAGCCGCTCGCGTGCCGAACGAGCGACGAGACGCCCGCGTATGCCACAGCTACCGCGCGTAATCCCTGCCACAGAAGCTTTGTACTCCCGTTATAGCGACCTTTACGGGAGACACGCGCTGCCTAGCAAACTATGTTCGCTGCCCCGCGATCAGCACTGGCCCCGAACGCAATTCAGGCCGCACCGAAACGGTGCGGCCTGAATGCGAGAAGGTGGATCAGATCACCAGGCGCCGGTGGCGTCCAGGATCATGTTGCGGGAGGCGAACAGCTGGCCCTCCCAGTACTTCCAGGAGTGGGTGCCCGCGGCCGGGAAGTCGAACCGGGCCGGGATACCCAGCGAGCTCAGGCGAGCCTGGAACGCACGGGTGTTGACCAGCGAAAGGGCTTCCAGCGCCATCGCGTTACCGGTGTTGAACACGCCGACCGCCGAGTTCGGCTGGTCGAACTGACCCGGCAGACCGCTGGCGGCCGAGATGTACATCGGCAGGCCCTTCAGCTGCGGCGCGAACACGAACGGGTCCATCCGCAGCCACTGCGGGCTCCACGGCGCGGCCATCGAGTCGACGTTGAAGCGGCCCGCGTCCAGCATCGCGACGCGGATCGCCTCGCGCATGCCCGGCGCGGAGATGTTCAGGTAGCCCGAGTAGGAGGCGGCGAACTTGAACTGGTCGCGGTGGTAGGCCGCGAGAGCCAGCGCAGCGCTACCGCCCATGGACAGGCCGACGACCGCGTTGTTGGTGCGCGAGACGCCGTAGCCCTCCAGGAAGGCCGGGAGCTCCTTGGTGAGGAAGGTCTCCCACTTGTAGGTGGTCTTCTGGCCGTTGAGGTTCGACGGCGCGTACCAGTCGGTGTAGAAGCTGGACTGGCCACCGACCGGCATCACCAGGGTGATGTTGTCGTTGCCGAACTGCTGCAGCGCGTTGGTCTCGAACGACCACGCGTTGCGGTCGTCGCGGGCACGCAGGCCGTCGAGCAGGTAGAGCGCCGCGTTACCGCCGCGCGCGGCCCACTGGACCTGGACCTTGATCGGGCCCATGCTGGAGGGGACCATCAGGTCCTCGAAGCCACCCGCGGGCGCTCGCAACACCGGCGCGTGCGCCGACGGCGCCGCGGTGGCGAGCGTCGGGGTCGCCAGGCCCGCGGCGATCGGTAGCGCCAATGCGGCGGCACCGACAGCCAGAATTCGATTACGCCAACCGCGAGGCGCGCCTCGTCGTCCCGACTCTGTTCTCTTCGGCGCGGCCGCCCTGCCGAAACGCATGAATCCTGCTCTCTTTCTGCTGTTGTGGTCCCACCTCGCCACCCGAAGGGCGAAGCGGCACCCGTGTTGCCAACGAGACGCGCGTCACGGACATGGTCCCGACAATCCGATCCCCGTGACGGCGCTACAACGATCTGGTCACACTTGCGCTCGCTGGACGATATTCGACGGTCCTCGCTTTAGCAAGATCCGAGGTCTTTCCACTGGCCGAAATCCGTCCGTTTGCGCAAGGTAATGATGCGGTGACCTTATCGCGTTCTCGCGGTGATGTCGTCTTGGATCGCAAGATATTCGCGCTCCTGGCGGGAACTGTCACCGACCCGAGATCTTCGCAATCCCGGCGTCCGGCTCGCCCCCGAACCGGCGCACCGCGCATGCGGTCGACGACGCGAAGACCCGGCAGGACCGTTGACCGAGATGTGATCGGCCCCGAGATCTGCCGTGATAGCCACGAGAATGATCTCGAGCTAACAGTTCTAGCTCCGAAGATCTTATCGCAGCGATTCCACAGCAAACGAAACGGGGGCAGTCGCGCCCTCCCCTCCCGCCCCTAAAATCCCCTACTCTGCCCAACCTCTAGTCCCCGAGTTCGGCCGCCCAAAACCCCCATACCCCCTAGGGCCAGCCCCTACAGCACTCCACTCACCGAGGAGGAACACGACTGCACAAACGCGAACAAATGTTCCCGAACCACGGGTGCATCACAGGCGCGAGATCCCCACTCACTCACCCTCCCCGGGGTGCGAGTCATACGAGCGCCGTTCGCGGCCCGGCTCGCGTCAGAGCGAACGGAAGCGCATGCGCCGCAGGGGCGAGTCTCATCCGCTCTGGCGCGAGCCGAAAAGGGCCGCGAACATCCAGCGCCGCAGGCGCTGGAAATCCAACTCACCCGATGTTCGCCGACATATCCGGAATCATTCGCATGGCCTCGTCGGACCAGTTGTTCCAAGCGTGAATCCCGAACGGCGGGAAGGAGTACACGGCGTTGCCGCCGCCGAGTGTCGCCATCCGGACCTGGAACGCGCGGGTGTTCGCCAGTGCCAGGGTCTCCAGACCCATGCCGTTGAGGGTGCTGAAGCTGGGCGGGTCGGTGGCCGAGGGCAGGCCGCTGGCCGCGGCGATCCACAGGCGGGTGCCGTTGCGGACCAGGTTGGGAGCGAACACGAACGGGTCCATCCGCAGCCACTGCGGACTCCACGGCGGGGCCATCGAGTCGACGTTGTAGCCGCCCGCGTCCAGCATGGCGGCGCGAATCGCCTCGCGCATGCCCGGCGCCGAGTTGTTCAGGTACCCGGAGAACGAGCCGGCGAAGCTGAACTGGTCCGGGTGGTAGGCGGCCAAGGTCAGTGCCGCGCTGCCACCCATGGACAACCCGAAGGCGCCGTTGCGATTCGGGTTGAACCCGAGCCGGTCGCGCAGCGCCCAGCGCAGGTTGTTGGTCAGAAAGGTCTCCCACTGGTAGCGGTAGCTCTTGCCCGGCCCGCCCGCGAACCCGTCCAGCCCGCCGGAACCGGTGCTCGAGCCGCTACCCGCCGGGATGCCCAGGAACTCGCTCGGCGCGATCCAGTCGGCGTAGAAGCTCGACATGCCGCCGACCGGCAAGACCACGTTGATGTTCTGGCTCGCCAGGACTTGCGGGATGTTCGTCTCGATCTCCCAGCCGTTCAGCGATTCCGGCGCCCGCATGCCGTCGAGCACGTAGACGACGCGATTGGTGTTGCCGTCCGCCGCCCGCAGGATCCGGGACTTGATCGGGCCCATGCCGGAATCGACCCAGAAGTCGAAGGCCGCGGGGTCGAAGGCCGCCGATGCCGTTGCGCCGGTGCCCGCGATGGTCGTGCCGAGCGGCAACAGCAGCGCCACGGCGACGCCGAGGGCGGACCGTCGCAACCACGAACCGGATGTTCGAGACCCCCCGGGCCCGCGCTTCCCGCGCGCACTACGCATCACATTCGACCTTTCCCTCGAGCGGCCTCGTTCAGCAAACTTTCAGCGATCAATACCGAGTCATCATCCGGCGCCGAGTCGCAACGTCCACCGAGAACTGGACGAATCGAACTCGGCACATGTCGTGGAAGTATCAATCGGGAACGAATGCCTTCATGTTGCTGGATGGTGATCCAGACCACAACTACCGAAGCCCGTTTTCTTAGTATTCGTTGCCGAATTACCCCCGGACGACCCGGTAAACGCCGAAAGACCGCTCCGTGCCGTTGGCGCGGAGCGGTCTTTCGTCGCGATTGCCGAGCTACCCGATGTTGGCGGACAGGTCGGGGATCATCCGGTAGACCTCGTCGGCCCAGTAGTTCCAGTTGTGCACACCGACGGCCGGGAAGTCGTAGGTGACGTTGTTCGCGCCCAGGGTGAGCATGCGGACCTGGAACGCGCGGGTGTTGGCCAAAGCCAGCGCTTCCAGCCCCATCGCGTTGACGGTGTTGAAGCTCAAGCCGTCGGCCCCACTCGGCAGACCGCTACCGGCGGATACCCACAGGCGGGTGTTGTTCGCCTTCAGGCGCGGCGCGAACACGAACGGGTCCATCCGCAGCCACTGCGGGCCCCACGGCGGCGCCATCGCGTCGATGTTGTAGCCGCCCGCGTCCAGCATCGCCACGCGCAGCGCCTCACGCATGCCCGGCGCGGAGATGTTCAGATAGCCGGAGTACGAGCCGGCGTAACGGAACTGGTCGGGGTGGTAGGCCGCCAGGGTGAGCGCGGCGCTGCCGCCCATGGACAGGCCGAATACGCCGTTGCCGTTCGGGTTGAAGCCGAGCCGGTCGCGCAGCGCCCAGCGCAGGTTGTTGGTGAGGAAGGTTTCCCACTTGTAGGTGCTGGTCTTGCCCGGTCCGCCCGCGGAACCGGTCAGCAGGCCGGAGCCGGAGTTCGCCGAACCGGTGGACGACGAGCCCGCGCTGCCCAGGCCGAAGAAATCGCTCGGACCGTTCCAGTCCGCGTAGAAGCTGGACGGTCCACCGACCGGCATGACCACGTTGATGTTCCACTTGGTCAGCTCGCGAACGACCTCGGTATCGATCTCCCAGCCGCTCAGGTCGGTGCGCGCCCGCATACCGTCCAGCGCGTAGACCACGCGCCCAGTGTTGCCGTCGGCGGCGCGGAAGACGCGCGACTTGATCGGCCCCATCTCCGAATCGACCCAGAAGTCGAAACCGTCCGGGTTGAACGCGGCGGACGCCGGGGCGGCAGGGCCTGCCACCGACACCCCGAGCGGTAGCAGAACCGCCAGCGACACCAGCACGGACCGCTTGAGCCAGGACCCTGCTCTTCGAGTATTAAGACGACGCCCGATCACGCCTCGCATCAGTTTGAACCTTTCGTTTCACAGCGACAGCGGCAAGCCGTCCACACGGTAACCCGCCGATGCCCTCAACCGATGGACGCCACGGCCGGGCATACGGTCGTAGCGTATATCGGTATCGACACGGTGGCGTTACCAAAAAGAGATAAAGCGGCGTACGCCACTTTATCGGACTCGCACAAGGCCCTGGTCGGCGTGCATGACCGGGCCCGGTGCGTGCCACGGATTCAGCGCGGCGCGACCGGTTGCGGGAACGGATCGGCCAGTCCGCACCGCTGGATCTCGTACTTCGGCACCCGGTCGATGCGGTACTTCGCGAAACGCAGCGAGTTACGCAGGTTGTGCCGGAACCGCTCGAAGGTGAGCGGGTCGCGCGAGGAGATCAGCAGTGCTTGGGTGTCCGGGCAGGACATCGCGGTCCGCGCCTGGGTCACCCACTTCTCGTCCAGATACCAGGGCATCCACGGTTTCCTGTCCACCATGCCCGCGTCCACGATGACCCAGTCCGGGTACAGGCTCTTGTCGTGCCCGATCCGGCCGTCGGTGAGACGGTCGGTGTGCGCCGCCAGCGGGTAGGCCAGGCCCATCGGATCGATCACACGCACGTCCAAGGGGACGTTCATGCTGGTCATCCCGAGGTTCAGGAAGTAGACCGTGTGCCCGGCGCCGCCGTCCGGAATGGGCTGCGGCGGCGGAGCGACGTACCAGAACATGAACGAGGGCGAGTTCAGCAGCAGGCCGCCGTTCGGGCTCGCGGTGATGTCGTCGACCATGGCGCGGATACGCGGATAGTCCAGGTAGTCCTCGGCGAGTATCGGGTGGTCGTGCCCGGTGTTGAGCACGTAGTAGACGCGCTCGTCGACGATGCCGGTCGAGGTGATCTTGGTGCCGGTCTTGATCGCGGTGGTGTTGGCGGCGAACAGCGCCCAACCCGCGACGCCGGCGAATGCCACGGCGATCACCGCGAAGGACCAATCGGCGGCAGTCGCCGCGCGCACCCCGCCCCGGGGCGCGCGGATCGGGATGACCGCGACCGGGAGCAGCAGCAGGAACAGCTGCGGCAGCAGCATCCGGCCGTGCATGAAGTCGCCGCCGACTCGCAGCGCGTACAGGGTCAGCAGGAAACCGCTGACGAGGACCGCGGTGACCACCGCTCCCGGGGAGCGCAGCCACTTCCGGACCCGCTGGATCGACCAACCCCGCGCGGCCGACGAACCGGCGTCGGCGGTCCGGGGTGTCCGCGTGCGCGTGCGCGCGGCGAGCACACCGGCGAGCAGCAGCACCAGCAGCGGCGCCCACAGGAAGTACGGACCGACGAGGTCCCAGAGGTAGGTGAAGCCCTGCCCCCACTTGGCTCCGCCCGCGTCCTTGGCGACGGCGGTGTTGGGGTAGGGCAGACCGTAGTAGCCCATCCGCCAGATCTGGTAACCCAGCGGAACCAGCCCGGCCACCGCGACGATCACCGCGCGCAACACGATCGGCCGCAGCTTGCTCTCCGGCATGGGGGCGAAGAAGATCATCAGCAGCGCCAGCGCGCCGACCAGGGTCATCTCGGGACGGATCAGCGGGGCGAGCCCGGCGAGGAAGACCAGTCCGAGCAGGCCGGGCAAACGCACCGACTTCGCCTGGCTCCAGCGCATCAGCTGCCACCACAGCAGGCCGATCCAGCAGATCACCAAGCCGCTTTCCAGGCCGGAGGTGACGTAGTCGCGGGCCGGAGGCAGCGCGATGTAGACCAGCACGCCCGCGGGCAGCAACAGCCCGGTACCCGCGCCGCCCCACAGCCGCGCCGATCCGAGCATGGCGAACACGACCGCGGCCAGCGACACCGTGAGCGCGACACCGAGCACCACGTACTCGAGCCGCGCCTGGGTCAGCCAGCTGAAGAACCAGACCAGGTAGGTCCACGCGGTGCTGGTGTTGGTTTCGACGCGTTCGCCCTCGTTGAAGACGGGGCCGTTGCCTGCCAGCAAGTTGCGGACGGTCCGCAATACGATGAGGCCGTCGTCGGCGATCCACCGTCGCTGCCAGCCTCCGACCGCGAAAAGAACAACGGTGAGCGCGATCCCACCGACGAACGTGGCTTCGGATAGGCGCGTGAACCGCGACGCGGAGCGGGTCTGCTCATCGGCTTGCCGCTCCGCCGCGTGTTCCGTTCGCTCCGCTACCAGCATCTCGTCAGGTGAGATAGACAGCGACACCTACCGCTCCGATCCAGGCGATTGCGAGGAACTGCAGGATGCGGTCCCCCAGCGCGATCTCTTCCGGCTCCCCGGCCTCGCCACCATCGACGTCGACCGCGTAACGCAGGATTGCGATGGTAAACGGGACCATCGAGATCGCGAACCAGTTGGTGTCTTTGATGCCGTCCTGCTGGAACGCCCACAGCCCGTAGAACACCACGACCGCCGTCGCGGCCAGCGTCCAGATGAAGCGCAGGTAGGTGGGCGTGTAGTACTCCAGCGACTTGCGGATCTTGGCGCCGGTGCCCAGCGCGATCTGCAGTTCCGCGTAGCGCTTGCCCGCGGCCATGAACAGCGAGCCGAAGGCCATGATCAACAGGAACCACTGCGACAGTGCGATGTCGGCCGCCGCGCCACCGGCCACCGCGCGCAGCAGGAACCCGGACGACACGATGCAGATGTCCAGCACGGCCTGATGCTTGAGGCCGAAGCAGTAGGCCAGCTGGATGCCGATGTAGACCGCCATCACCACGGCCAGATCCCACGAGGCGAGGAACGATCCCGCGATCGACCCGGCCAGCAGCATGGCCGACAGCAGATAGGCCAGGTTCACCGGGACGATGCCCGCGGCGATCGGCCGGAACCGCTTGGTCGGGTGCGCCCGGTCGGCCTCCACGTCGAGCGCGTCGTTCACCAGGTAGATGCCCGAGGCCGCCATGCAAAACACCACGAACGCGATGCCGACATGCGCGAGCACGTCCACATCGGTGGCCGTCCCCGCGGCCAGCGGTGCGGCGAGCACCAGGACGTTCTTGACCCACTGCCGCGGACGGACTGCCTTGAACAGACCGCCGGCCAGCGTCTTGGGCGGGCCCTTGACCACCGCCTCGGCGAGGTCGGCGCCGGTCGGCTCTTCACTCATGTCAACCAAGGCTCTTTCTTGTGCGGTCACTGTCGAGTCTCTTTTCGGCGGCGAGCAGGGCGGCGGCGGACGCGGCGCCGAGCGCGGAACCGGCGAGCACGTCGGAGGGGTAGTGCACCCCGAGGACCACCCGGGAAAGCAGCATCGGGGGGACGAGCACCGCAGGCAAGGGTAGCCCGGTCAATCTGCCGAGCAACACGGCCGCCGCCGTCGTGGAGGTCGCGTGCGAGGACGGAAAGCTCAATTTGCTCGGCGTCCCCACGTTGACCTGCACCGACGGATCGTTCGGGCGCGGTCGGCGAACAACGCGCTTGATGACGATCGAGGCCGCGTGCGCGCCGACCGCGCCGACCGCGACCCCAGCCCACTGTCTGCGCCGCGGTTTGTCGACCAGCCATCCCGCGGCGGCGATGCCGACCCAGCCGAGCGCGTGCTCGCCGAAGTGCGACATGCTGCGGGCCGCGGACACCACGGCCGGCTTGCTGCCGAGGGTGGCCTGCACGGCGTTGATGATCGCGACTTCCGGCGGCGCCTGCTCGGCCCTGGCCGGTCGCGCGGACACCGGGCCGCCGTGCCCGTTGGCGCTGTGCAACGGCGGCTGCACGGCCGCGTCGTCGGCGGCGCTCGCTCCGAGACTCACTGCTGTCCGTCCTTCGTGTCGATCCCGAAGACCTTCTCCCAGGCCGGGGTGCTGGTCAGCTGCGGGTGGGCGGCGCGGTAACGCTGCTGCATCTCCGGGAAGCGGGCGGCCAGCTCCTTGCGCAGGCGCATGGCCTCCTTGAACAGGCCGAGCGCCTGGCGCGGATCGCGCTTGCGGTAGACGACGCCGCGGCCGTCGGCCGTGGTGACGGTGACGCCGTCGACCTGCGAGAGCAGGAACCAGCGCGCGTCCAGCGTCGGCACGTTCAGCTGCGGGGTCTCATGGTGTTCGGAGTGCGCGGGACGGAAGTTGTGCACCAGGCCCTTGGCCAAGCGGACCACCTTGGCGATCGGGTTGGCGGGCTCGCCCACCGCCCCGACACCCATGTGGCTGGCCAGCGGCAGTTCGGTGGACGAGGGCAGGATCACCGCGTCCGGGTACTGCTTGCGCAGCTCGTGCACCGCGCCCAGCGCACTGGGCAGCAGCTGGAACAGCCGCTCGGGACCGGCCAGGAAGTCGCGGATGGCGAGGTTCTGGATCGCGACCGTCGAGTACTCCAGGCAGAGCAGGTGTTTCAGGGTGGCCTTGATCGTGTTCACGACCATGCCCCGCCCGTTGCCCGGCAGGTGCAGCGAGGCGACGACCAGGCGATTGCGCAGGTGGAAGTACGCCTGCCAGTCGATGGCGTCGTCCTTGTCGCTCCAGGCCATGTGCCACACCGCCGCGCCGGGCAGGGTGACGGTGGGGTGGCCCGCGACGCGGGCGCGCAGCCCGTATTCGACGTCGTCCCACTTGAGGAACAGCGGAAGCGGCTGACCGATCTTCTCGGCGACTTCGCGCGGGATGACGCAGGTCCACCAGCCGTTGAAGTCGACGTCGATACGCCGGTGCAGCAGCTTCGAATTGTCCCGGTCCTTGAGCGGGTACTTCGAGAAATCGTGGTCGTACTCGACGTTCGGCGCCGCGGTCCACATGAAGATGCCGCGGTCGACCACCTCGCCCATCGTGTGCAGGTGTGAGCGCTCCTGCAGGTTGAGCATCTGGCCGCCGACCAGCATGGGTGACTCGGCGAAACGGGCGAAGGCCAACGCGCGCAGGATCGAGTCCGGCTCGATCTCGATGTCGTCGTCCATGTAGACGATGTACTCGGCATCGGTGGTCTTCAGCGCCTCGTACATGACCCGGCTGTATCCGCCGGAGCCGCCGAGATTGGGCTGATCGTGAATGGACAGGCGATTCCCGAGCGCCGCAGCGGATTCCGCGAAACCGGGCTCCTCGACGACCTTCCTGGTGCCCTGATCCGGGATGATGACGGCCGCGATCTTCTCCAGCACCAGCGGATCCGAGCCGAGGGCGGCGAGGGTCTTCACCGCGTCGGTGGGCCGGTTGAAGGTGGGCATGCCGACCGCGATGCTTCCCTCGCCGGGCGCCTCGATCGGCGCGTACCAGCCGCCGGACAGCAGCGTGACCGCCGTGTCGGTGGTGATGTCGAACCAGATCCAGCCGCCGTCCTCGAACGGGGCCAGCTCGGTCTCGAACTCGACGACCACCGAATCGGCGCCGGTCGCCACCGCGAATTCCCTGCCCTGCACGTGGATTCGCGAGCCGTCGGCCTTGGAGCGGTACACGTCCACCCGGCCGTGCCCGGCCAGTTCCAGCCGCAGCACCACCGACGACAGGATGCTCCAGCGCCGCCAGTAGCTCGCGGGCAGCGCGTTGAAGTAGGTGCAGAACGAGACTTCGGACTCCGCGCCGATCGACAGCGACGTGCGGGTGGTCGCGTGCGCGCGCCGGGCGTTGGTCTGCGACTCCTCGACATAGAGCGTGCGCACGTCCAGCGGCTCACCCGGCCGGGGCAGGATGATGCGTTGCAGCAGCGACTTCGCGCGGGTCTCGGTGGTCATGTCTTCCAAAATGGATTGGGAGGTCATCGGTCTCCTAAGCCTCCTGGTCGACCAGCGGCGCACCGTCCGCCAGGTGCGGGTGCAGCACGTTGTCGAACATGCTCAGCGCGCTGCCGATCGCCATGTGCATATCCAGGTACTGGTAGGTGCCGAGGCGGCCGCCGAAGACGACCTTCGCGGCGGCGGTCTCCTGCTTGGCCAGCTCCCGGTAGGCCAGCAGCTTCGACCGGTCCTCCGGGGTGTTGATCGGGTAGTACGGCTCGTCACCGGTCTGCGCGAACCGGGAGTACTCCCGCATGATCACCGTCTTGTCGGCGGGATATTCGCGCTCGGGGTGGAAGTGGCGCGGCTCGATGATGCGGGTGTAAGGCACGTCCGCGTCGTTGTAGTTCATCACCGAAGTGCCCTGGAAGTCACCGACCGGCAGCACCTCGGTCTCGAAATCGATGGTGCGCCAGCCGAGTTCGCCTTCGCTGTAGTCGAAGTAGCGGTCCAGCGGGCCGGTGTAGACGACCGGTGCGTCCGGGTTCTCGGCGCGCAACTGCTCGCGCACCTCGAACCAGTCGGTGTTCAGCCGCACCTCGATCAGCTCGGAGGCGGCCATGTTCTCCAGCCACTTCGTGTAGCCCTCGCGGGGCAGGCCCTCGTAGGTGTCGTTGAAGTAGCGGTTGTCGAAGGTGTAGCGAACCGGGAGCCGGGTGATGTTGCCCGCGGGCAGCTCCTTCGGGTCGGTCTGCCACTGCTTGGCGGTGTAGTCGCGCACGAACGCCTCGTAGAGCGGTCGGCCGATCAGCGAGATGGCCTTCTCCTCGAGGTTCTGCGCGTCCTTGGTCTCGATCTCCGAGGCCTGCTCGGCGATCAGCTTGCGCGCCTCCTCCGGCGAGAAGTAGCGACCGAAGAACTGGGAGACCAGGCCGAGGCCCATCGGGAACTGGTAGGCCTGCCCCTTGTGCATCGCGAAGACGCGGTGCTGGTAGCCGGTGAACTCGGTGAACTGGGTGACGTAGTCCCACACCCGCTTGTTCGACGTGTGGAACAGGTGCGCGCCGTACTTGTGGATCTCGATCCCGGTTTCCGGATCCGGCTCGGAGTACGCGTTACCACCGAGGTGGTGTCGCCGTTCGATCACCAGAACCCGTTTACCCAGCACGGTGGCGGCGCGTTCGGCAACGGTCAGCCCGAAGAATCCGGAGCCGACGACGATCAGATCGAACTGTGAGGCGGAATGGACGGAGTTACCCGGGGACGATGCGACGGTCACGGGAGCCCAGAGTATCGGAAGTCCCGGCCGCGTCCGGGCGGAGTAGGAAGTGCGCTGAGCGGCACCGTTCGCGACACTCGATTTCACGCCCCCGACCTCCCGATTTCGCCGGATGTTTGCCGGAATGGACCGCACGGGCAACCGCCGGGCTGTTTACTCCCCTGGCCGGCGATCATGCTCGGTTCGCGATGCTCCGTGACGTGGGCCACCACGAGCCGGTGCGCGACGAAGAGGACTCCCTTCTGCGCAGCGCAGTCACCGAGGGACCGCGTTCCTCGGTGATCGACGCGCTGCCCGCGAGCACCTCGGATGGATCCGTGCGGAGATGGCCGGGAGCCGCCCGCGTCCGAATGCGCCCGACCGCGCTCAGGCCGGGAAACCAACGTCCAACTCGACCTTGTCCCGCTCGGTGTACAGCCGCCAGTAGTGGTCGCCGAGTTCTTCGCCGCTGATCCGCACGATTTCGAGGCCGTCGGGAATCAGCTCCGGGTGCTCGTCGACGATCTGCGCGGCTCTGCTGCCATCGATCAGTGCGCCGATGTTGAGCAACCCCACGTAGACGCCGGTGCCGCGCAGTTCCACCTCGAGCTGGCGCAAGTAGCCCCGCTGCGCGGCCAGCGCGATGCCGAAGTTGGCGAGGTAGGGCGCCACGAAATGCTCGGACGAGCCCGAGGAGAACAGCAGCGCTCCGTCGCCTCTTTCCACCATTTTCGGCGCGAGTGCCCGCGTCATCAGAATCGGTGAGTGCAGCTTGAGCGCGAGCGGCGCATCGAGGGAGGGGATGTCCACCTCCAGCGTCGAGGGCAGCCGGTCGCTCATGTTGCCCGCCGCGCCGTGCATCGCCACGTCGATCGGCCCGAAAGTCGCCTCGATCTTCTCGATCACGCCCGTGACGTGCTCGGCGACGGTCACGTCCGCGGGGAAGGCGGCGGCCTCGATGCCCTCGGCCGCCAGGTCCTCGGCATGCCGGCGTGCCTTCTCGGGATCGCGCCCGATTACGGCTACACGGAACCCGTCGCGTCCGAATCGGCGGCCGGTGCCGACGCCCAGGCCGGGGCCGTACCCGAAGATCGCGATGGTCTTGGTCATTTCCACTCCAGAATTAAGTTGAGACATGGTTCAAGTTCGATGTCGACGGTAACCTAACTTGAACCTATGCTCAACTTATCCGCCACGGCCGATTTGTAGGATCGGCCCGTGGACAAGCCGTTACGCAGCGATGCCCAGCGCAACCGGGACGCGCTCGTGACCGCCGCCCGCGCCGTCTTCGAGGAACGCGGCCTCGACGCACCGCTGAAAGAGATCGCCGCCCGCGCCGGGGTCGCCATCGGCACGCTCTACAACCGCTTCCCCACCCGCGACGACCTCATCGCGGCGGCGGTGGAGGACCGCATCGAAGCGGGCGGCCGCATCGCCGAAGTCGCGCTGGCCATCGACGACCCTTGGGAGTCGTTCGTCTATCTGGTCGAGCAGGTCTGCGCTTTGCAAGCCGCCGATCGCCTGCTCAGCGAACTAGCCGTGCGGGCGGCCCCCAGCCGCGCCGTCGCGCAGGCGCAGGAATACGGCCACGGCTTGATGCGCCGGATCATCACCCGCGCCCAGGAAGCCGGGGTCCTGCGGGACGACTGGGTCCTGGAGGACATCGCCTTCATCACCTGGTCGCACACCAGAATCGTCGAGGCGACCAGCCACATCGCCCCCGAAGCCTGGCGCCGCCACCTCGGCCTGGTGCTCGACGGCTTGCGCGCGGAGGCCGCCCATCCCCTCCCGGTTCCCCCGATCACCGAAGACCAGCTGATGCACGCGCTCGGGCGCGACGACCTGGCCTAGTGGGCCTGTCGACGTGGTCCCGAGTCGCACCGCGCGCAGGCCGCGCGTCAGTGGGGCGGTCGCGACCCAGGACCACCACCAGCAGCGCGGGTACCCCCTGGCAAGATTTCCTGCACCGCAGGAAGACGAGAGGCAGCCCACTAAGCGCCGCCCGCTCCCGACGAAATCGACCCAAAAGCGGCTCTCGCACAGTGGAATGGGCGGCGTTCACAACCGGACGGACGGCGGCCGGCACGCGCGCATGCGTACCGGCCGTCGGAAGGTCGTGTTCTACAGCCGCTGCTCGGCGTAGACCTTCATCGCGTCGCGCACGAACTCCGCGGTGCCCGCACCGTGCACGTCGTAGTTGACCGCGAAACGCGGATCGGCCACGTACATCTCGCCCAGGTTGACGAACGCCTCCTTCACCACCGGACGACCCTGCCAGCCGATGCCGATCCAGTCGTAGTGGCGTTGGACGATGGCCTGCACCTCGTCGCTGCCGGGAGCGAGCCCGTCGGCGTGCGCGCGGCCGTAGTCGGCGGCGATGTCGAGATGGGTCTGCTGGAAGGTCTTCTTGTCCGCGTCGGACATCGAGCGCCACCAGCGGTCACCGCTCTCGTAGGCGTCCTTGCCCCAGCGTTCGATCACCTCGTCCTTGTACTTCGTGTGGTCGAAGCCGTCGAAAACTTCTTGTGCCACGAGTTGTTCACCTCTTTCCGTCTTGTGCAGCGTGGTGTGCACCGACTCGATCAGCCGCCGGATCCGATCCTGTTCCTGCCGAAGCAGGTCCAGGTGCGTGCGCAGCGCGGCGGCGGTGTCCTGCTCTCCGGCAAGGACTTCGGCGATGACCGGAAGCCCGAGGCCGAGTTCGCGCAGCAGCAGGATGCGTTGCAACCGCACGAGGGAGGTTTGGTCGTAGTACCGATACCCGTTGGCGCCGATCCGGCTGGGCGGCAGCAGCCCCAACTGCCCGTAGTGGCGCAGCGTGCGGCTGGTGGTACCGGCCGCCTTCGCCAGATCTTGGATGGACCATTCCTTGGCGACCACGACTTGTCCTCCCTCCTTCTCTCGTCGGTGTAACCAGCTTGCAAGTTGACGTTACGTCAAGGTCAACCCCGATATTCGGGCGAATTTTCCGGCTCGGCGCAGGCTCCGGCGGGCGACCAGCACTGGCGGCGGCGCAAAACGAGCCGGGACCTCGAGGGCACCGTCCGGCGGAGCAGGGTTCCGCTTACCGCGATCGCCATGCCGGGCACCGGAGCGGGGTGCGCTTGCGCCCGATCACCACGCACCCCATCGGCAGTCAGCCGCCAACCAGTCAGGCGCCAACCGGTCACCGCCCAATCCACAGGTTGGAGGCCGAGGGACTGGTCGTGCGCAAACCATGCGCCGGTGCGCGTCGAGCACGGCGATGTCAGCGCACAGCCGCAGGAATTCACCGAGCCGCGGAAGACCGCAGGGCCGTCCGCCTCCCGCTCACCGAACAGGGCCTCGCTGACCGACAACCTGCTGCTCGAGCACATGATCGACCCCAGGCGCTGCGGGCGGCACTCGACGGCACCTCCCGCCGGCAACTGGCCGGACTACTGCCAAGTCGGCCGAGCCGCTGGGCGGCACGCCTCGATAGTGAGCATCGCGAGGGGTTGCGGCTAAGCCCCAGCGCCCTGCGCGGAGGTAGCACCAAACGGTGTCCCACCGCCGGGTGCTATGGCACCGGATTGGGCAACCCGGGGGTGCGCCGCACTGTCAGGCAAGCCATCGTCCGCCTGAGCCGCACGGCGAGAAAAAGCAACGTCCCCTTGAGCTGCACCGCCATGCACGCCAACGTCCTCCTGAGCCGCACCCTCAGGCACACCAACGTCCTCCTAAGCCGCACCCCCAGGCACAGCAACATCCCCCTGAGCCGCACCCTCAGGCACAGCAACATCCGCCTGAGCCGCACCCCCAGGCACAGCAACACCCCCCTGAGCCGCACCCCCAGGCACACCAACGTCCCCCTGAGCCGCACCCCCAGGCACAGCAACATCCCCCTGAGCCGCACCGCCGGGCGCGGTGGCTGTCGGAGGGATTTCATCACCGGGGGCGGCGGCATCGGACCGGGCCGGATCACGGGGTGCGATTGCGGAAGACATAGACCTGTCGCCGGGTGGGATAGCACCGGGCTGCGCACCGTGCGGCGAGACAGCGCCGGGCTGAGCGCCACGTGACGCCGTGGCGGGCTGATCCACACCGGCAGGGGCGATAGCGCCGGCCTGAGCCGCGCCAGGCGAGATGACACCGGCCCCACCGGATGCGGCAGCGCCAGGAGAAGGCGACGCCCCGGACGGGATTGGTGACGGCTCACCCGCTTCCGGAACCGCCTGCAACATGCGTGAGTAGTCCACGACCTGCGCGCCCAAAGTGGGCGTCACGATGATGACGCCGTTGGTGTAGAGCCGGTAGGTGCCCGCGCGACGCGGCAGGATCATCTCCGGCCCGAGCGGCGTACCGATCGTGCTGGTCGCGCCACCGATACGGCGATACTCGGCATCGATCGCCGACTCGGTGACCGCCGCCTGTTTGCGCGGATCCTCGGGTGGCGCGGTGGTGGTCGACTCGCCGGGCGCGGGGCCGACCTCGAGGGTCTGGATGTCGGCGGGTTCCCCGCCATCGGGCGCGGCGGAGTACTCCGTGCGCAGGATTCGGCCGTCGCGCAGCAGGACCGCACCGGCCGTAGCCGAGACGGCGGCAGCCGTCCTCGGATCCTCCTGCGCAGTCCCGGGATACCGCTGGCAAGCGGTGGTGTCGCAGGTCTGCGCGTACGGATAGCGCTGCTCGGCAAGGGCATAGGAGCGCGCCGCGATCGCCTGGGCGCGCAAGGCCTCCGCCGCGCCCTTGTCCGCCCAGTTGGGCTGCACCTCCGCCGGGACAACGCCGAGTAGGTAGTCCTCGACGTCCACCTGGTTGATCGTGCGGGCCGCGCCGTCCTCGAGGGCGACGCCGAGCGCACCGCGATACGCCGAACCCCCGCACAGCGTGAGATGTTCCGCCGCAGGGCGGTTCGGTCGGGAGTCGACGGGATGGATCCAGGGGTCGTCGGTCGCCGCCTGCCACAGCACGTCACCGTCGCAGCCCGCCGTAACGACCACGCTCGCTCGGCCACCCGGCTGCGGCGTCAGGTGCGCGACCTGACCGGGCGCCACCTCCCTGCCCGCCACGCGCAGGCCGGCGTCCGCGAAGGCGTCGAGAGCCGAGTCGTCGCGCGTCATGAGACGAACCCGAACGGCGGTGGGCGCGATGGTGGTGAGCGTCGCGCCTGGGTAGTAGTGCTCGAGGATGCGTTCGGCCGCCCACCCCGCTCGCGCGTTCTCGAACGCGCCCACCTGGCTCATGCCGCGCCCGTGCCCAGGTCCTGCCAGAGGGCGATATGGAGCGTCGAGCGGACCGCCGGAGTGCACGAAGAGTGTTCCAGCGATCATTCCGAAGCCGATTAGCAACACGATCGATGGCGAGTGAGGGCGCAGCTGTCGCCGATGCGGGCGCGCGACGCGCGATCGCTCCGAGAAAATGCCATTTACCAGCATTGTTCCGCTCTCGGTGTGCTCATATTACGAGGCATCCGTTCACTCCCATGGTTTCCTCAGACGGTCGATCTCCATCTTTTCGGCACGTTCTGTAGATGCGATAGCAATCAACGAGCTACATTCAGGCAATCACATAATCCTCAACCAGAGGTTTAGTTATGTGACAAATGTGGCTATTGTGATCATTGCTACATCAGGAAGCAACCCTGAATCACTCATGATCACCGGTTCGACCTGATTGGAGACGCTCGTGCGGTACCGCAAACCGAAACGTTCCTACGTGCTCCCAGTTGTCACCACCCTCGCGGTAGCTGCCCCACTGGGCACGCTGACGTTCGGCGATTCGACCGACTACCGCACCACCACCAACAGCGAACCGGCCGCCGTAACGGCCGAACTCGCCGAGGTCGCCCTCACCCAGGCGCCGGATATCGTGCTGCCGCTGCGCGAACTCACCGGTTTGAGCCTGCCTGATCTGCATCTTTCCGATCTGCGCATGCTTCCGATCGCGGAGTCCATTCCGATTCCGGATGGCCCGCTACCACCGGACGCGCAGCTAACGGGAGGCATACGACTACCCAGCTCGAATTCCGGCCAAACCTCCGGCCCGGAATTCACGCCGAATCGTTCGCCGGAGAGCCCGAATTCCCCAGCTCAGCCCATTTCCCAAGGCAGTGTGCGCTTCATCGCGGAACCCGACCGGCTCCAGCCGGGCACCACTCCCGACACCCCCGCGCTGTCTCCCGGCGCCGTGACCCCCGAGCTGATGAGCCAAGTGGGGGCACAGGTGAAAGAACTCTCCCGCGACACTCCGTTCAGCATGGTCGCTCTCACCGCCCCGCAGTTGGCCGACACCGCGGCCACGATCCGGGCTCGGCAGCCCGACGGCAGGTGGGGGCCCTGGTACGACACCGAACCGGTCGACACACACCGCACCGACCGCTCCGGCCCGGGTGCGACCGACGGCACCGAGCCGATCTACGTCGGCGAGACGAACGCGGTGCAGGTCCTGATCACTCGAAAGCAGGCTGCGGCAGGCCCGATTCAGCCGGTGGCGCAGCCCGCCCCCAGCGCTGACGACGCGGCGCAACAACCCGCCCCGCGTTCCGACGACCCGGGCCCCCGAGCCGCGGACCTGACCGCCGTGCTCATCGATCCGGGTCGGGGCGTTGCCGACGGCTCGCTGCACAGCGTCGCCGCGACGCTGCCTGGCGGCGGACCGAGCGTGATCACCCGAGCCCAGTGGGGCGCCGACGAATCGATCCGCTGCGACGAGCCGACCTACGACGACGGCCTCGGCGGTGTCACCGTGCACCACACAGCGGGCCGCAACGACTACAGCAAGTCCGAGTCGGCCGGAATCGTCCGCGCGATCTACACCTATCACGCGAAAACGTTGGGCTGGTGCGACATCGGCTACAACGCGTTGGTCGACAAGTACGGCCAGGTCTTCGAAGGGCGCTTCGGCGGCCTGGACCGCCCGGTACAGGGTGCGCACGCGGGCGGGTTCAACGAGAACACCTCCGGCGTCGCGCTGATGGGCAATTACGAATCCGAGCAACCGAGCGAAGCGGCGATCGAGGCGATCGGCGTCTTCGTGGGCTGGCGCACCAAGATCGCCGGACTCGATCCCAAGGGCAACACCACGATGGTCTCCGAGGGCACCTCCTACACCCCGTATGCCCAGGGTGAGGCGGTCCAGTTGCCGGTCGTCTTCGCGCACCGCGACGTCGGCAACACCACCTGCCCCGGCGACGCCGCGTACGCGCTGATGGATCGGATCCGCGACATCGCCGCCGGTACGCCGGGTGCGTCAGGCGGGCAGGGCAGTCGCCCCCCGGCATCCGGCGAATCCGATGTGGCGAACCTCGCCGCGCTGACCACGAAGCTGCTGAACATGGTGCAGGAGAACATCATCGCCAGGCACTGGTCTCGGTCCGGCGGACCGAACGGCCCGCTCGGCGCCGTCCGCTCGGACGTGCTGCCCGCCGCGGAGGGCAGGCAGTACGCCAAATTCGCCAACGGTTACGTCTACACCGCGGCCGACGGACAGGTCGTCGAGGTGCACGGCACCATCCTGGATCGCTTCCTGCAACTCGGCGCCGACACGGGTGTCCTCGGACTCCCGCTGCAAAACGCCTACCCGGTCCCGGACGGCCTGCGCGCCGACTTCGAACGCGGCTCGCTGATCCTCAACCAGCTCACCGGCATCGTCACGACGGTGTGGAAGACCTACAACGACACCTACCGGGAGGAAACCCACCGCAACCCGGTCGCGGCCCAGGTGAGCGCGCCGATTCCGCCCAACGCGCCTGCTCCGGCCACATCGGTTCCGGGCAGCGCTCCGGGTCAGGATGTCGCCCAGGCTCCGGCCGCTCAGGCTCCGGGTAGCGCCCCACCCCAAACTCCGGCCGCCCAAGCTCCAGGCAATGCCCCGGCCCACAGCGATGCCCAAGCCCCAGCCGCCCAAGCCCCGGGCAATGCCCCGGCCCAAAGCGATGCCCAAGCCCCAGCCGCTCAAGCCCCGAGCAATGCCCCGGCCCAAAGCGGTGCAAAAGCTCCGGCCGCTCAAGCCCCGGGCGCTCAGACTCCGGGTAGCGTCCCGCCCCAAGCTCCAGCCGCCCATACTCCGGGCAATGCTCCGCCCCAAGGCGGTGCCCAAGCCCCAGCCACCCAAGCTCCAGGCAGTGCCCCGCTCCGAGCTGACGCCCCGGCTGCCGTGCCCGCTCCGCCGATCGCTCCTTGAGCGGGGATCCCGCTCACCCCGGCTCCGACAGAGTCAGGCGCTCGCGCCCCGATCGGTCCGTCCCCGGCGGAACTTCAGCAGGTGGCCGTCATCCAGCCGTCATCCGGCGCCACACGGTCCGGCACCCGCGGTTGCCGACCCTGCCCAAGGCGCATGCCCATATCCCTCGCCCGAGGACTGATCGCGAACCACTCAGCAGGTCACACTGATTCGGAGCCCGTGCCACGGCGCGGGCTCCGGCTGTGTACCACCGCTACATCCACCAGCGTTCGAGAATTCGCGCGACTCCGTCGTCGGAGTTCGATTCGGCGATCTCGTCGGCGGCGGCGATGGCCTCGGGGTGGGCGTTGCGCATCGCGACGCCGTGGCCCGCCATGGTGAGCATGGGGACGTCGTTGGGCATGTCGCCGAACGCGACGATGGTGGACTCGTCCACGCCGAGCCGCTGCGCGACCACCGCCAGCCCGGCGGCCTTGGTGATGCCCGGCGCGGACAGTTCGATGAGCCCGTGCTCGGTCGAGTAGGTGATGTCGGCTCGCTCACCGATCAGCGGAGCGAGCACGGTGCGCATGTCCGAGCTGCGCGCGCCGGGTAGCCGGATCAGCATCTTGATGGCGGGCGCGTCGATGACCTCCTCCCGGGCGACCGAGGTGTCGTCCGGGTTGAGCCAGGCGTGCTCGTACTGCGGCGAGCTGACGAATTGCGGCGTCACCGCGTCGTGCGCGCGCTCGCCGACGCGCTCGGCCGCCAGACCGCAGCCCGGCAGCGCCCGCTCGGCGACCTCGGCGAGCCAGGCGAGCGTCGGCACGTCCAATGTCATGCTGGCCAGCACCCGGTCGGCGGCGCTGTCGTAGATCACCGCACCGTTGCCGCACACGCACAGCGGGGCGTAACCCAGGCCCTGCACCACGGGATCGATCCAGCGTGGCGGACGCCCCGTGGCCAGGACGAACGGCACACCGTCAGCGATCAGGGCGCCTACCGCTGCCTTGGTCCGCGCGGTGACCCGCTCGTCGTGATCGATGAGCGTGCCGTCCACATCGGTGGCGACCATCTTCGGCTTGGGCAGGTGCAGGGGCATCACCCATTCCATCCTGCCGGACGACGCCCGCCCGGTCCTGCGGGCCGGTGTCCGGCCGAGCCTCGGACATGCCCGGATGTCGGGTGGCACGCGCGCCGCCGACCACGTCCTTATGATCGGGGACTAATACCGACGCTGGCCCGTCCAGCCGAAAGACCAGAGGACTGATGACCGGCTTCCTGCTACGACGCGCGCTCAACTATGTCGTGCTGTTGCTGCTGGCTTCGTTCCTGACGTTCAGCCTGGCGTCACTGACGTTCCGGCCGCTGGACAGTCTCGAACAACGCAACCCGCGCCCGCCACAGGCAGTGATCGACGCCAAGGCCGAGGAGTTGCATCTCAACGACCCGATCCCGCAGCGCTATATCACCTGGCTCGCGGGCATTCCGCACGGCGACTTCGGCACCACGCTGGCCGGTCAGCCGGTCAGCCGGGAACTGCCGCGGCGGGTCGCGGTGAGTCTGCGCCTGCTGATCGTCGGCTCCCTGGTCGGCACGGTGCTGGGCGTACTGATCGGCGCCGCGGGCGCGATCCGGCAGTACAAGTTCAGCGACTACTTCACCACGGTGGTGTCGCTGCTGGTGTTGAGCACACCGGTGTTCCTACTCGCGACGCTGCTGAAATACGGTGCGCTGGAGATCAACTCGCTCACCGGGTCGCAGATCTTCCTCTATACCGGCGAGACGTCGGCGAACAAGATCGAAGGGTTCGGGCCGCAACTGCTCGACCGCGTCCAGCACCTGATCCTGCCCACCACCGCGCTGGCCCTCGGCGCCATGGCGGGCTACAGCCGCTATCAGCGCAACGCCATGCTCGACGTGCTGCAGAGCGATTTCATCCGCACCGCTCGCGCCAAGGGCCTCACCCGAAGCAAGGCGCTGTACAAGCACGGCCTGCGCACGGCGCTGATCCCGATGGCCACACTGTTCGCCTACAGTCTCGGTGCCCTGATCACCGGCGCGACGTTCACCGAGAAGATCTTCGGCTGGCACGGTGTCGGGGAGTGGCTGGTCGACTCGATCAACGCGCAGGATCTGTACGTCGTGGTGACGGTGACCGCGTTCGCCGGCCTGGTCGTGCTGGTGTCGGGTCTGCTCTCCGACATCGTGTACGCGATTCTCGACCCCAGGGTGCGTGTGGGATGACCGAAGCCGAAATCATCGTCCAGGGCGCACCGGAGGTCACCGCGACCGGACGGCGCAGGCTGGTCCTGCGGCGCTTCCTGCGTAACAAGCCCGCCGTCGCGGGTGGCTTGGTCCTCATCGCGCTGTTCGTCGCGAGTTTCGCGCTGCCGCCCTTGCTGGCCTACGACTACCAGCAACTGGACTACACCGCCCTGCTGAAACCACCGAGCGCGAAACATCCGTTCGGCACCACCCAGATCGGTCAGGACGTGCTCGCGCAGACTCTGCGTGGATTGCAGAAATCGCTGGTCATCGGCCTGTGCGTCGCGCTGTTGTCCACCACGATCGCGGCCACCGCCGGTTCGCTGGCCGGATTACTCGGCGGCTGGACCGATCGCGCGATCATGTGGCTGGTCGACCTGCTGCTGGTGGTCCCGAGTTTCATCATCATCGCGCTGTTCGCGCCGCGCACCAAGGGCAGCGGTTCCATCCTGCTGCTGATCGTGCTGCTGTCCTGCTTCGGCTGGATGATTTCGGCAAGGATCGTGCGCGGCCTGACCTTGAGCCTGCGTGATCGCGAATTCGTCCGGGCCGCTCGGTACATGGGGGCGCCCACCCGCACGGTGATCCTCAGTCACGTCATCCCGAACATCGCCTCGATCCTGATCATCGACACCACCCTCACCGTCGGCTCGGCGATCATGGCCGAAACGGGGCTGAGCTTCCTCGGTTTCGGCGTGCAGCCGCCGGATGTGTCGCTCGGCTCGCTGATCGCCGCCGGCACGAAATCAGCGTTGACCTATCCCTGGCTGTTCCTGTTCGCGGGTGGTCTGCTGATCATCACCGTGCTGTGCGCCAACCTCGTCGGTGACGGACTGCGCGACGCGTTCGATCCCGGCGCGAAGCGGGCTCGGTCGAAGAAGAAGGCGAAAGCATGACCAGCGCAGGAGAAATCGAGAAGGCGGCCTCGACCGCGCCGCTGCTGGAGATCACCGATCTGCGGGTGTCCTTCCCCAGCGAGGAGGGCCGGATCGACGCGGTCCGCGGCGTCACTTACACGGTGTCCGACGGCGAGGTGCTCGCCATCGTCGGTGAATCCGGCTCGGGGAAGTCGGTGTCCTCGCTGGCGGTGATGGGATTGCTGCCGGAGCAGGCGCGGATCACCGGTTCCATCCGGTTCCGCGGACGCGAACTGCTCGGGCTCGGTGATCGCGAATTGTCCAGGCTGCGCGGCAGTTCCATCAGCATGGTGTTCCAGGACCCGTTGTCGGCGCTCACGCCGGTGTACCGGGTGGGCGATCAGATCGCCGAAGCCCTCTTGGCGCACGGCAAGATGGGCAGGCGCGAAGCCGCGAAGCGGGCGGTGGAGTTGCTCGACCTGGTCGGCATCCCGGATCCGGAGGTGCGGGCCAGGGCGTTTCCGCACGAGTTCTCCGGTGGCCAGCGCCAGCGCGTGGTCATCGCGATGGCGATCGCGAACGATCCGGCGCTGATCATCTGCGACGAGCCGACCACCGCGCTGGACGTGACGGTGCAGAAGCAGATCTTGAATCTGCTGCGCAAGGCGCGCGACATCACCGGCGCGGGCGTCATCATGATCACCCACGACATGGGCATCGCCGCGACCCTGGCCGACCGCGTCGCCGTCATGTACGCGGGCAGGATCGTCGAGACCGCCACCGCGGCGGACCTGTTCAGCGCGCCGCGAATGCCGTACACCGTCGGCCTGCTCGGTTCGATTCCGCGCATGGACGGTCCGCCGAGGCAGCCGCTGATCCCGATCGTCGGCGCGCCGCCCGCTATGCACGCCCTGCCGCCCGGCTGCTCGTTCGCACCGCGCTGCCCGGTGGCGATCGACGAATGCAGAGCCGCGGAACCCCCGCTGGAGGCCGTCGAACCCGGGCATACCGCCGCCTGCATCCGCACCGCGGAGGTCGGCGCCGACGACTTGTTCGAGGCCTACCGCCGCGAGATCGCCGAGCCGGACGCCGTGGCGGAGGTGGAATCCGATGTGGTCTTGCGCGTCAAGGATCTGGTGAAAATCTTCCCGATCACCTCGGGTGTGGTACTGCGCCGCCGCACCGGGGAGGTCAGGGCAGTCGACGGCATCAGCTTCGAGGTCCGCGGCGGACGCACCTTGGCGCTGGTCGGGGAGTCCGGCTCCGGCAAATCCACTACGCTCACGCAGATTCTCGATCTGATACCGCCGCAGTCGGGCGCCATCGAGATCATGGGCAACGATGTCGCGTCGCTGAGCAAGGCCCGCAAGCGGGAGATCCGCCGGAAGATGCAGATCGTCTTCCAGGACCCCACCGCCTCGCTGGACCCGCGCCTGCCGATCTTCGACGCGATCGCCGAGCCGTTGCGCATCGACGGGCGACCGCGGGCCGAAATCGTCCGCCGGGTCCCGCAACTGCTCGAGCAGGTCGGGCTGCGCCCGGACCATGCCGACCGCTATCCCGCGGACTTCTCCGGCGGCCAGAAACAGCGCATCAGCATCGCCCGCGCACTCGCGCTGGACCCGGAGCTGCTGGTGTTGGACGAGCCGGTCTCCTCGCTGGACGTCTCGATCCAGGCGGGCGTGCTCAACCTGTTGCGCGATCTGCAGACCGAGCGCGGCCTGTCCTACCTGTTCGTCTCACACGACCTGTCGGTGGTGCGGAATCTGGCCCACGACGTCGCCGTCATGTATCGCGGCAAGATCGTGGAATACGGCCCGGCGGAGCAGATATTCGCTGATCCTCGGCACGAGTACACCAGGGCGCTGATCGACGCGGTGCCGGTTCCAGCAGTCAGCCGATAGTCAGGAGAGCGCGATGCGGATCCGTTTCGACCGAATGCGGTGGACCGCGGGCTTGGCGGCGTTCGCGCTGATCGCCGCGGGCTGCGCGACCGGCACCGACGATTCGGCCGCGGGACTGTCCGACGCGCTCGGCACCACCAGCGACATCAATCCCAAGAACCGCGACGAGGTGCGCGAGGGCGGCAATCTGCGCCTGGCGACGACCAGCTTCCCGGCGAACTGGAACACCCTGTCCAATGACGGGAACGACGGCGAGATCGCCGACATCGAGCGCCCGCTCATGCCGCGCGCGTTCGACGTCGACGCGGCGGGCAACCTCACCGTGAACAGGAACTACTTCACCGATGTCGCGCTGACCGGCACCGATCCGCAACAGGTCACCTACACCATCAACCCCGCGGCGGTCTGGTCCGACGGAACGCCGATCACCTGGGAGGACATCGCCGCGCAAGCACACGCGCTCAGCGGGCGGGACAAGCGCTTCTTGATCGCGATCACCAACGGCTTCGAGTTCGTCGACAAGGTCGAGCGCGGTGTGGACGACCGGCAGGCGGTCCTCACCTTCAACCATCCCTATGGCGAATGGCGCGGACAGCTCGCGGGCAACGCCTCGCTTTTCCCGAAATCCGTTACGGCGGACCCGGAATCGTTCAACAAGGGACTCGTGGACAGTCTCGGCTCCAGCGCGGGCCCGTTCGTCGTCCGATCCACCGACCGCGTCCAGGGCCGGATCGTGCTCGGCCGTAATCCCAAGTGGTGGGGTGCGACGCCGAAACTGGACACCATCACCTACAGCGTGCTGGATCACGCGGCTTGGGCGAGCGCCCTGCAGAACAACGAACTCGACCTCGTCCGGCTCGCCTCGATCGATGAGGTCAAGACGGTCCGCAACACCAGCGGGCTGGTCATTCGCCGCGCCCCGGGTAACCGCTGGCGCCACATCACCTTCAACGGCGCGCCCGGCTCCATTCTCGCCGACGCGCGCCTGCGCGTGGCGATCGCGAAGGCCATCGACCGGCAGGGCATCGCGACCGCGACCCAGAACGGTCTGGTCGAGAATCCGAAGCCGTTGAACAACCACATCTTCCTCCAGGGACAAGACGGGTATCAGGACAATTCGGTGCCGGTGGCGTACGACCCGGACCAAGCGGCACAGGAACTCGACGCGCTCGGCTGGAAGCTCAACGGCGACGTCCGTGAGAAGGACGGCCGCAAACTGGAAATTCGCGACGTGATGTACAACGACCCGCTCTGGGTCCAGATCGCGCAGATCATCCAGCAGAATCTGGCCCGCATCGGCGTGCGGCTGACCATCGACACCAAGCCCGGTGCCGGTTATTTCACCGACGTCATCATTCCCGGTGATTTCGACGCCGCACAGTTCATCTTCTCCGGGGACGCCTTCGCGATGAGTTCCATCCGGCAGATCTACTACTACGACCCGAACGATCTGCAGGGCAACTACGGTCGCATCGGTTCGCCCGAACTCAACACCCTGATCGAGCGCACGCTGACCGAACTCGACCCGAAGAAGGCGATCGAACTGGCCAACGAGGTCGACCGGAAAGTGTTCGAAGAAGGACATTCCCTGCCGCTGACCCAGTCCGACGGCAGTTTCGGCGCCCGCGCGGACCTCGCCAATATCGGCTCCCCCGGTCTGGCGTCCTACGACTACACCGAGATCGGATTCGTGAAATGAGACCAGTACAGCCAACCCGCAACCGCCGGCGGCGGACACGGACCGTGATCGTCCGGGCGCTCACCGTGGGCACGGCGCTCGCGCTACTGGTCGGCTGCGGCTCGGGCGACAGCGGGGTGAAGTCGGGTTCCAACGCGCTGGGTTCGACCAACGACATCAATCCCCAGGAGCCGAGCGCACTGCGCGACGGCGGCAACCTGCGTCTGGCCATCACCAATTTCCCCGCCACGTTCAATTCGCACCACGTCGACAGCGACTACGACCTCTCCGAAGTGGTCGACTGGACATTGCCGGGGCCGATCACCTCCAACGCCGCAGGCGAATTGTCGGTCGACCACAATTTCTTCACCGACATCACGCTGACCGAGACCAACCCGCAGCGAGTTGTCTACACCATCAACCCCAAGGCGGTCTGGTCCGACGGCAGCCCGATCACCTGGGAGGACCTGCGGTCCCAAGCGGAGGCGCTGAGCGGCCGCAACACGGAATACCGGGTCTCCGCGACCCAGGGCTACAGCCGGCTGGCCGGCGTCGAGCGCGGCGTCGACGACCGACAGGCGATCGCCACCTTCGGACAGCACTACGCGGATTGGCGGGGCCTGTTCAGCCAGCTGATGCCGAAGGAATCGACCGAGACGCCGCAGGCGTTCAACGAGCGTGACCGCAACGGGCTCGTCAAGTCGGCGGGACCGTTCGTGATCACCTCCGTCGACCGGGCGCAGCAACGCATCGTGCTCAGTCGCAACCCGAAATGGTGGGGCGAGACGCCGAAACTCGACACCGTCACCTACAGCGTGCTGGACTATTCGGCCCGTCTCAACGCCTTGCAGAACAATGAACTCGACGCCATCGATATCTCGGGCATCGAGGAGGTCAAGTCCGCGACCAACTCACCGGGCATCATCGTGCGTCGCGCTTCGCGTCCGTCCAATTCGCACATCACGTTCAACGGAGCGCAGGGGTCGATTCTCGCGGATCCCCGCCTGCGCGTCGCAATCGCGAAGGCGATCGACCGGCAGGGCGTCGTCACGGCGCTGCAGAACGGGATCGTGGAGAATCCCAAGCCGCTGAACAACCACATCTACCTCGACGGGCAGAAGGGCTACCAGGACAACTCCGCGGTGATCGCCTACAACCCCGACGAGGCGGCCCGCATGCTGGACGAACTCGGTTGGAAGCTCAACGGCGACGTCCGCGAGAAGGACGGGCGGAAGCTGGTGATCCGGGATGTGATGTTCCAGCAGGACACTTGGGTGCAGATGGCGCAGATCATGCAGCAGAATCTGGCTCGGGTCGGGGTGAAACTCGAAATCCAGACCTTCCCGGGCAACGGCCTGTTCACCGATGTCATCGACCCGGGCAACTTCGACATCGCTCAGTTCAGCTGGCAACGCAGCATTTTCCCGCTCGGCGCGCTGCCCCAGATCTACGCCTACGACCCGGCGAATACGCTCAGCAACAAGGGACGGATCGGGTCACCCGAACTGAACGCGCTGATCGAGCAGACCATCTCCGAACTCGACCCCGAGAAGGCGATCGAGCTTGCGAACAAGGCCGACCGGATGATCTTCGAGCTGGGTCATTCGGTGCCCGTCGCGCAATCGGCCGGCAACGTAGCGGTCCGTGCGGGCCTGGCCAACTTCGGCGCCTTCGGGCTGGCTTCCACGGACTACCTCCGGGTGGGCTTCGAGAAGTGAGGTCGTTTCCGTAGGACGCAACGAGCAGGAAGGATCACCATGCGGATTACCTCTGCGTGTGCCCGGCTGGCCTTATCGCTGGCCGTCGTAGGGCTGGCAGTCACCGGTTGTGGCGACGACAACGGAGTGGCCCCGGGCTCCAGCACGGTCGGCAGCACCAACGACATCAACCCGAGGGACCCGAGCGAACTGCGCGACGGGGGCAACCTGCGGCTGGCACTCTCCAATTTTCCGGAGACTTTCAACTATCTGCACGTAGACGGCGGAACGGAAACTGTCTTCTCCATAGCCGAGGCGACGATGCCCGCCGCCTTCGTCAGCGACGCGGCGGGGCAGCTGAGCGTCGACCACAACTTCTTCACCGATATCAAGCTGACCGGCAACAGCCCGCAGCAGGTGGAGTACACCATCAATCCGAAGGCCGTCTGGTCCGATGGCTCGCCGATCACCTGGGAGGATCTCCGGTCTCAGGCGAATGCGCTCAGCGGTAAGGACAACGCGTTCCTCGTCTCGGCCACCGGTGGTTTCGAACGGGTCGGCAAGGTCGAGCGCGGCATCGATGACCGGCAAGCCGTGGTGACCTTCGACCAACCGTATGGCGAATGGCAAGGGCTGTTCAGCCCGCTGTACCCGAAGTCGGTCACCGCGACCCCCGACGCCTTCACCAACGCGGCCAGGAACGGGCTGCCGCAAAGCGCGGGCCCCTTCGTGGTCACCTCCATCGACCGCAGCCAGAATCGCATCGTGCTCGGGCGCAATCCCAAGTGGTGGGGCGATACGCCGAAGCTCGATTCCGTCACCTTCAGCGTGCTCGACCATTCGGCCTGGCTGCCCGCGATCCAGAACAACGAACTCGATATCGCGTACATGTCCGGCATCGAGAACGTCAGCGCGGCGCGTAATGCCGCGAACGTGGTCATCCGGCGCACGCCCGAGCCGACCTGGTCGCACATCACGTTCAACGGGGCACCCGGTTCCCTGCTCGCCGATCCGCAGCTGCGAATCGCCATCTCCAAGGCGATCGACCGGCAGGGCGTGGTCACCGCCTCGCAGCACGGCGTCGTCGACGATCCCAAGCCGCTGAACAACCACGTCTTCGTGTCGGGGCAGAAGGGCTACCAGGACAACGCGGCGCCCATCGCCTACGACCCGGACGAGGCGGCCCGCATGTTGGATGCCCTCGGGTGGAAACTCAACGGCGATGTCCGCGAGAAGGACGGTCGCAAGCTCGAACTCCGCGACGTGATGTATCAGCAGGATCAGTGGGTGCAGACCGCGCAGATCGTGCAGCAGAACCTCGCGAGGGTCGGAGTGAAGCTGAGCATCCAGACCGTGCCGGGCACCGGTCTGTTCACCAATGTCATCGACCCCGGCAACTTCGATCTGGCCCAATTCAGCTGGAACGGCAGCGTTCTCCCGCTGAGCGGACTGCGGCAGATCTACTACTACGATCCGAACAACCTCCAGGGCAACAAGGCGCGGATCGGTACCCCCGAACTCAACGCGCTGATCGACCGGACACTTTCCGAGCTCGACCCGGACAAGGCCATTCAGCTGGCCAACGAATGCGATCGGATGATCTTCGAAGAGGGCTACTCCATCCCGCTGCACCAGGCGGCGGGCACCTACGCGGCCCGGACCGACCTGGCGAACTACGGTGCGTTCGGCCTCGCCTCGCGCGACTACACCAAGGTCGGCTTCCTGAAGTGAGTTCTGGACCGGGCCACCCGCTGGCCTATCCGGTCACGGTGACGTTCGGCGCCCTCGCGGTCTGTGCCGCTTGGGCGCCGTTCGGCACGTTGGATCAGGTGGCGGGGATCGCGGCCGTCATGCTCGGCATCATCTCGTACACGGGATACCGGCTCGTCATGGCATTCGGCCTGCTGCCGTTCCGGCGTTCCGGCTCAGCGCAGACCGTACGAGTCACACGCATCCGGCAACAGCACCGCCTGACCAACCGGTCGTGGTTACAAATCGAAGGAACCGACCGTCCGTACTGGCTTCCAGTGTATTTCGACCCGACGCTGGCCACCCTCCCCGGAGCCGAGGCGAAGCTCACCGGCCGCACGATTCATCTCGGCGAGCAGCGCCTCTACCCCTCCGGCCGGATCCGCAACGCCGAACCTCCCGGCCGCCTGATCGACAACCCCAGCCGCCCCGACCGAGATGCTGTCGCCCACACCGCGATGGCCATGCGCCTGCGCCGCCGCCTCCTGCTCGATGCCCAATCCACCGTCGCCGCGCCCATCGCCGCTCTCTTATGGGTCTATATCGACGACGGCGGCCTGCCCGCTTTCGTCGCCGCCGCTACCGTCGCCGCCACCACGACGATCTGGCTCTCCGCCATCCAGGGATCCGACCCGACCTGATGTCCCACCTCCATACGGATTCGGTTCGCGATGTGGTGGGCTTATCCACAATCAACTGACCGGTGCGGGGAGGTCGGTCGCGTCTGGTGGACGGGTGCTGCGGTACGGCCGTCTACTTCGATGTCGAGGGCCGCGGTGATCGAATGCAACGACGTTGCGCGTCCGTTCGATAGCCGACCCACTCGATATTGCGCCCGGAACGCTAGGGCACAGCCGACGGCCACCGCAACTGCGGGATCGTGTCGCAGACAACGACCGCGCAGGTCATACGGAGGCAAATGCCGTCCGGACCGGACAGAGAACGGTGCAGGTTCGTAGCGGCGCACCGCGATGGCGACCGGCTGGTCGCAGCTCCGCACCCTCGGGGCGCAGTGCTGGCGGGAGCGAAAACATCCGCCCTTCGGTGGAACTGAATCAACCCCGCCGTCGTCTAAGCCTGTTGTAGAGACACAACCGATCCAGTCGTCAACGACGACGCGGTCGTCACACTCTTCGGGGGAACACATGAAGCCGGCATCATCCGCCATAGCCAAGTACGCCACCCATGGCACGTCCGCGCGCGAGGAATTCGCACGACGACTATCCGCCTTGCATCGCGACGCGGGCGCTCCCTCGTTGCGGCATGTCGCCACACTCGCCCAGCAGCAGGTGCGCGATGCCGACGGCGAGACCCGTTCAGCACACGCAACAGCCCAGAGGATCAGCGACTGGATGAACGGACGCAACGTACCGGCGCGGTTCGAATCACTGGTTCCGGTGCTGAACGTCTTGGGCGCGCGGGCACGCCGCCGCGCCGGAACAACGACCGAGACAGTGCATCTACGCGCCTGGAGGTCGTTGTGGGCAGCGGCGCGCACTGCTCCGGTCACCGCATCCGGTACGGCGACCGAGCCGCCGTATCCGGATGCCGATGGGTTCTTCGAACGGCACGATCCCGCCTTCTTCGGGCGACAGCGCGCCATTGCGTCCATCCTGAAAATGATCCGAACATCGGCATGTTCGCAACGCGACGCCGATCTCATCGTGCTGACCGGCGCTTCTGGTATCGGCAAGACCGCGCTGCTACGTGGGGGTGTGATTCCCGCTCTGAGCGCGGAATCGACGCAGTGGGCGGTCGCGGTCACTGCGGCCGATCACAATCCTCTCGGTTCACTGAAGCGCATATTCCGTGCCACGGATAGTTTCGGCGGATCGGGTGCTGATCTCGATGCCGTGCGGCGTTGGGCCGGTGACCGTCGGCTGCTGCTGATCGTCGACCAATTCGAACATTTGTACCAGCCCGAGGTCGATGCCACGGACCGCGAGGCGTTCCTGATCTGGTTGAAGCAGGTGTCGACATTCGCGTCGGTCCTCGTTGCGGTGCGTTCCGACCAGCTCGTCAACTGTTTGCAATGTCCGTGGCTTGCGCATGCCGTACAGCACAACAGCTTCACACTGAACCACCCACGTCGTCAGGAGCTGATGTCGGCCATCGTCGGGCCACCACGCACACGCGGAATCGCAGTCGATCCCGCTGTGGCGGAACTACTTGTCACCGAACTCGAAGGAGGCCGACCGGGCAGCGACCGGCCTACCATCAACGCCGGCGTCCTACCTGTGCTGTCGGCGACCATGCGATCGATGTGGGCCTGTCAGTACGGAAGTCGACTGGAACTCGCGGCCTATCATCGCGTCGGAGGCGTGGCCGGAGTGGTTGGTCGAATAGCCGAACAGATCTGGGAGGCGGCGACGCCGGCAGAACAGCGCGATACGCGCCACATTCTGCTCGCATTGGTGACCGTCCATCGCGACAGCACCGTCACCCGCTGCCGGACACCGACCAAGGAACTCGCCCGCATCGCCGCTCGCACCAGCACCGGTCCCGAGCTTGTTCACCGCTTGGTGGATGCGCGGCTGATCACCTTGGAGTCCCAGCATGCCTACCTCGTGCACGACGCACTGCTGGAGTGGGATCGGCTGCGCGGCTGGATCACCGAGAATCGGTCACAACTCATCTGGCGACAGCGCATCGAAGACGACGCCGCGGAATGGGCGGCCGCCCGCCGAGACCCTGGCCTACTCTATCGAAGCACCCGGCTGACCACCGCAATCCATCATGCCGACTCCGCAGTGAGCACCATCGCCACCGCATTCCTCCGCGCATCTGCCAGAGCAGAACTAGAGGCGCGACCAGCTCAGCTTCTCCGCGAACCCGAATATCCGGCAAAGACTCAGCCGTGAGCGCAGCCATCCGAACCCAACCCACAGCCCCATGATGAGGCCGTTTCAACATTACTCGCACGAGTAGAAGATAAATCGAGTGACAGGAGTTGTACATGAGAAGGAATATTGGACGCCCCTTTGGGATCATCATGTTGATAGCAATGACCCTTACCGGCCCGATCGCTCTCCTGAATTTCCCCGCACTACAACCAGAAGTACAAACCCCGACGGCAAGTTACATTGCCGAGGGATCCCCACCCCCCTGCGAGAAGCTCGATCCTCCGTGGCCACCGAGGTGCGTGTGACCATACCGAAGCCTCCGTGTTTTCGTGGCCACCGGGCAATGACATTGCCGCTCCGGTCGGCGGGTGACGGTGCCTGGATGATGGATAGAGCACCGGTGGTCAGGGTGCTCATACGGTTGACGCCTGAACAAGCTGGATAGAGGCTGGAGTCGGTGGTGTCGCGGTCGCTGAGACCACGCCCGAACCGGGCGTAATAGCCCGACCGGGACACCTCCGACGCCCAGCACATGCCATACCTCGCCGCCGGATTTGCGATAGCGGCGCGATTCGCCGCTATTCTCTTTCGAATACGCCAATCCTTGACCTCACGCTGCCCACCTCGCATCCCCGTGGCCGCGCAGCACCACACGCAGGCAGGTCGCCGACGGGATCACCACGCGAGATCTTCGAGCCGAATTGTTCCACTGGGAACAAACTCTGCTGCCCGGCCAGAAAATAGCCGGTGCTCCAGAGTGTCACACCAGGTCAGGACCGTATCGCTCGGGCCGAGGCCGGTATCAAGAAGATGTTGGGGGAGCGGATCACCGATGTCCAGCTCATCGCATATCGTGGTCCCGAACATTTTATCAGTGTGCTCATAAATCCACTGGACAGGAAACACTGTTCGACTGTCCTTCATGATACGGCGAGCTTCGGACTTCGACTCGGGTGTCATAATTTTCCACAGCTGGATGACATCTCGATACTGCGCCAGTGTAGACCCACCCTGAAGGGCGTCCCGCGCAATCCATGTCTCCCGGAAGAGGTGAAGAACGGTAAATAGCCAAAGAAAGGGGCTGGAGAGTGAACTGATCGTTCCCTGAAAGCCTTGAGCGCAGGCAAAATTCTCTTCAGGAAGTACCGTCATCGGATCAGCCAGCGCACGGCCCATATCAACCTGCCAGGGCGACTGGAACCAGGTGAGACTAAATGCGACATCAATCATGACAAATGGCACCAAAGCGTCATCTCGCATCTTTACCGCATGAGGCAAATGATCGGGGTACATCCGATAGATCAGCTCGTTTTCCCTGCTGAGCGGGTTGATTCGATGATTGTAGCGGTCATAGGTTCCGAATTCGAATCCTAGATCCAGCAATGCCGACGTGGCGGCATGCTTGTTTTGTGGATGAATCATGAAGTCGATATCCGACAACCGTCGCGAACCGTCGCCGTTGTAGACCAGATACTGCAGCACAACACCTTTGGTCGCCAACGCCGGAAGGCCTCCCTCCTGCAATTTTCCGGCGACCTCCATTGCCTTCGAGGTCAACACGCGATTCCGGACGCGATTGGCGTTCAAGTTGGTTCTGAGAAATTCCCTGACTTGCGGATAGAACAAGTCTTTTTTATCGGTTAGTTCAATCAGTGTGGCAAGCGCTCCGGCCATCTTCTGCCTGATCGCCATATTTACAAGGGTCATGCTGTCGGCTCGTCCCGAGATAAGCGGGGAGAGCCAATCTTCTATCCACCCTTCCGTGGCATCAGAGATAGGCGTGGCACACAGCCGCTTCAACATGCACCATTCGAGTTCAACGGCCAGATCGCCCGAGAGCACACTCATAGGACACAACCTTTCAGAATTCCGCATCGCGCCGCCGACTCCGTTACGGCCGATTCGGCATATTTTGCTGGGGCGAAGAATTTCCGGGAAGATCCATCAATTCGCCGACGCCGTCCGTCATCCTCAGGATTCTCGAGGCGCCGACCGTCAGCGCCGCCCGGTGACCGAGAAGTATCGTCGTGATTCCGAGATCCTGAATATTGCGGAGGATCGCGCTTTCGGTGTCGGGGTCGACGGCACTGGTGGACTCGTCCAGAATCAGTAGGGAAGGCTTTTTTACCAGCGCTCTCGCCAGAGCTATCCGCTGCCGCTGCCCGCCGGAAATACCGGCGCCACCGGCACCTAGCAGAGTCTCGTATTTCATCGGCAGGGTGCAAATGAAATCATCGATCTCAGCTATACGTGCGGCAGACCTCACCTCGTCGAGCGAAGCGTCCGGGCAGCTGAATCTGATATTGTCCAGAATGCTCCCTGACATCAAGGTACTGTTCTGGTCGACATAGCCGATGTGGCTGCGGTACGCGATCGGGTCGATTTCGGCCAGATCGATCCCATCGATCAATATCCGCCCCGCTGTCGGACTCAGCAGACCGCCGATCAGCATTCCCAACGTAGACTTCCCGGATCCGGATGATCCGATGATCGGCAGCAGCCGACCGGAGGAAATCTCTGCCGTCGCCTCCTGGACCGATGCCGCGGTCGCACCGGCATAGGTGTACGAGACGCCTTCCAGCCGGACGCATGGTGGCCGATCTTCTTGCGCCATGCCTCGCAGCCCGCCCCGCTCGACAGGGCTGGTCAGCACGTCATCGATCCGAGACAGGTCGGGCAGCAGCTCCACGAGTGCAGCCGATGCCAGCGACAGGTTCGACAGCGAGGCGAACAACCCTGAACTCAAGGCCCCCAACGAGACCGCAGCGGACAAACCCGCATCGCTGCGCACGGCAACGGAAACCCCTATGAGCAGGACCAACAATGGTGCAGCAAACTGTATGGTCGCCGTGAACGACGAGACCATACCCGCATGCCGCCGCTGCCTCGTCCCGTGAGTGAGTTCGTTCGCGAACGAATTCAGCCATCGGGCATGCGCGATGGTTTCGGCACCCAACGACTTCACGGTCGTCATATTGGTGAGGATCTCGTGAAGGTCGTTGGACGACTTGGTGCGAGCTTCGAGCACGTCCGAGGCCAGCTGCCGGTGTCGCTGCCACGACAGTGTCGTCACGAGTGCGAAGCAAACGATGCCGATGACTATCGCGAGCGATAGCCAGAATTCTCGGTAGCCGATGACCAGCACGTATCCGATGACCAGCAGGGCGTCGAATACGGCGCCGACCGTGGTAACCGAGACGATCTGCCTGAGCCGCGCAGTGGACCGGACCCGCTGCGCCAGATCACCCGGGTGCCGGGCGTGAAAGAATTCCAGCGGCAGTCGGCTGAGCCGTCCCATCAGTTGATGTGCCGCACGTTCTTCGAGAAGGCTCTGTATCGAGACGATCAACCGCGAGCGCGTGAAGTGCAGTATTCCGAAAGAAGCAGCCGCGCAAGTCAGCATGGCAGCCCATCGCAGCTGGCCTGAAATGCCGCCCTGCGCTGTATCGGCACCAGCCGTGACGATGCGTGCCAGAACAAAAGGAAAGGTCAAAGCATAGGCAAGGAGCAAAGCGGAGGCGGCCAGGGCTCCCAGCCACTTGGGAGTTCGAGGAAGAAATGCTTTCGCCAGGGCTCTGCTACTGCTCTTACCCGCGGGTTCAGTTTCAGGTCGGTCGGTTGTTGTATGGCCTGTGAACTCCAAAGCCAAGCCGGTGAAGTCGACATCCGCCTCGCTCCAGCTGATAACTCGACGTCCGACCGCCGGGTCGATGATCACAACGTGCGCCCGGGTGGCCTTTACCAGCACGACAAAATGGTTGAATCGCCAGAACAGGATAGAACCGGACGCCAGATGCGCGAGCCCGGACAGGTTGGTGCGCACTCCGCGGCCGTCCAGGCCGTGTCGCCGGCCGAGCTCCAGCAACCTCGATGCGGACACCCCGTTTCGACCGCTGCCCGCTTCTTCTCGAAGTTGCTGAGCGGGTATGTGAACGCCACGGCTGGCAAGGACCATGCGCAGACACGCGGGACCGCAGTCCGCTGCCGTCATCTGGGGATAGAAGGGCACATCGCAGGACTCGACGGCCCGGAGGGCGAAACCTAGCCTGTTCGGATCACGCCCGGCTCGGAACGCTACCGCTCCGAAAGTGCTGGAGCGGCCGTACCGGTCGAGGGAAGGCTTGCGGAACCGGGGTCTACCCGGGCTTTCTTCATCCTTCTCCGAAGCTATGTCCTGTGTCATTGCCCCGCCAATTGACTGAAGAGGTGCGCCGACTCTTCGACGGAGAATGCAGCGGAGTTCGTCTCCAAAGTGATGTTGAAAGCCTCCCCGGTGTCGCTGATCTGCAGAGATATCGGCCTTGCCAGGGCATACGGCGCATTGAATCTCTCCGTGGGTACGACATCGGCTTGCCTGCTCCGGCTGCTGGGCCTGGAGGCATCGATGTAGTTGAACACCGGAAAGGGGCGCTTCGGTATGCCTTGTCGTAGCTCGAGGTTGCGCAGCTCCCGGCTGTCGATCTGCTGGTGCGCGGCCGTACGAATCAGCTGACCGGCTATCCTGTCTCGCCAAGTCCGTACACCGAAGTCGATGATAATTGGACGAATTGTCGAAAACATGCCGACTTGGTTCGCCAGTCCTTCCGAACGGATCGTGTAGACGACATCGATCAGAGTTGTCCGCGGCTGGTGCCCCCGCCAGGCGGAAACCAGACGATCGAGAAACATCGCGGAGGGGCCCCATGCCCCGGACGCGGCGGTCCGCTTGAGCTCGACATATGGTTCACCGGCGAGGATCGCCTTGTGCGTTCGCGGGCGCGCAGGAGGAACGGCCAGGTGCCCGCCGAATGCGTCGCCGGGTAAATCGAATTCACGTTCCCAGTGACGTCTTGCCGCCGTTTCGGCCGCAGGTGTCAAGAGCACCCCGCCGACTGCGGCTTCGTACCTGTCGGGAGGCATCACCGGGTCTTCGCCTTGCGCGGCGGTGAGCACGGACGATCGGAGGGCGTTCAACACCAGCACGATCGAAAGCCGGTCGATTGCGACATGCTGCAACGAGAACACGAGCTGATATTTGGAGACCGAACCTTTGACGACTACGAAATTATAGACCCCGCGACGGTCCCAATCCCACTCGACGGTATCTTTGTAGAGAATGCTTCTTGCGTAGCGCGCTTGCCTATCGGCCGTAGCGTCCGACACATCGTGGAATTCGACGGACAGCTGATGCCGGTCGTACGGATCAATCTCTTGGAGATACCCCTGTGACGCCGACCCAGAGAATCGTAGCCGCAATGCCGCGAATCCACGTACAATCGCTTGTATTCCCGAGACGATATGCTCCGGTCGTACGTGAGGCGGGAACTTCATCGCGAATCCGAAAGGGCTGCTGGAATGCTCCGCCTTCTCCTGCCACATTAGCAAGTCCGCCTGACCGGCGAGAACGGGAAACTTCATACACGACCTCGAGTCAACGAATCTTCGGCGACCGAACGGGACCACCAGGGGCCCCAGACATGTCTGGGGCCCCTGGCCGCACGTAACGAACACATGGACGTCACTAGAAACCAGCGCAAGGCACTGCCCGGCCTCCGACGATGTCGTCAAGGTCGAGATCATCGATGAACTCGATGTTCACTTTCTCGAAGTCGATCTGCATTAGATTTCACCTCCTTCCGAAGCTGTCGTGGAAAGGGATCTTTTCTTCACGCCCCGGCGGGCGATCCGAAAACTCACCTGAGAACATGGCGACACTTCGGAATTCCCCCCAGTGCCCACGCGCTTGTCGGATCGTGAGCACGCACTCGTTTCAACTCATCGACCCGATATCGACGGCATCTCCCGCGGAGCCGCCATAAAGTGAATCAGGCGGGCCGGCAGCACGATCCACACCGATAGCCAACCTCCCATCGACTACTGAGCGGAAAGGAATTCTCGCGAACAACCCCTCACGTTCGACTCTAGGCACGCACCGAGGCTCTGGCAATCTCCACGACGCACCGAGCAGAGATAACCGAAGGACAACGGCGTGAAATAACCGTCCGGACCGGACATGGCCCTGATGACATTCACGCACAAATCGCACTGCGTCGGCAACGCCGGCCATATATGTACCGATGACAGCTGTCTGAGCCGATGAGTACGGATAAACGTAAAACCGCAAGCAGGTGCTCGTACATCCCGCCGATAGAGCAGGACCAGGGGTGACGGAAATGCACACGCGCCGATGCGCTCAGAGATACAGCGTGGTTTGGCGTACGCATTGAAATGTGCAAGCGGAGTTCCCGCCCGGCTCGCCCAAGACCGTGCGAACCACATCTCGTTACGCGACTCGTGGTGCCCTGGTCACCGGACAGCGGGCGCAATTCTCAAGGCCCACTGACGAATATGGGGGCGGGCCACGATGACCAGCCGCAGGCCTTTGCGGTTTCCGCGCAGCGGGCGCACCAGGTATGCATCGATTGCCACCCGGCGGGGATCAGAGTCGACCGGTTCCCCGCTAGGCCGCCGGGATCGAACTACCGCGCCAAGTTCTTCGAGGTCCTGGGCGCTGGCGCGCAGCATGATCCGTGACGTTTGGCCGCGATGTCATTGGTGAGGACCGCATTTCACGGTCTTTGGGTGGATGCGCGCAGGGAAGTTCGGTCCCTGCCGGTGGAAACGCTGTGCTATTCACACGCCGAGACCGTGCTACGTCATTGGGGACCGCAGCTGCGCCGGTCGACCATCACTGGATCGCGTTGTCGTCCCGCAGGCTATCAATGGCCGCCCAAAGTCCGGCAGGCGTCGCGAAGGTGCTCACGGAGAGCAGATGGTCGGGGATCATGACAGCGAAGCTCTCCTCGAGGTCGAGCAGCAGCCTCACGGTGGCCATCGAGTCCAGGCCGTGATCAGCGAGGTTCATATCCGGAGTCACCTCTGTGTCCACCGGCAGGAGAGGTAGATAGGTGCGCAAAATCTTCTCGAACGGTTCGGCCCACAGCTGCCGACTCATGCGAACTCCTTTGTTACCGTGATTGAACGGGCCGTAGCGGTTACGCCACTCGGTATATTTCCTGGTCTCAAGCCCTCTCGGCCGACTCCGGGTGAAAGAGACCTGGGCCGGATTCGATACCGGCTGCAAGGGATCCGGCTCCATCCAGCAAGGTCAGCGTGCCGATCGCGGTAAGTAGACGGTCGTTCGAGTAGTTGAGACTGGCCGACCGCAAGTCACGGAAATGCCGCTCCAGCGGCACCGGTGCGTCGCGCTGATAGCCGGTCATCGCGCCGCCGAGCTGGACCAGGCGGTCCACTGCCGAGAACGTCAACTCCGAGGAGGCCACTTTGAGCGTATCGAGTTTGATCTGAAAGGCATACTCATCCATCCCTCGCTCGGCGCGCCTTCGATGCATCACCTCGTTCCGAATGTGCAGCAGATAGGCACCGCACAGCTCGAGTTCGACGCGAGCGCGGGCTAGTCGGTGCCGGACGAGATCGCTGTCGATGTCGATGCTCGCCGGACGGTCCGAGGATCTGATGAGCGAAGCCATGGAGTTCAGGGCTGCCCGAGCCGCCCCCAGCCAGCACGCCGACCAGGCGAGATGGCCGGCCGGGATCATGCTGTCCACAGCCACCGCTCGGAACCCGCCCGCGGCCCCGATCAACTGGTCGGCGGAGGCGGTGCCAGAGAGCACCATTGCGACGCTACGCGTGCCGCGCATGCCCATCGCGTTCCAGTCACGCACCGTTCGAGCCTCGACCTGGCTGCGGTCCAGATACACGAGGCTGACCCGGTTGGGTGGTTCGTCGGCGCTCGCGCGCATGGTGACCAAGAAGCCGTCGGCGAACTCACCGCCGGTCACCACGGGCGCGTCGCGCCGCACCAATAGCTGCTGGTCCTCGCTGACAATCGCGGAACTCGCGGTCAACAGGTGTGCGCCCTTGCCGGGTTCGGTGGTCACCGAGGCGAGGTAGTACCCGTCCACGGCGATGCGGCGAAGGAGAACCGCCCGCAGCGCGCCACCTGCGTGGCGGACGACGGTGTCGACCTGCTGGCAGTGCATCGCCCAGATCATGGCGGTGGACAGGCAACCGCCGGCCAGCAGGGCCGCCGCCTCGACCATGTCTCCGAGGTCCCCTCCCATTCCGCCGTACTCGGTCGGGACCAGCAGTCCGAAAAGGCCCGCCTCGCGGAGCGCCTCGACACTGTCTCGGGGGAATTCGGCGTCGGCGTCAGCCTTCGCAGCGTGCTGGGCGAGCACCGGAGCCAGCTCGGCGGCGAGCGCAGCGGCTTTCGTCACGACGCCTCCTCTACGGGAAAGCTTTCATAAGTCAGGCGCATCCGCCTCACTTCCACCACCTTGTCGTGCGCCAGGACGATCTCTGTGGGTGCCGGCCGCCCCAGGAACGCCACGAGGCTTGCACTCAACCCGTACGCACCCACATTGGGCACGACCAGCAGATCGCCCGGAGTTACGGCGGGTACTTCGACATCGCGACCGAGTACATCGGCGGGGGTGCAGAGCGGCCCGACCAGTGTCACTGTCGCGGTCTCAGCACCGGCATGGTCCGGGGTGGCCGACGGCCGAGCCAGCCTGCCCAACCCGGTCATCCCGCCGAGATGGTTGATCCCGGAGTCCAGCACCACGAATGTGCTGTTTCCGCTCGTTTTGATCTCCTGGACGGTGGTGACCAAACGACCGCTGTCGCCGACCAGGTACCGGCCGGACTCGAAGGCTATCTCGAGTCCGTGATGGCGCCATCCGGGCAAACCTTCGTCCAACGCGGCGTCCAAGGCTTTGCGCAGACCGGGATACCCTGGCCGACGCCCCGGCCGGGCGTACGGCGTGGCGAATCCGCCACCCAGATCGACGACGAGCAGCGGCAGTCCCGCCCGGTCGCGCAACCGTGCGGCAAGGGCGATGTTCTCGCGAAAGGCTGCGATCAGGCTGCTCTCGTCACGCGCGTTGCTGAGAGGGAACAGATGCAATCCCACCAGGCGGGCTCCTGGCACATTCATGAAGCGTCCGGGATCTGCGATCACCTGCTTCTCATCCACCCCGAACTGGGACTCGGCCCCTGTCATCCGAAGCCCGCTCGCTCCGACAGAGCTGCCGTTGACACGCAACAAGACCGTTGCTTCGGTGTGGTGCGCCAGCGCCGCCCGACCGATGCGATCGAGTTCGCCGGCGGATTCGACGGAGAAGCGTCGCACCCCTTCGGCGATCGCGTAATCGATCTCGGAGTCGGTTTTGCCCGGCCCGGTGTAAAGACAGTCCTCGCCGCGGAAGCCGGCATCCCGGGCAGCGGCCAGCTCACCTGGCGAACTGATCTCGGCTCGGCAGCCGGACCTCCGCAATTCCCGGGCCACCATCACGTGCGGATTGGCTTTGAGCGAGTAATAGACGACCGATTGCGTTGGCAGGGCGGCCCGCAAATCCGCGAGAGCCCGTGCTACCGCGTCGAGTTGGTAAATATAGAGCGGGCTCCCATACTGCCTGGTCAGGCTGGCGATATCAGGCATGAGAGGCATGCGCTTTCGCACCATCTACCAAGGCGGCCAACGCCGTTCGATCGATTTTGCCCCTCGGCCCGAGCGGCAGTCGCGACAATGTCCGGCAGCGCGTCGGCACCTTGAGCGGGTCCAGCCGATCGCGCAGCCGACGCAGGACTTCAGAAGGCTCCAGAACGGTGACCGCGAACAGGACCGCTTCGTCATCACCGCGCGGTGGCAGCACTGCGGCTTCATCGACATCCGGCACCGCGGATGCCGCCGCCTCGATCTCAGCAACACTCGTGCGTACGCCATGGTGTTTGAACAACTCATCGCGGCGACCGTGGAAGAACAGGTTGCCACCCTCATCCATGTGCCCGTAGTCACCGGTGTGGAGCACCCGTTCGCCGGTGACGGCGTCCTTCTGGTAGATCCGTGCGGTCAACTCCTCGTCCCGCCAATAGCCGTTCATCAAATGTGGTCCGGCAACCGTGATCTGGCCCTCCACCCCCGGTGGCACCGGACGCGCGTCGTTGTCGACGACACGGACACTGGTGCCGGGTAGCGGCGATCCCACCGAGCCGGGCAGGGCCAGGTCTTCGTCGGGCTGCCCGATCGTGATCCGTTTGCACTCGGTGGTGCCGTACATCAGTTGAACGGCTGCGGACGGAAAGGCCCGGCGCAACGCAGCGATTTGTGGCGGCGTCAGTTCCTGACCCGTATTGGTGAACAGACGAATGGTGGGCACCGTGCCCCGAACCGCGAGCCGCGCCAGCATCGTCGCGAGGGATGGCACCACTGGAGCAACGGTCACGCCATGGCGGCGCATGATCCCCAGCAGACCGGCGTCGTCGCCGGGTCCGGACAGGACCAGCGTCGCGCCGCAGAGGGCTGTCAGAAAGGTTTGATAGAGGCCGTAGTCGAACGAGAGCGGGAGCCTGCACAGCACCACATCGTCCGACCGATAATTCAGGCGGGAGGCGATCGCAGACGTCGCGAACAGTATCGAGCGGTGCGCGCACACCACAGCCTTCGGCGCGGCAGTGCTGCCGGAGGTATACAGGAGCAGCGCAACCGCGTCGGAATCGAAGTTCTCCGGCGACGCAGGCTTCCATGCCGTCGCCACGCCTGCCGTCGGCAAGGGCTCACTCATCACGAGTGCCGGCTCCGCGTCCCGATTGATCTGCTCCCATTGCGCCGGTCGCAGATCGGGATTGAGCGGTACGGCCATCGCGCCGATACGGGAGCAAGCATAGATCGCCGCGATCACCCAGCGCTCGGCGATAGCGCGGATCAGAACCCGGTCACCGGCACGCACGCCCGCCGCAGCGATGTGTGTCGCGTACTCCACAGCGTGGCTGTGCAACTCCGCATACGTCCATGAACCGTTCCGATCCGCGACCGCGACTTTATCCGGGTTCTGTGCGGCAGCGTTGGCAACGAGTTCGTGAAGGAAAAGTGGCGCCGATTGGCGGAACATATACTCTCAGCCTCCCCAGTGCTACCAGAAAATTACATAGCAGCGTGCTCGATGTCAACGAAGTAAGAATTGAATCGTTGAATATTGCCTGGACCGTACCGATCGCGAAGCCGGTCCGCGCTCGCCGCCTGCGTCGCACAGGTGTCGAACCCGAGTGGCCGCGAGATGGACGGTTAGCTGATGCCCGACCCGACAGCTACGTCAGCTGTTCAACTGCTGACCACCAGCGGTTGAACAGCCGACATGGGGGACGGCAGGTTCCGACAACCGGACAGCACGAAGGCTCGTCCTCGCGACCAGCCTTACGCGCCACCCGACCGCTGCCGCGAAAGGGCTGACCGCAACTACGTTGACTGTCGGACTGCGGATTTGGTCTGATTGGGACGAGGACGGGGCCATCCCGCTCACCCAGGGGGTCTTCTGCGATGCACGCTGCCGATTCGCCCGGCTAGTGATTCTCTTCTGCGAGGTGAATCGGGAGCGTTCCCGCATTGCCGAACGCGTCCCGGCTAATACGCATTTCGTCGGCCCCCGCACTGGCGTCGCTGTGAGACTCCCCGCCGGCAACCAGCGGGATGGCGATGTGGGGAAGCGGTAATCGGCATCGAATGGTTGATATTCGCCGTGGAGTAGCTGGCACGCGCCTGACGGCGGGCGTGGATTGTGTGAGACGAGGACGGAATGCGTTTCGGGATCGATATCGCCCAGAAGAACATGCCGTGGAGCGAAGTAGTGTCGCGGGTGAGGTTTGCCGAGGAACTCGGATTCGACTGTGCCTGGGGATTCGATCACCTCGCCTCGAATCCGGAGGAACACGTAGACGCGACCTTCGAGGGAATGACGACATTGGCCGCGTTGTCCGGCGTGACTGATCGAATCAGACTCGGACTGCTCGTGACCGCCGTCACCTATCGCCAACCCGCACTGCTCGCCGCACAGGCGATGACGGTGGACCATGCGTCGGGCGGTCGCCTGAACTTGGCGCTTGGCGCCGCATGGAACGCCGATGAGCACAAGTCGTTGGGTATACCGTTCCCGTGCGTCGCTGAAAGATTCGAGTTACTCGCGGACACCATCGAGGTTCTCAATCGGCTGTTCTCCGGAGCGCGGGTATCGTACGACGGTGTCGGCGCGTCGCTCAGCGAAGCCCGCCTGCTTCCCGAACCTGTGCAGGTGCCACGGCCACCGCTTTGGATCGGCGGCACCGGGCCACGGCGCACACTCCCCATCACGGCCTGGCACGCCGACGGATGGCACGCCTACGGAACGCCCACCTCGTTGCAGCCGTATATGCGTCGCCTCGACGAGCTCGCCACGGCCGCAGGCAGGAGTCCGTCGGAGATCCTTCGGGCCTCCACGCTGTCTGTTACCGAACCCATGGACGACGTCCGTCGCAGCGTCGCGGCTTGGCAGGAGGCCGGATGGGACTACCTGGTGTGCTCCTGGCCAGACGGAGGTCGCCGCGTGCTCGAGTCGTTGGCCGCGACGGTGATGATCGAGGCGGGGTGCTGATGCAGATCGTCGATCGGCGGTTGCCGGCGGGGTCGCACACGCGGCCGGTCGTCAGTGACAGAACCAGTCTGCACGAGATGGGAGCGCAGCGATGGTGAACCTCGACTCGTTCGATCTCGACCCGCTCGATAGCGCACTCGCTGTCTTGCTGTCCACCGAGCGCGGACGCCAGGACCCGTACCCGTCGTATGCCGAGCTCTTGGCCAAGCCTGGCCTGCACCGCAGTGCGATGGGATCGCTTGTCGCGACACGCTTCCTCGACTGTGAGGTCATCCTCAAGAATCGGCGATTCGGACATGCGCCCGCCACGACCCCCGCTGATTTCACCACCGCGGAACAGTACGAGACCTTCGAACAGCGATATCCGCGAATCGCGCAGCGCGCTCCTGTCATGTTGGAGCTGAATCCGCCGGAGCACTCCCGCTTGCGCGGGCTTGTCTCGAATGTATTCACACGCAGGGTCGTCGAGAATCTTCGGCCACGAATAACAGCCATCGTAGACGAGCTGTTGCGAGGTCTCACCGGCAAGTTCGACGTGGTGTCCGATTTGGCTGTACCGCTTCCGGCGCTCGTCATCAGCGAGTTGTTGGGGATTCCACGCGATGGTCACTACTACGTGATTCCGCACATTCGCAGGATCATCCAGGCGTTCGATACCCCGCTACCGCGTTCACAGAATCTGGACGAGATCTACCGGGCGACCGAATCGGTCGAGGAGTACTTCACCTCCATCATCCGCAGCAAGCGGGCGAAGCCCGAGGAGGACCTGATCAGCGACCTGGTCGGAGTCCAGGATTCGGGCGGGAAGCTCTCCGAGGCAGAACTGATCTCGATGCTTCTGCTCTTGTTCGTCGCAGGCTATGAATCCAGCACGAACCTGATAGCCAATGGCTTCCACGCACTGCTGACCCACCCGAGCTCGGTAGAACTGCTTCACCGCGACCCAGGTGGCATCCCGCTCGCCGTCGAGGAGATGCTCCGCTGGGACGCACCGGTCCAGTTGGTCGGCCGCGTAGCGCTCGAGGACGCGGAAGTATCTGGACAGGTCGTTCGTAAGGGCGAGCAGGTTCTGCTGTTCCTTGGCGCTGCGAACAGGGACCCAACCCACTTCAGTGATCCGGACCGATTCTCGATCACGCGAGACGAGGGCGCCCCCCTCAGCTTCTCCACCGGAATCCACTACTGCCTCGGTGCGCCACTTGCTCGGCTGGAGGCCCAGATCCTCTTCGCGGAAATGCTTCCGCTTTGGTCCCGGCTCGAGCCCGTGAGCGCCGCTCCTGTCCGGTTCCGCACCAACCTCGTGCTCCGCGGCGTCGCATCGCTGGAGATGCACCTGCGCACCGGAGGTCGATGAATGAGACAGCGAAGTTTTGTGGGCAAGCCCATCGTGGGGTGGGTTGCCGACAACTCGTTGCCACGATTCGGGCGGCTTCTCGAAGAACCGCATTCCCGCCGTGTTTTCGCAATAGATGTCACCCGGCAGTGGATCACACCTTTGGCGTCCGGACCGGGCCTGCAGGTCGAGGGCCCAGCTGGGAGCTACATCTTCGATGTGACGTGGCACCCGGATTACGGCCAGTTCTTCGCGTTCGGTCGAACCCACAACCGCGGCTCATGGGCATTGCTTCACGTTGGCGAGGACGGTTCTACGCGAGATGTAGGAGCACCGGCCGACACCGCCGTCATGTCCCTGTGCTATTCGGATGATGGGGATCTGATCCTCGGCGTTGCCTCGGTAGAAGGCGCCGACGGCCGCCAGATAGGTGGCGGAATCGCTTCGTTCTCCCCGTGGAGCGGGTCCTTCCATTGGCTGTATCGGCCGCCCGAGGGAGAGCACTTCGTCCCGTCCGGTATCTGTTGGGATTCCGGTGCCGTCCTGTTCGTGCACACGAGCAGACATGCGCTCATGCGGCTGATCCCCGATGGCCGGCTCGAGTGCGTCACCGGACATTTCGGGCAACCGGCTTCGGACCTGCGCGGATTGAACACCCCTACCGGGTTGACCGCTTCGGATGGTCGTTACTTGGTAACGGACAGTGGAAACCACCGTGTGCTGCGGTTGGACCGAGATGGAGGCATGCTGGGCAGTTTCGGCGGCACGGAGCAGGGTGCGCATCTCATCGATCCCCGGCACGCCCTCGGCGCCGAAGACAAGGTCTATGTCGCGGATCTGGGAGCACGCTCTGTGCTGGAACTAGGCACTGATCTGCGGAGCATGCGAGCGCGCTGGGGCGGGCCCGCTGCCACCGGGCTGGTGCTTTCCAGACCCCGCTCGATTGATCGGGCAGCGACCGGTGAACTGGTCATCGCGGACACGAACAACAATCGAGTCATCGGGGTGGACGACGACGGTGGCCTGCGCTGGCAGCTTCGCGAGCTGAAACGTGCCGACGGGCGAAGCGAGGCGCTGAGGTGGCCGCGGAGCGCTCGCATTTCGGATGGTGGCCGCCTCGTTGTCTCGGATAGCTTGAATTCGCGGTTCATTGTTGTTGCTCGAGACGGCTCGATCGAGAATGAGTTCGGCGTCGTGCGCCTGGGCAATGACTCGTTTACCGTCTCGGACCCTCATGATGGCCGATGGCTGGGCGACGATGAGTTGCTCGTTGTCGACAGCGCTTCCGGGTGGGTAGCCAGGGTCGGCTGCGACGGCATTGCCGCGTGGGTCGTCACAGGTCTGAACGATCCGCATCAAGCAGCTGCATTCGACGACCGGGTAGTCATCGTGGATCCGGAGATGGACACCGTTCTACTTGTGGATGCTGCGACCGGCACCGTGCTGTGGCGGAGGAACGAGTTCTTCGACTCGGCCGGGAACCGCTACCGCCTGTTCAAGCCTCGTGTTGTCCACACAGCATTCGACTGCGTCTTGATCGTCGACGCAGACAGCCAAGTAGTCGCCCTGGGGCAGGACTGGCTGGTGCGGTGGACCTGGAGCGGCGGCCTCGCTCCCGCCGGTGGGCGTGACGGGGATTTCGAAGTGCCTGATGCTCCGCGCGACCTACTCATGGATCACCGGAACAAGATGTTGCTCACCGACTATCGCCGCAACTGCGTACTCGAGTTGCAGGCTGACCAGTAGGTTGCCCATACGCCGCCCGCTGCGCCACGGTTCCCGCAGCGGCGCGGGCTATATGGCAGGCGCGTCAAAACTGGTCCTACTGTGCCGATCATCCGATGAGCCAAGCGCAGGCCCGCTCAGCACAGCTGCGCCCTCTTGATGACCCACTCGTACCGGCACGCCCAAGCCGCCAGGTATGCGGCATGCCGCGCCCGGGGCCTCTGCCACTCCGTCAACGATTGCCTGACGCCGGCGATCTCAATGACTGCGCTGGCGAGCGTTCTGACAGCCAAGTCGGACTCACTGATTCCCATCTCGACCCAAGCCGGCGCAAGCTCGAGGAGGTCCTTGTAGTCGAGGCCACCGATACCGTTGTCCATCGCTTCACGAACAAGAATTTGCAATCCCATACCGGGAAGCCCCCAGTACCCCTCGTCCCAATCGAAGATAACGGCCTGATTCGTCGAGGTGCGTAGATAGTTTCCTACATACAGATCAGCGTGCACCGGGGCGCATATTCCCTCGGGTGAGAGTGCAGTCAGCAGACTCGCCACAGATCGGAGCGCCGGAAGGCCGACTTCGATCATGGCCCGAGCGTCGGCCCCCGCCCAGTGCAGGATTTTGGGATCGGTCCAGTGGACTGGATCCCATGATTGTAGAAGTTCTTCGCTCCAGGTGGAAACTTCGTTGTGGCAGGCATCGATCAATACCCTCGTCGAATCGGCGCCGTACCGCGCAGCCGATTCTTGCAATGCCGCATAGATATTGAGACAATCCGCGGTGTCGCGCGCAGTTCCGCCTTCACCGTGGACATACTCGAAGTATGCGATACTGACCTCATCGTCGATGCAGTCGATCGCTAGGAGAATCGGCACAAATCCGGCCGACAGCACAGCGCGCTCCAAAAGGGGGTAGAAATTTTCCAAACGGTGCGCAGAGTCGGGAGTCATTGATTTACAGAAGGTATCCGGCCCGCGCCCCATCACATGCTTTCGACTATTTTCGCCGACGATGGTGAAACCATTCTGTATCATGTAATGCTTTGCGCGCGCACTGGCCTCTGGGGATATGCTTCGCGTGACTTTTTCGAGCCGCGAGCTAGCAATTCCCGACGAGAGTATGAATGGGTAACCGATGGCTGACAATTTAAAGATCCCCCCGAAAAATGGACGCGGTTTACCTGCTTCCGCGGACCATCCGTTGCTCGGCGGTGGGCACAATTCGGTCGAGTTGATGCCGTACCGGAATGTGCGCCCCCGCCTGTAATCAGTATCGTTCAGTTCACAAGGGCCGACTGACCGCCATGAACTAGATCATTCCGCCGTATGCCGACGCCCACCCCGAGTAAAGCCTACGAACGCTGGGAGCATTCCTTCTCGATCCAGCCGCACACTAGATCGGCTACCTCAGCGGATGCCATCCGAGTCGTATCCACGATCAGATCGGGCCGAGCGGCTTGCTTAGGAAGAGTGTTGTGATGAAGGGATAGCCCAACGGGATGTGCATGACGTCGCTGCCGGTCCGCCAACTGGTCGTCGGCCGCGCCGATTTCGATGATCGCAACCCGCGCTTCTCCCTTGGCCTCCAGCTCACGGAGGCGATTCTCCAGATCCTGGTTGACGCTGGGTTCGAAGGCTTGACCATCTACGATCACGCCTACGCCGGCGCTGAGCATTCCCACGACAGCCGAATTCATCGCATAAAGCATGGATATGGCATCGACGCCGTTATGGATTCGACGCACCCCTGGAGCGGCGGGTACATCCTGGTAAGTGAAACCTCTGTCGGCGTAACGTGCGTTAGGTACACCACCAGCCCACTGATCTGGAACCATACGATAGAGTTCGTCCACTCCGAACCGCAGCAACGGCTCCTCGATACGATCCTGAATGGCTGCTGTGAGCGTCGATTTTCCGGCGGCGGATGGCCCATTGATGACGATACACAGTGGCGCCTTGTCAGACATCGGTTCCCTCTGTTTCTGCAGTCAGTAATTGCGTCAAGAACTTACACGAGCGGCCCGCCTGGACGGGCACCGTCCCGTGAACGACTTGAGAACCCCAGATCAGCATGTCACCTGGCTCGTGCTGGGCCGTCCAGCGAACGCGGCGCTGATCGCGGAAAGATGGGGTGCTCCAGTCCAACCCGCGCCGCGCGCGATGCGGCTCTTCCCACACAGAACTATCGCCACTCGACTCGACAAAGAACTGCCCGCCTACGTCGGCATTGTGAATCGATAAAGAGACGGTCGCCAGTACACCTGGCCAGGGGTCTCCTATCCGTCCATGATAATCGACGTGAGGATTGACGAACTGACCGACGCCATATTCGACATAGAACCACCCATTGTTACGGACGGCATCCGGGTAGACGTACTGAATCGATGAAAGGTTTCTGCCGAAGATGTCATCGAGTATCTCTTCCACTGCCGGAGGAATCTCTGCGCACTCGATACGGCCCCTCGGCTCATAGATCGCCGCTGCTTCCTTGCCGGTATGACCCGGAATTTCGTGCACCGAAACGACTCTGCGGCCGTCGGCCACATATGCTCCGTCTGAGGCTCCGATAAAGTTCTCCATGAGATGCAACAGCTCGGCCGCCTCCGGCGGTCCGCATGCTTGCTCGACACTGTGTATCTCTTGCCCCGAACTCGGCACCTGTCCTCTCCCTCCTCGGATTCGACCCAATTGGATATACCGGCCTGCTATCAGGCCTCGGTCGGCTACTCGAACCGGACGCGCATCGACGCGTGTCCGACCTGGGCGCCTGGAATGTCAAACTGGACATCAGTAGCCCAAAAGCTGCGCGGTCATCGAGCACTCGATTGTCAACGTCACTTCCGAGACGGCTTGCGAGGCCTTTCTCGTCGCGTCCGCCTCAGTCGGGCCAGACGCTCGTGCGGCTACCACCCGCGAGGAACGAGTCATGTCCGCGGTAACCAGATCACCGCGATTGACCAGCACCTCGACTTGGGCTTCGGACTGCGCCGCACTATGGACAGAGCGGACACGCCCCCGAACAGGCGAGTACCCGAACCACACCGCCCGGCTGGATCCAGCGCGGGGCAGGACCTCGGGTACGCGCGAAATCACCGAGGTGCCCGCCGCCTGAGCGAACGTGAGGTCGTACATGTCGATACCGATTGCGTCCGCCACGAGATCAGGGATTCCATGACCACCGAGGCGAGTGTGCGTCTCGATGAGATCGACTCGGCCGGCTTTCCCGAGAACAAGCTCGGTGTGAGTCGGGCCGTACCGCACTCCCAGTGCGCGTAACGCGGCGACTGTGCCCGCCACGACCGCATCGGCCTCCGCCGTCGACAGGTCGGCCGGAACGCAGTGGCCCACCTCGGCGAAGGTCCGCTCATCGGTGTATTTCTGCGTGATTGCCACTGGGCGATGCTCGCCGGCCTCGGAGATGCACTCCACACTCAACTGACGCCCCGGCTTGAACTGCTCGACCATCACACGCTGCGTGCCGGCAATAGGGTGGGCCACGTCATGTGCCCGGTTGAAGGCGGCCGCACACTGGCGTAGGTCTACAAGTTCCGAAACCCCGCGACTGCCGGTCCCCATAGCCGGTTTGACGAGGTAGCGATTCTGCGATTGCCCGTGAGCGAACAGTTCGATCGCTCGATGATCCGCGGCCTCCGCGAACTCCACGGTGCCCAGCCCGGTGGCTGAAAGCCTTTTGCGCATCTCGATCTTATCGGCGACTATCCTAGCGACATCTACGCTGTGGTGGCCGTCCAGCTCCAGATCCGCGGCGATGATGGCAGCTATTATCTGCTCGTTCTCGCCGAAGGCGACCACGCGGTCGACAGGACATGCCTCATCGACCTCTCTCGCGCTGTCGCGCCACGTCGTCGGTGCACTATTACGCTCAACATGAATTTCGCGAAGGAAAATGCCTGGCGACGTCGGCTCGGCAGGCTTGTGACAGAGAACCGATGTGCGCACCTCTGGATGCGCCCTAGCGAAATCCGCGGCGAGGGCGGTACCCACGACGAGCACGTGGCTACGAGCCATGGCTATGCCATCCTTTGGTCCAGGGGTGAGTCCCACCCGGCACGATGAACCCCGAAAGCCAGGTCACCGAAGCCGAGAATCACATCGAGCTCCAGGCGGCCGGCGGTGACTTCATCCCAGGCTTTCTTCACCCCCGCCATCTCGGCCCACGCGTGCGGATTCTTGGCCAAGTCCGCATAGTCGTCCATAATCACTGTGGCACCGGGTACCAGCCGTGGAAGCACCGCTCTCAACGCACACGCCATAGACTCGTAGAAATCTGCATCGATATAAGCAAAAGCTATCTGATCAGGCAATTCCGCAAGCGTGTCTTGGAACCAGCCGGGGTGAACGATCGGGGGGCTCAGCTGCAACCGACCGTGCAGCTCCAGCACATCTTCTGGAGACGCTCGGACATCGCCTTCCTTCAGATGGTCACCATCGATCTCGGATGGTCGTGGCAGGCCTTCGAAAGAGTCGAATACATGGATTTCGCGCGGCGACCGACAAAAGTCCAGAAGTGCCCGCATCCATGCGGACATCGCACCTTTGTAGCACCCCAGCTCGACGACGGCGCCATGCTCGGTCCGCGAAAGACTGGCCATCAGCTCCCCGTACACCGACAACAATCGATCGCGATCAATCGTGTTGTAGTGCTCGCGGAGCAGACCGGCTCCCAGCTCACGCAGGGCAGCCGGAAGAGGCTCCCTCTCCAACGACATAATCGAATCTGCGGAGACCTGAACTTCCGCCACGCCCACTCACTTCCGTTCCACTGAATTGAATTGCTGCCGAGCCGACAGCCCGCTTGCCATTAAGGGGACACGCGATCGAGCGGTATTCCCCTCGCGTGGTTTATAGACAGATAGATCGTGTCGCCTCGTTCGACGATCTCCAGGTGTCCATCCGAAAATGAGCCGGGGGTCTCGCGCTCGAGTCTGCCGAGCACTCGGTCGCCCGCCGTCACGACGAGTGCGCCGTCAGGCGCTCCCGCGAGAGACAGCTGAACACCGAGAGAAGCGGCGGCGAACGTTCCCTCGAATGCAAGCAGACCACCGGCCACGTGCTCACGCGCGCGGCTCGTCGTCTCTGTCCCGCCGACCCGGAGCCCCGTGTGCGTGGCCATGATATTCAGCGGGGTAAGCGCGGGGTTGTTCGTGAGCGCGACATGGCAGCGCATGTTGTTCGCGTCGATGACGGCCCCAGCCTGGAATCCGCCGTCCTGGCCGGCGGCATAGAACATATCGCTGCTCAGCGCTAGGCCTCCATAAACCGGCCGGATCTTGAAGCCATTCGTTATGCGCTCGATGAGCGTGGCCAACTCTTGGGCGTTGGCCCAGAAGTTGGTCGAACCCCTCCCGTCAACGAACGAGCCGAATTCGAGTACATCATCGTTCGCGCCGACTTCGTAGCCCCGAGCCCGCGCAGGCACAACTGCTCGTGGATTGGTGACAAAGTTACCGACGTCCGCACCCAGCCAATCCCCCACGAGATCTTGGAGCGGGGCACCGGTCACCCGTTCGACTGCCACCCCGAGCAAGAGATAGTTGGTATTGCTGTATTGCCGCTCGAAGCCCGGCACCAGCTGCGTCTGCTTGATCGCGAGTTCGAAGGCATCCGACACTCCGTATGCGAAGGTCGATCTCTCCCCGAACAGCGGGATCAGCGACCGAAAGTCCCACAGTCCTGTGGTATGCGTCAAACAACTCTCGACAGTGACGTCGCGCAACGGGCCCGGAAGTCCGGGAAGCAAAGTACCGATGCGGAGTTGCTCACGATCATCTCGACTGCTCCAGAGCCGCGTCACGAAGTGTGCGGTCACCAGCTTCGCGATGGATCCACAGTTCACTCTGGTCTGGAGAGTGAACCTTTCACTGCCCGCCAGATTCGCCAAGCCATCCGCGCCGGCACGCTCGGCGCCGTCCGGGCCGTACTCGGCGCACGCGTAGCCGTACTCCGGCTTGAACTCACCCCACGGGGAAACCACGACGGACATGTTCTATTCCACCGCCAGCGCATAGACGGCCGCGACGCGCTTGCCGAGGTCGTCGGGCAGCATCGACACGGCGGATGCGACGGACTCCTCACAACTGCGCAGCCGATCCCTCTCCGCACCGTGGAACGGGCGCAGCCAGGACCAGTCCGAGCTATCGTCCGCCATCACGCTCGCCAGGAATGCGGTCACGATCGAGAAGGCCATGATCGAGTGAACAAACCCGAACAGTGGCCGCTTCGTGTCCTTCCACGGTGACCAGAAGGCGGGCGTGTATGGGTCGAGACGCAGCCCCCTCGAGGCCAGCCAGTCGTTCAGGTAGGCATGTGTCGCCTCGTGAATCAAGTCGCGAGCGACAAGCTCGGCTCGTGGCATGAGGTGCAGGTGCACTACATACGGAAGCCCTCCCGTAGCCCACGTAGCCGTTGGCGCTCCCGGGGTCGCGATGCCGAGAACCGCTACGACGCCGACTGTGTCGCGGAAGCACTGCAGGTTCCCGGTTCGCTCGAGCACACGCATGGCGTTCCCCAGCAGTTCTCGCTCCTGCGAGGAAGGACTCGCGATGGCAATTCCTCGGGAGAACATGCACTGATCCTCGTCGAGCCCTGTGCACTGCAATGCCTTGACCGAATCCACCGAGACCAAGGCCCCCGCGCTGTGCTCCAGTAGCTCATGGGCGGACGCGCGCAACTCGATTTCGCTATCCTGGGAGTTCTCGATGGATTCCCTGAGGTGGAAGGCAACTTCGTTTGCGATCGCGTAGTCGGCGAGTTCATCCCCACGAATTACGGGGTGGTCGAGTCCGAGACTTTCGAGCCCGTTCCGGACGAATCGGGCCCGCCGCGTACGAAATTGCCGAATCTCGTCGTCCACCGTAAGAAAGCGGCTGATCTCACTCATTCTTCGCTCCTCTGAAGCAACCGGTCCACACTGCTCACGATTTTTCGGCGAGCATCACAGAATTCCTCCGAAAGACCTGCATCACGCATGACTTTGCGCATGAACAGTTCACTGCCGCGGCAACCGGCCCAGGCAGAACAGGCCTTGCATTCTTCGAGGAATGGCGCCCAATCGGCACCGGCCTGATCCAACTGCGTCTCGAGGAATTCATCGATCTGGTCGGTCGTGGTCTCGTTGAGGGCGAACTCGTGTCCGCGGTCATGCCCCGCGACCCTGCCGCCGGGGTAGAGCGTCAGGAGCTGCCCGTCCTTCGTCAACGAGTAGTCGGTGTACGTACCTTCCAGGCCCGACAGGTTGTTGGCTATCGACACTGTGGGCTCCAACGAGAACGACCGCCATGCACCTGAGGAGATCCACGCGTCTTGGGCATCCTCGACGAACTGCGCGTAGTCGGCGGGGTCGATGGTCCAGCCGGGCCGGCCGCCACTACCGCCCCCCTCGCTCGCGTACAGCTCCATGAGCTTTCCACTGACGGTGGCACGAGGGCGCACAGCCACGTCCTGGTCATAGCAGGGCAGTAGCTTGACCGATGCGAGACCTTCGAAGTCCTTCACCGACTCGACGAACTCGCGCCCACCACCGATATGAGCTGCGGTAACAACACAGATCAGGCCGAAGGAATGGCCCGTATCGCCGAGCAGCCTGATGCCGGCCAGCGTGGCCGCATCGGTCGATCTTCCGTTGTAGTCGATGCGGTACTTCGACTGCGGCCCCAAGCCGTCGAAGCTCACTCCCCAGGTCAAGTCGGGGCAGTACTCGTCGAAGAGTTGGAGCCAGGAGGCGTCGAGTCGGACGGCATTGGTCTGGATCGCCACCGACTCCACGGTGGGGCAATCCCTCAATACTTCCAGAATCGGTGTCATTCTTCGCTTCCCGAGCAGGAGCGGTTCTCCCCCGTGCAGGATGCAGTGCACACTCCTGGAGCCCAGCCGATCGAGAAAGTGCTGAACCTGTTCGGGATTCAAGGCACCTGCCTGGTCGGGCTTTCGACGCTCGTAGCAATACGAACAGTCGATGTTGCAGGCCTGACCTACCAGCTTGAGAATCGCGATCACAGAATTGTCGTCGTGGCGTATCTCCACAGGCACAGGCTTTACTGTGAACGACTGCATCTCTTACTCGCTCTCGCTCTGCTGGAATTCGATGTTTCCCGGCGTTCGGGAAGAGGGTCCGATAGCTGGCACGGGGATGGCTGATGCACCCCCGTGCCAACTCGCGCGTCAATCTCGAGCGCGCATCTCGTCGGTCAGCAACGCCCAGTCCCGCGTCGAAACGCTGGACGTGAAGGCTGTAACCACTCGGTCCTGCCAGACCGGATCGGACTCGCGCATCGCTTCCATGAATTTAGCGAAGCCGGCACGTTCCTGAGTGGCCTGCAGATCGTTCTTGTTCTGGCTCATATTAACACCCCCTTAAATCCTCGAGAAATGGCTTTCTGCACTGTTTCGATACAGCACAGGATATTTACGATTACATGGCCCAAAGTGTCTGTCAATATTCCAACTTTACGCACTCGACAGTCGTGAAATGGACCGGCGATTTTCGACAGGTAAGGCCGAGTCGGCATGGTGAATCCCGAGAGCTGAACCGCCTCGGTGGCGGCGCGACAAGCCGTCCGTTGATTCCGGCAGCGGGAGCGTGCTACCGCTCGGAATTCGAACTGAATCGCAAATACAGATCGCTATGTTCGCGGTCGATCTGTGCCGCTGACATCGTGACACTTCCAGGCCTGTGGATGGATGACGTTCAGGCGGCTCCGGAGTCCGCCTCGAATGCGGGGGGAGCCTGATCAAGGTCCGCAGCAAGTTCTTCGGCGAGGTCTTTCCACACTTGCGCCCAGCCGCCTGCTGCCTTCGCGATCAACATCACGGTGTGCGCGGGCAGGCGTCCGAGCACGTTGTCTCTGGCCGAATGGTCGGACAGGTCGAGGCTCAGCACTGGCAGCAGCGTGCGGCCGAGTTGACTCGCCCGCAGAGCCGGATCGCGTTGAAGCAGTCCTACAACACGGCCGTAATCGACAGGATCTCGTCGAGAGGGGCCCGGCCTGCGCCGGGACCGCGCACCGTCGGGCACTGCGTTCTCGCCGCACGCCAACCTGCGGCGCACGTCCGCCACTGTCGCCGGCGACAGGCCGACCTGTTCGGCGATCTCGCGCAGCGACCGGTTCCCATCCGACTCCAGGAGTTCTTTCGCTCGCAGTCTCGCTTCGGCGCTGTGCAGCGGCCGTATCTTGCCGTCGCGGCCGTGTCGCGCGTTCAACTGCTGCTCGTCGCCGGTTGAACTTCGTAATGTCGCCACAGTCCGCGGGCTGACGCCGCTTGCCGAGGCAACCAATCGATCCGACCATTGCGGGTGACTCTCGATGATCCGACTTGCCGCCGCGAGACGTTCAGCGCGAGTCAAGGGCAGGCCGTGGGCTACGTTGCCCTTGACCGCCAACACGAACGCGTCGATCTCGTGGCCCTCGAAGAAGCGCACCCGAATTGTCGCGTCACCGCGCCATTTGGCAGCACGCAGGCGATGAGCCCCGTCGACGACACGCATCGTAGAGCGGTGCACGACAATTGGCGGCCACCGATCCGCTGATTCCGCCAATGCCTTGACATGAGCTTCGCTCTCACCGTCTTTCCGAGGCGAAAAACCCAAACGCAATCGGGATAACGGAACCTCGACTGTTTCGGCTGCCACCTGACGGCTCAACATATCGTCGAGCTCATTGCGGTCTCCCGCTGCTCCGGAACTTCGGTCCTCATCAGTCATCCGCGCATCTCCCCGTACTCCCCGTTACTCGACTTACAGCTCGGCAAGAGCCTGCGACGTGCCAGTCCGCTGCTTCGTCCTCGGAACTGGTCGGCCGCTCTCCCACCGTACAATTTCCCGCAGCTTGCCAACTCGAGCCGAATTGCGGGCCGACATGCAGGTCAGGCCCAACACACAGGTCATGGCCGCAAGATGGCGTCCGGTCCGGACGGCTCAGGTGTCCGGACCGGACACCTGAGTGGCGAAGTCTCCGGCTGGTGCGCGACGGCTTCGGGCAGCATGCGCGAACGGTCGTGCTGCCGCCGGACGGAAGTCGCTGTCAGCGGCAGGGATCGACCGACTCGGAGGAGCAGCACGAGCGGCCGCTGACCGGGCAGCCCTCGGAGCTGCGGTGCGGAATTCGTCGAACCCGGTGGGCTGCTCGGAGCACAGGTCATGTCGGTATTCGCCTTCGGCTGGGCGGTATGCGGAAGCTCCGGCCGTAGCGCCGCCTGATTGGTCTGACCACTTGACCTCCTGACCATCTCGGCGCACAGTAGACGCATGGCGTTGCAACCTGTGGTCAAGCGGTCGGTGTCGGCGGAGGTGTTCGAGCAGATCGCCGCGGATGTGCTCAGTGGCGAGCTGGCGCCGGGGGCGACCTTGCCCAGTGAGCGGCAGTTGGCGGAGGCGCTGGGGGTGTCCCGGCCCGCGGTTCGGGAGGCGCTACAGCGGCTGGCGGCGGCCGGGCTGGTGGCCGTGCGGCAAGGAGACGCGACGACCGTGCTGGACTATCGGCGTGGTGCGGGGCTCGAGGTGCTGCCCAGGTTGCTGGTGCAGGCCGGGGAACTCGACCCCGCTGTCGCGCGCAGCATTCTGGAGGCTCGCCTGCACAACGGGCCGAAGGTGGCGGAGTTGGCCGCGCGCCGGGTGGGCGCAGTCGGCGCGGAAGAGATTCGCCCGCTGCTGGAGAGCTCGGTCGAGGCGCTCGCCACCGAACCGGACCTGATCGCCCAGCAGCGGCACGCGATGGAGTTCTGGGATCACGTCGTGGACGCGGCCGACTCGATCGTTTTCCGGCTGATGTTCAACATGTTGCGCGCCGCCTATGAACCAGCGCTCGCGGCGCTGGCCCCGATCATGTCCGCCGAGGTGGGCAATGTCGAGGCGTACCGCGAACTGGCCGCCGCCATCGCCGCGGGCCGGCCGCAGAAGGCCGCCACCACCGCTCGAGCGCTGCTCGAGCCGGCGACCACCGCTCTGATCGAGGTCCTCGGTGGACCGCCGGTCACGCACAGCTAGGAACCATCATGACCAAATCCAAGACATCCGACCGGGAATCGGTCGACGCGCGGGCGCGGGTGCGCAGGGACGAGCGGGCGCTGCGCCGCGGACTCACCCTGGGTCGGGCATTCGAGGAATTCCTCCGGCACCCTTCCCCGTGGATGATCGGAACCACGCTGGTCGGCGCACTGATCGCCCGGATCGTCGTCGGCGACTGGCAGCCCATCGATCTGCTGGTGCCCGCCGTGATGCTGGCGGTATTCCCGGTCTTCGAATGGATCGTGCACGTCACCGTGCTGCATTGGCGGCCACGGCGGCTCGGCCCGATCGCGCTCGACAGCGAACTGGCTCGCAAGCACCGCGAGCATCACGTGGATCCGCGCGACATTCCGCTGATCTTCATCCCGACCAAGACGCTGGCGGTGCTGGTCGTCGTGTTGATCGCGCTGGCGGCGTTCGCCTTCCCCCGCGCGGGCCTGGGACTGACCTTCCTGATCACCATCACCCTGCTCGGCCTCGGCTACGAGTGGACGCACTATCTGATCCACACCGACTACAAGCCGAAACGCTCGCTCTACCGGGCGGTGTGGCGCAACCATCGCCATCACCACTACAAGAACGAGCACTACTGGTTCACGGTCACCAGCTCCGGCACCGCCGACCGCCTCTTCGGCACCTATCCCGACCCGGCCACGACCGAAACCTCACCCACCGCGCGTAGTCTCCATTCGGCCTGACGGGAGTCCCTGGGATCATCTGGTGGTCGACGTCCAGCGTTAGCCCAGTGCCGCCCGAGTCGCCGCATCGCACCGGCGGCGATCGGAAGTTCTACCGCGCGGCGAGCAAACGCTCCGCGATCGCACGCGCGCGGGAGGCCGCATCCGGATTTCCCTCGCGAACAGCGGTGACGATCGCTCCGTCCACCAGCAACGCGAGTTGCGCGGCCATTCCCGAAGCATCCGGCCAACCCGCCTCGGTGAGAAGTTCGGACAGGTAATCGATCACCCGCCGCTTGTGCCGATCGGCGACCTGATGGGCGGCGCTCTCGCGATCGGCGACCTCGACCATGGTGTTGATGAACGCGCAGCCGCGAAAGTCCTTGCGGGCGAATCGGTCGGCGAGGGCGTCGAAGACCGCCAGCGGGCGGGCGGCCGGATCGCCGGTCTTCGCCTCGACCGATTCCCGCAGCCAGCTCAGCCACCGGCGGTCACGATCTTCCAGCACCGCGACGACAAGTTCGTCCTTGCTCGCGAAGTGGCGATAGAAGGACGCGCGGCCCACGCCGGACTCCTGGAGTAGGCGATCTATGCCGACGGCTCGAATGCCTTCGGCATAGAAGAGCTCTTCCGCCGTGGTGAGCAAACGCTGCTTGGCCTGAGTTGCCATGAGGTCACGATAGCAGAACGGAACCGATCAGTACCATCCGACTTGACCAATACGGAACCGATCGGTACCGTCCAAGTTCGGCACCGATCGGTACCATCTTGTTCGAGCTGGAGGCTTCGATGTCCCGCCTGCCCCTTGTATCCCCCGACTCCGCCGATAGCGAGCAAGCCGACCTGCTCGCCGAGGTACAGCGCCAGCTGGGCCGCGTCCCGAATCTCTACGCCGCCATGGCGAACAGTCCCGCCACACTGCGCGGATACCTGAATCTGCGCGACGCACTGACCAGGGGGAAGCTCTCCGCTCGAGTGCGCGAACAACTCGCACTGCTGGTCGCCAACGAGAACGGCTGCGACTACTGCACCGCCGCGCACACCATGCGCGCCGAGCGGATGGGCTTCACCGAACAGGCGATCGCCGACACCCGCGCGGCGCGCGCCGAGGACCCGCACGCCGACGCGATCCTGCGCCTCGCTCGTGACGTGCTGCGTTCCCGCGGCCGGATCGATGACGACGCGCTCGCCGCGGCGCGCGCACGCGGCGTCAGCGATGCCGAACTGAGCGAGATCGTCGGCCATGTCGCGCTGAACGTCTTGTCCAACTACTTCAACCACGTCGCCGAGCCGGAACTCGACTTCCCGCCCGCGGCGCCGACGAAAGGCACAGTGATGGAAGCGAAATGGCGGTCCGCGGGCAAGGTCGTCCTGGTCGAGGGCTACTCCCTGCTGGACAGGGAGGGGCGGAGCGTGCGCAGCGTCGATGACGTCCGAATCGCCATCGAGGGTGGGTTCCTGCACGTCAAGGTCTCCGATGCGGCAGAAGTACAGGTGGTTTCGGCTCCGGCGGTCGCACTGGTGACCTACCCCGCCTCCTGATCCTCGACCAGCGAGCCCGGTCCGCGATCCATCGCGGACCGGGCTTTCGTCCATGCCGGGCTTGACAACAAGATACCCTAGGGGGGTAGGGTAAACGCATCTGCAGCACCGAACGAGGAGAACGACGATGAGCACCAGCACCGTGACCGTCACCGGTATGACCTGCGGCGGTTGCGCCGCCTCGGTCCGCACCGAGATCGGCCGCATCTCCGGCGTCGATTCCGTCGCCGTCGACCTCGCCGACGGCCTGGTGACCGTCGAGAGCGCGACTCCGATCGATCGCGCCGAACTCACCGCGGCCGTGGCGCGCGCCGGCTACACGGTCACCGACTGACGAACGGAGCACTCCGATGAACGCATCCACCAAGTTCGGCGGTTTCGCCCTCGGCCTCGCCGCGGTCTTCGGGATCGCTCTCGCGGCCGGTTCGCTCATCGGGCCGGAACCCGCAGCCCATGACTCGACCGCACACGCCGCCGACCAGGGCGAACCCAACTCATCACCCGGAGGAATGATGGCAACCGACCGCGGCTACACCCTGCGGCTGGACACCGCCCAGACCACCGCCGCGGCGAACGTACCGCTGCGCTTCACGATCCTCGACCGCGCCGGAAAACCCGTGACCCGGTATGTGCGCAGCCACGACAAGGATCTTCACTTGATCGTCGTGCGCCGCGATATGGCCGCCTTCCAGCATGTGCATCCGGTGCTCGACGGCAACGGAACGTGGAGCGTTCCGCTCGACCTCACTCGCGCCGGTGATTACCGGGTGTTCGCCGACTTCACCCCCGAGGGCGGCGACAACCTCACGCTCGGCGCGGACCTGCGGGTTGCGGGCGTCTACGACCCCCAGAAGCTGCCCGCGCCGGCATCCACCACCACCGTGGGCGACTACACCGTCACACTGGAGGGCGCTGTCGTCCCGGGCCGGGCTTCGCAGGTGAGGCTGTCGGTGAGCCGGGCGGGCAAACCGGTGACCGATTTGCAGCCCTACCTCGGGGCTTACGGCCACCTGGTGGCCCTGCGCGCCGCTGACCTGGGTTATCTGCACGTCCATCCGGAAGGTCACCCCGGTGACGGCGTGACCGCGCCCGGACCGGGCATCACCTTCGCGGTGACGGCGCCGAGCGCGGGCGACTACCGCTTGTTCCTCGACTTCCAGCACGAGGGTGTGGTCCGCACCGCCGAATTCACCCTGACCGTCGCGCCGGGCACCCCCGCCGTAGACGCCTCCACTCACAACGAACACACTGGTCAGCAGCAGGCGCCGGACGGCCACGCGCACTGACCGACGACCGTCCGCGCACAGAACGGAGCACCCACGATGACCACCGCGACACAACCACCCCCCGCCGGGCAGGTCGAACTCGTGATCGGTGGAATGACCTGCGCGTCCTGCGCGGCCCGGATCGAGAAGAAGCTCAACAAGCTCGACGGCGTCACCGCGACGGTCAACTACGCGACCGAGAAGGCCCGGGTCGAGGTCACCGGCAGCGTCTCGCCGGACGAGCTGATCGCCACCGTCGAACAGGCCGGTTACACCGCTGCCCTGCCCGCCCGGCCGGAGCCCTCGGAGGAGGCCGAGACCGAGGACGATCCCGCCGCTGCCCTGCGCACCCGCCTGCTGGTGTCGCTGGTGCTGTCGGTGCCGGTGATCGCCATGGCGATGATCCCGGCGTTGCAGTTCACCAACTGGCAGTGGCTGTCGCTGACCTCGGCCGCCCCCGTGGTGGTGTGGGGCGCGCTGCCGTTCCACCGTGCGGCATGGACCAACCTGCGCCACGGCACCGCGACCATGGACACCCTGGTCTCGATGGGAACGCTGGCCGCACTGGGCTGGTCGCTGTACGCCCTGTTCTGGGGCACCGCAGGCACGCCGGGCATGACGCATCCGTTCGAGTTCACCATCTCGCGGATGAACGGCACCGGAAGCATCTATCTCGAGGCCGCGGCGGGCGTCACCACGTTCATCCTGGCCGGACGATTCTTCGAGGCGCGCGCCAAGCGGCGTGCGGGCGCGGCGCTGCGGGCTCTGCTCGAACTGGGCGCCAAAGAGGTCTCGGTGCTGCGCGACGGAATAGAGCAGCGTATTCCGGTCGAGCAGCTGACCGTCGGCGACCGGTTCGTGGTGCGTCCCGGCGAGAAGATCGCCACCGACGGCATCGTGACGGAAGGTTCCTCGGCCGTCGACGCCTCGATGCTCACCGGTGAGTCGGTGCCGGTGGAGGTCGGCAGAGACGACGTCGTGGTCGGCGCGACCGTCAACGTCGGCGGACGGATCGTGGTGCGTGCCACCAGGATCGGTTCGGACACCCAGCTGGCGCAGATGGCGAAGCTGGTCGAGGACGCGCAGACCGGCAAGGCGCAGGCCCAGCGGCTGGCCGACCGGATCTCCGGGATCTTCGTGCCGATCGTGATCGCCCTGTCGGTCGCGACGCTGGGCTTCTGGCTCGGCACCGGCGGATCGGTGGCCGCGGCCTTCACCGCGGCGGTGGCCGTGCTGATCATCGCCTGCCCGTGCGCGCTCGGGCTGGCCACGCCGACCGCGCTGATGGTCGGCACGGGTCGCGGCGCGCAGTTGGGCATCCTGATCAAGGGCCCAGAGGTGCTGGAATCGACCCGGCGGGTGGACACGATCGTGCTGGACAAGACCGGCACCGTCACCGCCGGCAAGATGACGCTGCTCGATGTCGTCCCCGCCGAAGGCGAGCAGGTCCCCAGGATTCTGGAACTGGCCGGAGCGCTGGAGGATTCCTCGGAACACCCGATCGCCCAAGCCGTCGCCAAGGGCGCCCGCGAGCGGGTGGGCGAGCTGAAGCCGGTCGAGGATTTCGCCAACGTCGAGGGCTTGGGCGTGCAGGGCATGGTGGACGGCCACGCGGTGCTCGTCGGCCGCGCCCGGCTGCTCGCCGACTGGTCACAGCACCTCGACGACGATCTGACGCAGGCGATGCGCGCGGCCGAAGCCGAAGGCAAAACCGCAGTCGCGGTCGGCTGGGACGGCAAGGCGCGCGGTGTGCTCGTGGTGGCCGACGCGGTGAAACCGACCTCCGCCGAGGCGATTTCGCAGCTGCGTGCCCTCGGCCTCACCCCGATCATGCTGACCGGCGACAATCGGGCCGCCGCCGACGCGATCGCCGCCCAGGTCGGCATCGACGAGGTGATCGCGGAAGTGCTGCCGCAGGACAAGGTCGACACCGTCAAGCGGTTGCAAGCCGAGGGCAAAGTGGTGGCGATGGTGGGCGACGGCGTGAACGACGCCGCGGCGCTGGCCCAGGCCGACTTGGGCCTGGCCATGGGTACCGGCACCGACGTGGCCATCGAGGCGGGCGATCTGACCTTGGTGCGCGGCGACCTGCGGGCGGCGGCGGACGCGATCCGGCTGTCGCGCCGCACCCTCGCGACCATCAAGGGCAATCTCTTCTGGGCCTTCGCCTACAACGTGGCCGCGATCCCGCTGGCCATGGCGGGCCTGCTGAATCCGATGCTCGCGGGCGCCGCGATGGCGTTCTCCTCGGTCTTCGTGGTCAGCAACAGCCTGCGGTTGCGCGGCTTCCGCTCGACCGCGAACTGAAGAAAACACCGGACGGGACGGCACACGTAGTGTCGTCCCGTCCGGGCATCCGCCAGGAGGTCTCCATGTCGGCAATTACCGAAGGCGCGGCGCGAGCCGCGCGGCATCCGGCGGCACGAGCAGCGGCCAGATGTCTCGCCACATGCCTGCTCGCGGCCGCTGCTCGAGTTCTACGCTCGAGCGCCGCGGATTCCGGCAAAGCATGCGCATAACGCCATGGGCGAGCGTACCCCTGGCATACCGAAATCCGAAATGAAATCTCGCTCAGCCGCGAAGGGTGGTGACCGTGACCAGCGATGGCTGGATGGGCGACCCGTACACCTCGATCGAAACCCCGCCGGTCGGGGTTTCGCTGGCCCAGCGGGCGTGCTCGGTGATCCCATCGCCGAGCAGAGCTTTCGCTCCGGGAGACCAGGCGACGGCCACCTGGCTCAGCGCCGGTCCGAGGTTCAGGTTCGCGATCGCCGCGGACTCACCGTTGTCGAAGTAGACCTCCGTGCCGCCCGGGAAGGGGTTCACCGCGACCGCGGACGCACTCGCGCCGCCGAACGCGGCGGCCGATCCGCCTGCTACGACCGCTACCAAGACCGTCATGACCCGTTGACGCATCCGAATTTCCTTTTCGTGTAAGCACACCGGCCGACCGGCCGATCCTGTCACCCTTGCCGAGCAGGCACCGTTCGGCAATTCGATGTGGTGCTGGTCACAGGTACCCTACGGCGTGCGCTCGCCGGCCACGAACTTACCGGCGTAATCGGTGGCCCATTCGGCAAAACTTCGGGCACGCCCGAGAATTCGGGCAACATCGTCGGTGACGATCGCATTGTGCCCCGCGCGCACATATGCCTGCCCGGCCAGCGCACCGTCGGCGAATTCGGCGGACATTCCGGACGCGAGCATATGTGCCCTCGCTTCGGTTTCGGGAATATCGGTCACGTCGACGGGACGGCCGGTGACAGTAGCCAGAATGGCGGCCAGGTCGTGCGTGGTCAGCAATTCCGGTCCGGTGAGGGTGTAGATCCGTCCCGCGTGATCTGCGGAGGTCAGCGCCTCGACCGCCACCCCGGCGACGTCGCGTGGATCGATGACGCCTTGCGCCGCGGCACCGGTCATGTTCGGCACCGGCTGCCCGGCACGGATCGCGGCGGCCCAGCTCAGGGTGTTGGAGGCAAACGAGCTGGGGCGCAGGATGGTCCAGTCGACGCCGCTCTCGCGCGCGGCCTGCTCGCCGGGCAGATGCCAGGTTCCGACCCGGCCGAGGCCGGTATCGCCGGTACCGATCGCGGAGAGTTTGACGATCCTGCCGACTCCAGCGTCCCGCGCTGTCGCGATCAGCGCACGGTCGGCCTCCACATACTCCGGACCCAGCACGCCGACGATGAACGCGGCCTCCGCACCGACCATCGCCTTCGCCATGGACGCGGGGTCGGTGTAGTCGCCGCGCACCATGTCGACGCCTGCGGGCACCTCGGCCCGGTCCGGGTCACGCGTGACAGCACGGATCGCGGATCCGCGCATGCTGAGCTGCCGGACGATTTCACTGCCGATGGTGCCGGTCGCACCGGTGATCACGATCATTGGAACCACCGTGCCGGGCATTCGCGCAGGTCTCTAGGAAATTCCGGCACACCTGCGGGAGTCGCGACTGCATACAGTGGATGCCGTGACCACCCTGCTGCGCCCGCCGGTCGTGACCGCCGAACTGGTCGAGACGTCCGAGCCTGCGCCGGAGTCGCTGCGCCCGTGGTTTGCCGAACTCGGCCGCATCCCGACCGTGCTCGACCTGTCCGAGCCGTTCGCGCACATTCCGCAAGCAGCCACCACGATCGTGCTGCGGGCCGAGCACGCAGACGCCGGTGACGACCGCGTCGCGCTCGTCGTCGGACCGCAGACCAAGGCGAGCTATTCGCGCGCGAGCAAGCCCGCGGGCTGTGTCCGCCTGCGGCTGGCGCCGGGTGCGGTCCCCGCGCTGCTCGGCGTCTCGGCGGCCGACCTCACCGATCGCGTACTGCGACTGGACGATTTACCCGGTCCGGTCCCGCGACTGGCTTCCGAGCTGATCGAACTCGCACACGACGAGGTCGTGCCATACCTGGAGAACGAGCTGCCCCGCCGCATCCCCGACGACCCGGCCCAGCGCGCCCACCGCAGACTGCTCGCCACCGCCGTGGCTGCCATCGCCGCCGACCGACCCCTCTCCGTCACCGCGCTTGCCGCGCACTTGGCGGTCAGCGAACGACAACTTCGCAACCTGTTCACCAGTGGAATCGGCGTCTCCCCCAAACACTTCGCACGCATCGACCGCGTCCGCCGGGTCTTGTCCCAGGCCGAAGACACACCATTGGCCGACATCGCCACCGGCACCGGCTACTACGACCAGTCCCACATGACGGCGGATTTCCGCAGCCTGATGGGCGTCCCGCCCGCCTCCTTCCTCCGAGGTGAGGTGCCCGCCCCTTCCCCGTGCCGAGCACTCACCCGTCTCCGCTGATCGGCGGTCCGAACGGCCTTGGCATCAGCGATCACTCCCCTTCCACGCGGCCGACCGTGGGTTCAGGCAGGAGCGGCCCGGCAAGCGGCTGGTCCGGATACACGGCCGCTGGTGATGTGGCGTCGGCCCGTCGAATTCATTGCCGAGCTGACGCGAGAATCCGGAATTGTTTGTGCGGCAGGTGACTACGACTTCAACCGGCCCGGATCAGGCTTTGGACTCCTCGCCCGACTTGCCCGCTATTGGCAACTCGTCAGCACGGCGCAGCTTCTCCCGCAATCCCTCCGCGGAATACCCTGATAGATCCCAGGACCTGACAGCAAAATGAGTAACCACATTTCCCAGTGCTCCTGAGATGCTCGCGCTATCTTCTGTCTGCTCGCGGTGCAGCGAGCAGATCGGAGTTCAATTCATGCACGTCACATCGATCACGCGCCGACTCGGAATGGCCGCAATCACACTGGTCGCGACGGCTACCGCGTCACTCGGCATCGCAACGCCGCAGGCAGCTGCGGCGCCGGCGCGAGATCCGATCCTTTTCGTCCACGGCTGGCAGGGGTCGGCGGCGGACTGGAATTACATGTGGAGCCGATTCCTGGACGCGGGATACTCCGCGGATAGCATGGCACGATTCAGCTACGACACCACCCAGTCGAACAAAGACATCGCACTGGAGGTGAAAGCACAGGTCGATGCGCTGCGCGCGAAAACCGGTGCCGCCAAAGTCGACATCATCAGCCACTCCATGGGCGGTCTCAACAGTCGCTGGTACCTGAAGAAGCTCGACGGCCTGAATTCCGTCGATGATTGGGTCTCCATCGCCGGCCCCAATCACGGCACCGATGTCGCCAACGGATGCTTCGACACCTCCTGCGCGGAGATGCGGCCCGGCTCGGCCTTCCTGGCCGAACTCAACAGCACCGACGAGACCCCCGGCCGGGTGAACTACGGCACCTGGTGGTCACCGTGCGACGAGATCATCAACCCCGATGACAGCACCATTCTCGGCGGTGCCACCAACACCCAGACGCAGTGCCTCGGTCACGTGGCTCTGCTGTCGTCGTCGACGGTTTTCGAGAGCGTGCGCGACTTCGTGAAGTAGTCGGCTGAACTCCCGCCCCGCCCCGTCTCGCATCCGCGAGGCGGGGCTGAATTCACCGGCAGCACCTACACCAGGCAGCATCCCGAGCCGATACCCGGCGAAATCCATCCGTACGCCGCCGACACGAACCGATCCACGAAACTGTCCGGCTACGCTTGCGGCACCATACCGAAGGACGCGAACAGCCCTACTTAGGCTGAGCACAGCCGACTCCTCAGCATCGAGGACCGGCTCCCCACAGCCATGCGAGCGGGTCTCACCGATCGCCTCGATCACCATGCGGCCAGGCATATCACCCTTGCCGAGCCGGCGTCCGGCAATTCGATACGAGGCCGATCACACATCGACGCATGCGGCCATTCGTGCCCGGAATGCGGGTGGTGCGAACGTTTCCGCATGGGCGCGGATGACGCGGGGATCGTAGTGGGCGTTGTCGAAGTCCGCCATTGCCGCGGCCAGGCCGGTGACGACGTCCGTATCGGGGCCCGGAGCGACGTGTTCGCCTGTCATGCCCGGTCGTACCGTGTCGAGCGCGCCGCCCGCGCCGATGGCGATCACCGGGGTACCGCAGGCCATGGCTTCGACCGGGACGATGCCGAAGTCCTCCACGCCGGGCATGAGCAGGGCTCGGCAGCGTCGGTACATGTCCCGCAGAGTGTCGGTAGAGGTGGCGCCGAGAAAAGTCGTCTCGGGTCCGGCGAGAGCTTCCAGCTGGGACCGGAACCGTCCGTCGCCCAGCACGATCAGCCGGGCCCCGGCGAGTTGGGCGGCTCGGATGGCGAGATCGGCGCGTTTGTAGGGAACGAGGCGACCGGCGTAGAGAAAGAAGTCCTCCCGGGCGCGTGCGGGATCGGGAGTGAAGCGGTCGACATCGACGGGGGGATTGATCACGGTGGCGGGGACGCCCCACCAGTCGCGGATCCGGTCGGCGACGGCGGTCGAGTTGGCGATCACCCGGGCCAAGCGCGGCGCGGCCCGCAGCTCGGCGTGGCGGGCCAGTGCGCCCAGGGCGCCGAGGGCGAACTGGCCGGCCCGTCCGCCGGCTTCGCGGATGCGGAACTCTCGATCCCAGGCCCACCGGGCAGGGCTGTGCACATAGGCGATCACGGGTGCGTCGGTGGCCAGTGCGGCCTGGGTGGCGAATGAGTGGTGGCTGACGACCACGGCGTCATAGCCCCGCAATGGCATACGTCGCAGAGAACGGGGGACGAGCGGCAGCAGAGGGGCGTGCCGACCGCGGGTCAGCATGTGGGCGTGGGATAGCCAGCTGTCGTGGACGTGCTGGACGGGCGGGCGGATTCCGCTCGGCATGACGATCGGCGCGTAGATGTCCGCGCCGGGCCAGGTGCGGGCGAACTCGCCCACCACGGCTTCGGACCCGCCGAATTCGGTGAACCGTTCGTGGACGATGGCGATGCGGGGTGCGGTCATCGGGATGTGCTCGTTTCGATCTGTCGCGGTGCGGCGGTGCGGCGAAGCGCGGGCGCGACCGGTCGTCCGCGCAGCAGTCCGTCGACGGTGCCGCGTTCGAGGGCGGTGCGGTACACCTGGGCCGCGTCGGCGCAAGCCGACAAGGTGGCGGCGATCGCGTCGTGGTCGTGTGCCGCCGAGGTGACGAAGGATTGCCCGAGTACTCCGCGTTGGAGCAGTTCTTGCAGGAACAAGGTGCGGAATGCCTGGCAGGGTCTTCCGTGGGAATCGAGGGTTTCGAAGATGAGACAGGAGGAGCGACCGCGGACCCGGAGGTGATCACCGATGCCGAGTTCGTCTGCCAACGCGACGAATCCGGTCGCCAGTGCGGCACCGGCCGATTCCATCCGGGAGATCGGTTCGCCGGTCCGGTAGGCCGCGGCGACCGCGCGGAAGGCCGCGAGCCCGCTGGTTTCGGGGCCGTGCGTGGTGGACAGCAGGAATACGCGGTCGGCGCCGGTGCGCAGGCCGCCCCGCTCGAGGTATTCGCGTCGTCCGGCGAGCGCCGAGATGGGGAAGCCGTTACCCATGGCCTTGCCCCAGCAAGACAGGTCGGGAGTCACGCCGTAGACGGACTGCGCGCCGCCGGCGGCCCAGCGGAATCCGGTGATCATCTCGTCGAAAACCAGCAAGGTGCCGTGCCGATCGCACAGCGCGCGTACCGCTTGAAGGTAGCCGGGCTCGGGTTCCGCCGTTGCGGTGGCCGCCTCCATGACGACCGCGGCCACGCTGTCGCCCGTCAGGACCGCGGCGAGAGCGTCGACGTCGTTGTAGCGGAACCGGACGATCTCGGCGCCGACATCATCGGGGATGCCCGCCGACATCGGTGTCGTCGCGATGAACCAGTCGTCGACCGAGAAGAACGGCTGCTCGCAGACGGCGATCCGCTGGCGGCCGGACACGGCCCGGGCCAGCCGGACGGCGGCGGTGGTGGCATCGGAGCCGTTCTTGGCGAACTTGACCATGTCCGCACCGGGAACGAGGGCCAGGAAGTCCTCGGCCGCGAGGAGTTCCAGCTCGGTCGGCCTGCTGAAGTTCACTCCGTCGGCGATCGTGGTCGTCACGGCGTCGAGAACCGGTGCGTAGGCATGGCCGAGGGTGACCGAACGTAAGCCCATTCCGTATTCGACATACTGGTTGCCATCGGCGTCCCACACGCGGCATCCGTTGCCGCGCACCAGTATCGGCGCCATCTGTTCGGGATACTGGTCGGCTCCGCGGGCGTAGGTGTGAGCGCCGCCGGGCACCAGTTCGTGCAGCCGACGCTGCAGCGCATTGCTGCGGGCGAACCCGTGATGCGGTGGGACGTCGGGGTGCAGGTTCATCTGATGCTCCGTGTGCGGTGCGGGCGGGATACCGGCGGAAGCCGGGATAGCAGAGCGGAAGTGTCGGACCGGGCTACGCTCCGGCGTCGAGCCGGTCGCGGGACCGGCCGGAGGCGTTGTGGTCGTGCGTCGGGGTGCACGCGGTCGCCGAACTCACGGCCTCGGCCCTGGACGGGTCGGCACGTCATCCGGGGGCAGCCGTGCCGGCCGGATGACTGTACGCCCAGAGGTCGTGATCGCCGCGGGGTCCGAAGACATCGAGGTGCCCGCGCATCCGCCCCTCCTCGGCGAACCCGGCCGCGGCGACCGCGGCCGCGGCGGCCAGGTCGGATACCGGGATAGCGGTGGCGATGCGGAGGATCCCGAGCCGTTCGGTCGCATGGTGCACCAGCAGGCTGAGCACGCGTGCGCGGAGTTCCGGGCGGGCCGAGGCATCGGTCCAGATGCTGAGCCGGATGTTGCGATCGAACATGTCCAGCCCGTGCAGCCGGGCTTCACCGACGAAGCGGCCGTCGTCGAGGATCGTCAGCGTCAGCCCTGGCCGGGAACGCAGGCCGGTTCTGGCTTCGGCGAGTTCGACCAGCCAATGGCGCAGGGAATGCCGGCGCAGCCAGGCGGCGGGTGACATGTGCGGATCACGTGCCAGCGTCGCACGGTTGCGGATACGGGCCGCTCGGCGCTGCCGGAAGTCGGCGACACGGCGTGATCGCACCAGCACCCGCCCGCGGTCATCGGAGTCGGTGAGTGCGATGGCGGCGCTGCCCCGCAGCCACCGGAACACCCGCCGCAATCGAGATAGCTGGTACCGCAGATGCGCGGCTGCGATGCTCATGGGGGGTGGCCCGTGCGGGGCGGCAGAGGCAGCGGGCAGTTGCGGCGTCATCGGGTTGAGGCGTTGCCGGGCCGGATGGACGGCGGTGAACCCGCGGTCGAGCCGATCGGCGCGGGTCACCGCCCACAGCTCGTGGTCGCGGCGTGCGCCACCGGCATCGAAATAGGCGCGCATCCGGGCTTCGTACCGCAGGCCCGCCGCGGCCGCGATCTTGGCCGCGGCGATGTTGCCGGGCGCGATCGGTGCGCTGATTCGCATGAGGCCGAGGCTGTCGAATCCGAAGACCGTCATCATGGTCAGGACGAGAGCGCCGATACCGCCGCCCGCGACGGCGGAGCCGATCCAGATGCCGAGCTCGGCGCTGCCTGTCGCCGCGTCGATCGAGGCCAGTTCGACCTGTCCGGCGAACCGACCGGCCACCTCGATGACCATGCTCATCCGTCGCCCGGCGCGTGCGTCGGCCCGGTTGTCGAGGCATTCCCGCACCCAGTGGCGGGCGGTGTGGCGGGCGGGCCAGTCCTGTTCCGAGCTGACCCAGTAGGGCTCGATGATCGCGCGGTCACGGAGCCGGATCCGCCGCCACTCCGCGAAATCATCGAAGCGCGGCGGCCGCAACCGCACCGCCGTACCGATGGGCCCGGTGATGGCTGGCTGCGCTTCGATGCGGCGGTGCCGTCGTCGGGTCATCCGCCGGGACGCTTCCTGCCGAGCGCTACCGTGCTCAGCTTCCCGTCGTCGGAGACGGTGAGCCGCCAGTATCCGCCGTCGGGCGCCTTGAGCACGGGTCCGTTGTCGACGTGCTCGCAGACCCAGGTTCCGTCGGCGGTCACCGCGGCGCGGACGACGCCGTCGCCGCTCTGTGCCTGGAACACGTCCGCGCCGTGCGGCCCCGCTTGGGCCACCACGGTGCCGGTGAAGCGCGGCGTGCGCATGCCCTTGCGGCCGAGGATGTTCCAGCCGGTCGGAAACGTCTCGACGGGAATGTCGTCGGTGATCCCGGAGATCAATCCGACCGCGGTGCCTTCCGGACAGCCGACGGGATCCACGCGCACCGGGATGCCCGGCGGCCGTGACTCCGCGTCGAAGATCACGTTCGCCAGATAGGGCTGTCGGCAGTAGTTCAGTTCGAGCCCGACCGAACGGGCCGCGACCTTCGCGTTGACCATGCCGAACTGCGCGGGTCCACCGCGCCCGATCTCACCGACCGACAGGGCGACCTCGGCTCCTTCGAACCACACGTTGGTCAGCCACCAGTCGTTGGCGGCGCCGTCGACCCGCAGGTGGCGGTCGGTGGTGAGCGGGTTCTGGTCGGAGACGAATTCGACGTTGGTCAGTGCCAGCCCGGCGTTGTGGTCGTTGCCGGTGCCGAGGACGCCGGTGTGATTGCTGGTGAACTTCGAGGAGGTGACGTAGTTCTGGATACAGGATGTGGTCAGCCCGATCCCGAAGTTGTTGATATCGCAGTTGATGAAGGCGGTGCCGCCGGTGTTGTCGCGCAACACGACGCCGCGCTGGGTCAGGTACTGCGGATGGTTATCGCTGAGGTGGTTGCCGCGCAGTACCACCGCGTCGAAGGAGCAGCGGAAGCATTCCGACAGCTCGACCGCGGTCGAGCCGGGACCTGTGGTGAAAATCCCCAGCCTGGCGAAACGGACCCGGCTGCGCTTGCGCAGCCGCACCAGAGTGCCGTTGCCCGCGTAGACGATCGTGGTGACGTCGGCGCCGTCGCCGAGAATCGTGGCATAGTCCGGCAGATCGGGCATCGACTCGACCCGGTAGTGCCCGGCGGGCAGGTAGAGCACCAGCGGCCCGTTCGGGTCCGCGGCCACGGCTGCGGCCAATGCCTTGGTGTCGTCGGCGATTCCGTCTCCGACGGCTCCGAAATCCCGGACGTTGCGCGCTCCGGGCGCATCGGTGGTGGGCGAGCGGAATTGCGGGTCGTCCGGCTCGGCTGTGGCGCAGGCGGCGGTGAGCGGAATCGCGGCCGCCGCACCCAGAGTCGCGGCGAGCAAGCGGCGCCGCCGGAGAAAGTCGTCGCTCATACCTTCAACCTTTCCATCAGCCGGTCCACCGCCGAACCGGATGTGCGGTGGCTGACCACACCGGTCAGCCCGGCCGTGCCGAACGCGGTCAGGGCGGCACGCAACTGTGGTTCGGTGAGTCTGCCGAGATCGGCGACGCCGAGGACGGCATCGGATAAGGGCGCCACGGCGACCGCGTCGGCGGCGGAGCTGACCGGCGCGGTCTCGATGATCACGCGGTAGTAACGCTCGCGCAGATCGGCGATGAGATGAGCGAAGTGCTCCGAGGCGATCAGGTCGGAGGTGTCCGGCTCGATGTGCCCGATCGGCAGCACCGCGACCCCGGTCCCGCCCCAGTCGCCGGTGATCGCCCGGTCCAGTGGTACGCCGCCGCGCAGCAGTGTCGTCAGGCCCGGACCTGGCATCGCACCGGAGCTTCCGCCGCCGGAGGTGTCGGCGTCGACGAGGATCACCGGATGACCGGCATCCGCGAAGGCCAGCGCCAGAGTGTGCGCCACCTTGGGCCGCGATCGGTCGTCGAGACTGGTGCATTCGATGGTCTGCGCGCCCCGCAGGTGATTGCGCAGCCGCCGGGCCGGCTCCGCGGCGGATTCACCGTTGCCGAAGTCGGCAAACACCGGAACCGGCGCGACATCGGCGAGGTTATCGCTGGTGCGAACGCGCCGGTCGGTGCGTTCACGCAGGAATGCGGCGGCGAAGCCGAGTAACAGTCCACCGAACAGGCCGATCGCGACGAACCGGCTCGTGCCGGGACCGGCCGGAGCGGCCGGTAGCCGGGCACGGTCGACGACCGAGACGCGGGCGGCGGGAGCAGCGCCGGTCTCGATGGACTCGAGACTGTCGACCATGGCCCGGAACTGGGCGACTGTGGCGTCGGTGAGATCACGCGCCCGCTGTGCGGAGGGCGCGGAGACCGCGATCTCCAGGATTGTGGTGGCGGGCGGCGACGAGGCGGTGATCCGGCCGCGGAACTCATCGGGGGATTCCGTCAGCCCTTGATCGTGGACGACCCGCTCCGCGACCGCGGCGCTGGTGGCCAGTTCGAGATAGGACCGCACGCGCTGCTGGGCCGCCAAGCCGCCCTGGTAGGAGTCGTTGACCGAGGTACCGGTGGCCATCGAGACGTACATGGTGCTGCTGGCCACGTACGTCACCGCCCGCGACGAGGCGTACCAGACGCCGGCCCCCGTCACGGTCAGCGCGATCGCGGCGATCAGTACCCACCGCCGCCGAACGATGTGCCAGATATCGATCAAACCCATGGACTGCGACCTCATGTCTTCGTAACTGCTGAAGCGTGCGCCGGCGCCGGGAGCGGCGGCGGGCGGCGACGGAATTCCGTGACGATCAGATGGACGAACCAGGCGAGCACGGCCGACTGCGCGAATTTGCCGAGATTCTCGAAGCTGCCGAGGATGCCGCGTTCGAACAGGGTGGAGGCGCCGGTGATCGCGAGTCCCAGCACCAGGACGGGGAAGTACCGCGAATACAGCGATCGCTCCCAGGCGAGCAGCAGCACGAAGGTGAACACGACGGCGACGACCACGCCCGCCTCGCCGCCGAGCAGATAGCCTTCGTTCACGTTGCCCTCCGCCAGGGACACCGACACGGTGCTCATATCCACCGACGCGCCACGCACGTCGTTCGCCCAAGCCGTGCCGGATTGGAGCTTCTCGGCGCCGAGCACCTGCGCCGGGATCAGGCTGAGGCTCGCGTGGCGCAGTACTTCGCCGGGGGACAACCAGCCGCCCGGGGCGACGAAGTAGGCATCGGTGGCTGCTTCGAGCAGGTCGAAGCGCCGCAGGATACTCAGGAACGGCCGGACGTCCGCCGGGTAGCGGGAGTCGACGAGAGTGGCGTCGAGCGCGGCCGTGCCGGAGTTCTTGAACGACTGCAGCCAGCCGAATCCGGCGACGCCGAGCACACCGATCAGTGCCACACCGATCGTGGTGCGCCGGTTCCAGCCGAGCATCGAGAACCGTACGGCCAGAGCGAGTGCGGCGGCGAGGATCGGTGTCTTGGACTGCACGGCCGACGACCAGTACAGTTCGCCCGCGAATAGCGCGCCGAGCACCAGCGCCGTGGTCTGCGGCCGGGCGGGTCGGAGGAAGACGATCATCCCGAGCGCCGCGATCCCGGCGAACGTGGCGACAAAACTGAGCAGGGGGTTGCCGCTGCTGACCTCACCGGCGGCGCCCAACGATCCGGTGGCCACCGAGGCCGCCCGCCCCAACAGCCCGAGCGCGTAGAGCGCCAGCAGAGTCGGCATCACGTCGGGGTCCGCGACCGCGGCCGGGACAGGGCGAGGCGGGTGCCGACGCCGCCAGAGCGCGTATCCGATCACCAGCAGCGCGTAACACCATAAGCCGAAGACGACGTGGTCGAGCACCAGACCGATGCCGCGGTCGTACCCCAGACCAGCCAGCCGGGGATCGGAGATGTTGTCGCCGTAATGCGGGTCCGGCTGCACCGCGAGCAGCACCAGCGGCCGCGCCACGTAGGACAGCGACCAGAAAAGGGCCTGCGCGATGAAGAACACGCGGGCGATGCCCGGAACCCACAGTGCGGCCGCGGCGATCGTGATCAGTGCGGCCGCGACGGCGGCTACATCGGTGTAGGCGTTCAGTTCCCGACCTCCGCGGCGAGGCCGACGATCTGCCGGGCGCGATCCACGTAACGATGCCCCGCGGCGGTGATCCGCCGGTGCCCGGCCGCCGCGACCTCGGCCGCCCGCTCCGGGTGGGCGGCAACCCAATCGAGAATCGAGACCAGCTCGTCGGTGCCGTCGAACAGGAAGCACTCGACGGTGTCGCGCAGCAGGTCGGCGTGTTCGCCGGTGCGTTCACCGACGAACAATCCACCGGCCGCGGGCACCTCGAAGGTGCGGCAGGTGTGGGTGTCGCGGTTGCCGGAGTTGAGCAGCACCAGATTGGCTGTCACCTCGGCGATCGCGGCCGAATACCCCGCACCGTATATCGCGCCGCCGACGACGGCGCGGGTGGCGCGCAACTCCGGAACGCGGCGCCAGCCGGGGCCGCGGACCAGCAGGCGCGGTCCGTAGCGGCGTGCCAGGGACACCAGTTCGGCGCGGCGGTCGGGCCGGCACACTCCGATGAAACCGACCAGGTAGTCACCGGCGCCGCGGCGCGCCGCCGGATGATGCCAGGCCGGGTCGTAAGCGCTGAGCACGAAACCGGCGGCCCGGGCGCCACGCGCCCGCAACTCCGGCACGTTGTGCTGTTTGGTGGTGACGATCAGGTCCCAGCCGGGTTCCGCAGCCAGGTAGGCCTCGGTGAGATTCTCGGGGTTGGACACGTCGTCCGGGCTGTAGTGCACGTGCACGGCGGCGGGCACGTCGAGCAGTCGCTGCTGGTCCAGATGGATCCCTTTGAACACGAACAGCATGTCGGGCCGGAACGTGGCGGCGCTACGTTCGATCCGGGTATGAACTCGTTCGACCGTGCGCGGGTCGCGCCGACCGGTCGCCTTCGCGTGCACCCAAGGTGGCGAGAACCTGGCCGGGAGAGTGACCGGTGTCGAGTCGACCACGAGCACGTCGTGGCCGGCTTGCCGGAAGCCGTCGGCCAGCGAACGCGCGTTGCTGCCGATCCAGTCGTCGCCGACGAACAGAATTCTCATGGTCAGGTTTCCTTCCGGGGCGCGACAGGCAGCGGCACGGTGTCGGCTTCGGCGTGGTCGCGGCGGGCCAGGAAGCGCATCCGCAGCAGATGCCAGGTGGCGACGGTGATTTCGGCCAGCAGCAGGCCGTAGACCAAGGTGTGCACCGAGCGGGTCCAGACGGTCAGCAGCAATGCGCCGACGGCGACGAGAGTTCCGAGCAGCGCGCCGATCAGGACCCCGGTGGTGTCTTGGCGCACCGGCAGGATGGCCGTGGTGATGAACGAGGTGACCGTCGTGGCGGGCAGGATCAGCACCTCGATCCGCAACAGACCGGTGGACGCGGCGAATTCGGTACCGAAGACCAGCCGGATCAGCTGGGGCGCCGCCAGCCAGAGGCTCGCCGAAGCGAGTGCGGCGACGGCGACGGTCACGGCCAGCGCCTGCGTGCTGTACCGCCAGAACCCGAGATGGTCGCCGCGTCGAGCCATGCGTGGCAACAGTGCGAAGCCGATGGCGTCGAGCAGTGATTGGACCGCGCGCACCAGGCGGTCGCCGGCCGAGTACAAGCCCAGCGAGACGGCGTCGAGCACGGTTGAGTACAGCGTCGCCGCACCCTGCCCGTAGCCGGTGACCAGCAACCGGGAGACGAACACCGGCACGCTGCGGCGCAGCACGACGCCGTAGTAGCGGGGACGGGACGGCGACCCGTACCGGCGCCAGGCATCCCACCATGTCAGTGCCACCGTCGGCACGGAGGACAGCAATAGGCACAGCAAGGCGACGTGCGGGTTCGGCAGTTGCGGAAGCAGGCCCACCAGCAGCAAGAGATAGCACAACCGTCCGACGCTCTGATACGCGGTGGAGGTGCCGAACCGACCCTCCCCGATCAGCAGCCAGTCCTCCGACAGGGACCAGAAGCCACCGACGAACAGGCCGAGCAGCACCATCTGCGCGGCTTCTGGCACGCGCACGGCGAAGGCTACGGCGAGCGCGACACCGAACAGCGTCGCCGTGGCGAGACGGATGGCCAGATAGTCACCACGCAGCTGGTTCATCTCCCGGAACCGGGTGCCCTTGCGCGCGTTGATCTCCGGCACGCGGGCGGACAGGAACTGCGTGACTCCCAGATCCACGACGAGCGAGCCGATGAAGTAGGCCGACATGCCGATGGCCAGCAGGCCGAGGCCGTGGGCGCCGAGTACCCGGGCGATCAGCGGCACGGTGACGACCGTGACGATGTACTGACCGTATCTGCCGAAACTCACCAGTGCGATATCGCCGAGTACCTCGAACCGGCTCGGCTTGCTGTGCGCGCCACCACCGCCCGGCCCGCGAGCCCCGTCGGCGCGACGGTGCACCCCGCCGGGACGCCGGGGCAGTTCGACCCGAGGGAAGACGTCGGTGGTCAGCGTGGCGAGGTAATCGGGTTCGGTCACGGCGGCGCCACCTCGTCCAGGAAGCGGGTGACCACGCGTGCCGTGGTGCCGATGTCGAAGTCGCGGGCGCGGTCGGCACCTGCGGCGGCGATCCGGGCGCGCGCGGCCGGATCGCCGAGCAGTTCGGTGAGAGCCGCGGTGAGCGCGGCTTCGTCACCGGCGGGCACCAGGCGGCCGGTACGCCCGTCGGCGATGATCTCGGCCGGGCCGCCGGGGACCGCCGCGATCACCGCGCAACCCGCGGCCATACCCTCGACGACTACCTGCCCGAACGGCTCGGGCAGCACCGAGCAGTGCACGAGCACGTCGGCCTCGGCGAGATACCGGTGGGGGTCGTCGACGTGACCGGTGAACGTCACGGCCAGGCCGAGTTCGTCAGCGAGTTGTTCCAGGTACTGCCGGAAGGGTTGTTCATCGAAGAACGTCCCGCCGACGAGGTACACCGCCGCGGGCCGGGTCGGCACCGCCGCCAGGGCACGAAGAAACACGTCCTGGCCTTTCCAGGGGCTCAGCCGTCCCACGACGACCACGACCGCCTCGGCGGCCGCGCGGGTGCGGGGCGGCGGCGGTGTGGCGGGCAGGGCGACGCCCGGGTAAGCGACGACCACCGGGATGCGCGCGGGCAGTGTCTCCCGGGTGCCGTGACTGTTGGCGAGCAGTCCCTGGCAGAACAGAGCGGCCAGCAGCCGGATGGTGGTGGCAGGGAGCAGGCCGAAGTAGTCCCGGGATACTCGGTCGTGGACCTGCCAGACGAGCGGCACCCGGGCGCGGCGGGCCGCGACCGCTCCCAGCACCAGCGCCTTGGTGCTCTCGGCGACCAGCACCCGGGCGCGCAAGTCGCGGACCGTACCCCCGACCGCCCAGCCCAGCCGCAGCAACGCGAGAAACCCGCTGATCAGCCGCAGCGGGCCGGATCCGATGGTCATCGCCCGGCTGTCGAATCGGCCGGTCACGACACGGGTGTCGATCCCCGCGTCGCGGGCACGTGCCATCACCGGGCCGTCCTCGGTGCACACCAGCGCCACTTCGGTGCCATGCGCGCGCAGCGTGCGCAGCAGCCGCAGGGTGGCCAATTCGGCTCCGGACGGCGCGGCGGTGTGGCCGAGGAAGACGGCGGGCCCAGTCATGCGAGTTCCCGATACAGTGCGGCGTGCCGCTGTGCGGCGGCATGCCAGCTGAAGGTCTCCGCGTGGGCGCGGCACTGCTCCGGCGTCGGCCGACGGCCGGAGATCGCCGCGCTGATCCGAGCCGCGAGCGCGGTGTGGTCGCCGGGCGGCACGATCAACGAGGGGTCCAGGCCCCGTACAGCGTCGGGCAGACCACCACACCGGGTGACCACCGGCGCCCGGCCCGCGGCGAGCGACTCGAGGGCGATCAGGCCGAATCCCTCCAGGGCCACCGTCGGCACCACGGTGAGCGCGGCGGAGGTGTAGCGGTCGGCGAGTTCCTGGTCGGGAATCCGGCCGGTGAACTCGACGCTCCCGTCGAGCCCGCCCTCGATGGCTCCGCGCCGGAGATCCGCCTCGGCGCTGCCGGTTCCGACGATGACGAGACGAGCCTCCGGGTGCTCGGCGAGCACCCCCGGCCACGCGCGCAGCAACACATCGATGCCCATCCGGCGCTCCAGCCGCCGCACACACAGGACGGCCGGCGGGGACGCGGGGACCGGGGCGGCTCGGAACCGGGTGAGATCGACTCCGGGCGCGATCACCTCGACGCGATCGGACGCGATGCGGTAGTCCTCGCACAACACCGTGCGGAAGTGATCGGAAAGCACGACGAAACGATCCGCGCAAACGTATCGCAAACGTTCGATGAGGTATTTGGCGAAGGCTGCGGCGGGATGCTGTCCGTGCATTCGGCTTTCCGCTGCCCACGGACCGTGGAAATGCACGACCAGTGGCAGCCTGCGACCACGCCGGTCTCGGGCGACCGGGCCGTAGAGGCAGAAGTGGCGATCCAGGACGGTGCCGGGGTCCAACGCGTCGCCAGCGCAGAACGCGGTGCGGGCGCGGCGCAGTGTCGATCCGCCGACCGGCCCCCAGGACCGCGTACCGGCAACCGTCCGGTCGGGCGGGCCGAAGGCGGCGGCAGACAACGAAATCCCAGGAACTTCCAGCAATGCGCCGTGCAAATCCGTGAAGTATCGGCCCAGGCCGCCGGGCGCGGCGCCGAACCATTCCGACCCGGTCATGTGCACCTGCACCGCGCCGGAAGCGCTGATCATGACCCGGCCCCTTCATCCCGCATGCCGAACTGTGGAGTCGTCGGCCGAACTCGTTTGCGGCCGGGAAGTATAGGGCTGGCCACCGGTTTCGGCCTTCTCACGCAGCTGCGCGGTATCCGATATTCGGCACCGGTCCGTACGAGTCCGGATGCCGGCCCGGAGCGAAATATGGCATAGTTCGGGCAATTACGAGGCAATGTCCGATTGCGATTCTGACAAAGGGGCGGCTGGCGATGCGGAAACTGTCGGTGTGCGTGCCGGCCTACAATGCGGAGCGAACGCTGTCCGCGACCCTGGATTCGGTGCTGACCCAAGACCTCGATTTCGAAGTCGTGATCCTCGACAACGCGAGTACCGACCGCACTGGTGACATCGCGCGGGCGCGGCGCGATCCGCGGGTGCGTGTCCTGCGCAACGATCGCGTACTGCCGATCGGCGCGAATTGGGACCGGGCGATCCGGGAATCCACCGGGGACCTCGTGAAGGTGGTCTGCGCCGACGACCTCCTGCGTCCCGGCACCCTCGCCGCGCAGTCGGCGGTGTTCGACGAGGACGCGATCGCGTTGTGCGCGGGCAGGTTCGACGTGATCGACGAGTCCGGTGACCTGCTCGAGACCGGGCTGGGGCTGCCGCAGCTGATCGGCAGGCACGGCAGCCGCCAGCTGGCCCGGGTGATCGTGCGTCGCGGGGCGGCGGACTTCGGCCCCACCGCGGCCGCCATGTTCCGGCGTGCCGACTACGACGCCGTCGGCGGACTGCGCGGCGACCTCGTGTTCCCGATGGATGTGGACCTGTTCGCCCGCGTCGGCAGCCGCGGCGCTTTCTTCGGGCTCGGCGACATCGTGGCCGCCTGGCGGAACTCCTCGTTCAACCTGTGCAGCCGCACGTCGACCCGCAGCAAGCTCACCGAGCAGCTGCGTTTCCATCATCGGCTGGGCGCCGATCACCCGGACCTCGTCGGTCCGGCCGACGTGCTGGCCGGTGACCTGCGCCTGGTCCGGGCATTGGGGACGCGGCTGCGGGTGCGCGCGCGGGCCGCGGTCGGCCGCTGAACAAGACCGCGGTTGCTGCTGTCCGGTAGTGGCCATCGCCGATCACACCGTCGAGGCCGGGCAGTCGACATCGCCGCTCGGCGACATCAGTTCGGCGCGGCGGCGCCAACGCACCGGTCCGATCGCCTCGATGCCGCCGGCGCGCACGAGACCGCCGGACCGGTCGGCCACGACCATCGGCGCCATGGCCGGTGCGACCGCGTCGGCCGGCGAATGCGGCTGTCGGCGCATCCGAGAGGTGATGTTCATCGGTACGGCTGTCCTCGCTCGGGAACTGCTGGCCGGGTGCGGCCCGGGAATCGTGGTCGGCGGGATGGAGTCACACGGTCGGGGGTCGGTCATCCACTCGCCCTTCTGGGTCCGCGTGGATCGTCCACGAACCAGCGACCGTCGAGTCCTGGAAGTTCGGTCGACACTTCGTCCAGTAGGTCGGGCAGCGTCAACAACACCCGGTCGGGTGCTGCCGCGATCAGATCCCGCGGGCTGATGATCGGGATGTCGGTGCCGGGCATCCGGCGTCCCCGTTTGGCGGGCGCGGCGTCGGCGACTCCGGCGACAAGTCCCTGGTGCGCACCGGCCAGCGACAGCAGAGCAACCGCCCGCGACGCGGCGCCGTAGGCGTAGACGCGCTGTTGCGCCGCGGCCGCATCGATCAGCCAGTTCCGCAGCGCGCGCACATGGTCGTCCACGAACCGCTGGAGCCGACGCAGCGATGCCGGGGTGACGATTTCGCGTTCGCGGGCCAGGATCTCGCGCACGGCGCGGTCCGGCTCGGTAGGGCCGCGCCGAGCTGCTACCAGCACCGTCCCGCCGTAGAGGTCGAACTCCCACGCGGTGGTCACCCCCATGCCCGCGGCGGTGAGCGCCAGGCTCAGCGCATGCAGGGAGTAGTACGCGAAATGCCCGTGCCGCAACGCGTTCCACTGCCGTTGCGCCACGATGGCGGCCAGCGAGTGAAACTGCAGCAGGAGCAGCCCGTCCGGCGCGGTTGCCGCGGCGCGTGCGGCGAACGCGGCCCGCTGGTCGGGTTCGTGCATGATGCCGAAACAGTCCACGACCAGGTCCGCCCGCGCCGCGTCGGCTTCGGTGCAGCCACCCTCGGCCAGCAGCGGCAGCCAGGAACCACCGTGCGGACTACCGAACTCGATGACCGTGCGCCCGCGCAGCAGACCGGCCGCGTCGACCCGGGCAATCGCATCGGCCGCTTGATCGCGCAGGGCCCGCGGCTCCACGCCACGGGGTTCGGCGGCCACGGTGTCGTCTTCGGCGAGCTGCGCCAGCTCGCAGCGCGGGCACCGCACCATCCGCAGCGGGTGCGTGGTCTCCGCCGGTGTCACCGGCCGGCCCGCAGGCGGGAAATCATCGGCGGCGGGCACCGTCCCGAGATCGAGGACGGTATGCAGAACGGCGCCGGAGCAGGCGCGGCAGCGGCCGGTCATGACACGATGTCGGTGTGCGTATGGAGCAGACCGACCTGGTCGGCGTGGTGGTGCTGGTCCCAGCGCCCGTCCGGGACGACCGTGGCCTGTTCACTCGGACCTTCGATGCCGCCGAATTCGACTCCCATCTGGGGATTCCGGGAATCTCCGCCGGTTTCGTGCAGGACTCGCAATCCCGGTCGCGCCGTGGGGTGGTGCGCGGCATGCACGGCCGGTCCGGGCGTGGGGAAGCCAAACTGGTCCGCTGCGCACACGGCGCGGTGTATGACGTGCTGGTCGACATCCGGCCGTCGTCGCCGACGTTCGGCCGGACGCAGGCGTTCCGGCTCGACGACGAGGAGTTCCGGCACCTGTACGTACCACCGGGCTTTCTGCACGGATTTCAAGCACTCACCGACACCGCCGATGTGTGCTACCGCATCGATCGGCCGCACGATCCCGCCGAGGATCTCAGCGTCGCCTTCGACGATCCGGACTTGGGGATCGCCTGGCCGCTGCCGGTGACGGCGGTGTCGGATCGCGACGCGAACGCCGGACGATGGAGCCATCTGCGGGCTACCCTGTCACCGGAGCGGTGACCGCACGCAGGCGCGGGTCCAGTGCGCCGGACGCGCGCAGCCGCTGCAGCCACGCGAGCCGGGTGAATCGCTGGGAGAACGCCTCTTCGGTGAGGCCACGCTCGGTGTACTCGCGGTAGAGTTCGGCGGCGCCGTCAGGCACCGACCACTGCGCCTCGAAACCGAGCACTGCGCGGGCGGCGGAGAAGTCGACCCGATAGGAGCGGGGGTCGGCGCCGGTCTCCCCGGTGATCAACAGTCGCGACCCCGGCACGGTGGCCACCACCGACTCGGCGATCTCGGCCACGGTGAGATTGTTTCGCTCCGTGCCGATGTTGAACGCCCGGCCTGCGACGGCGGACGCCGGTGCGGTGAGGCAGCGTTCGAAGGCCTCCGCGATGTCGCGGGCGTGGACCAGCGGCCGCCAGGGCGTGCCGTCGGAGAGCACCTTGACCGCACCGGTGAGGACGGCGTGTCCGACGAGGTTGTTGAGCACGATGTCAGCGCGAGGACGAGGGGAGAATCCGAACGCGGTGGCATTGCGCAGGAAGACAGGAACGAAGTCGTCGTCGGCCAGCGCCGCGACATCGTCTTCGACCCGCACCTTCGACTCGGCGTAGGGGGTGATCGGCCGCAGCGGCGCCGACTCGGTCACCAGCTCGTCTCCGGCGGCGCCATACACCGAGCAGGTGGAGGCGTACAGGAACCGGGACACACCCGCTTCTTTCGCGAGCCGAGCCAGACGCACCGAGGCGCGATGATTGATTTCGTGGGTGACTTCCGGCGCGAGCGCGCCCAGGGGATCATTGGACAGCGCGGCGAGATGGACGACCGCATCGATGCCACGAAGGGCATCGATCTGCACCGCTCGCAGGTCGAGGCGCAGGCCCTCCGGATCGCCGGAGAACTCACCGAGCAGGCAGTCGGCGAACCAGCCGGTGTCGAGCCCGACGACTTCGTGCCCCGCGGCTCGCAGTATCGGGACCATGACGGTGCCCAGGTATCCCTGATGCCCGGTGACCAGGACTCGCATCGTTGTCACTCCTTTTCCCATGAGATGACGGCCTTGTCCACCACGAAGGCTTCGGCGTACTCGGTGCGGCACTGCACGCCGCGGATCCGCGCGGACGCCAGGAACGCGGTTTCGTCGAACCAGTCGCGACCGGTCTGGGACGGGTAGTACCGATGCAGCAGTCGCGATTTGCGCCGGATCAGGTCCGCGTCGACCGGATGGAATACGGTCGGCGCCGGTGTGTCGACCTCAGCCTTGAGGATCTCGTAGCCGAGGATCAGGTGGTCGCGGAACTCGGTCGGCACCAGCTCCGCGAGCGTGCGGTGATCCTGGTGCGCGTCGCCCGGTTGCGGGGCGAACACCAGGTCCGGTTCACCAGCACGGCGAAACTCCGCTACGGCCGTCTTGATCCGATCCCAGTGCGCCGGTGCGCGTCCGTCCGGGACGTCGAGCACCGTCAATTCCGGTGTCCGTCCCGAGCAGAAGGCGGTGAGCGCCGCCCGCTCCTCCTGTTCGCGCTCCGTGCCGGCACCGGAAAGGACCAGCGCGCGCACCCGCATACCCGGATGGGCGCTGGTCAGCGACAGCAGCGTGGCTCCCATGCCGATCGGGATGTCATCGCAATGCGCGCCGAGCAAGGCGATCTCGGCAGGCCGCGGGGAAAGCAGCGCGATCACCGCTCCCACACCATCCATGGCCGGTGTCCGCTGCTGTAGGCGGCATCGAGTTCGGCGCGCTCCTTGAAAGTATCTGCCGGCTTCCAGAATCCGTCGTGGCGGTAGCCGAACAACCGGCCTTGGCCCGCGAGCGCCCCACAGGCGTCTTCCACCAGATCGCCGCCTGGTGGCAGCAGGTCGAATATCTCCCGGCCGAGCACGAAGTAGCCGCCGTTTTCCCACAGCGGCATATCGGCCACGGGAACGATTTCCTTGACCTCGCCGGTGGGGCTGAGGTCCACACAGTGGAACGACGATTGCGGTGGCACCACCATGAGAGATGCCAACGCCCCCGAAGCGTGGAACTGAGCGATCATCTCGTCCAGGGGAGCGTCGGTGAGGACGTCGGCGTAGTTGGCCAGGAAGTACTGGTCGTCGCCGAGGTGCTCGCGCACCCGGCGCAATCGCTCTCCGATGGCCGACTCCACGCCGGTATCGACGAAAGTGATCGTCCAGTCGTCGATATCGCTGCCGAGCAATTCGACCCGGCCGTTGCGGATCACGAAGTCGTTGGACGCCGACTCCCGGTAGCTGAGGAAGAAATTCTTGATGTGCTCGGCGCCGTATCCGAGGCACAGGATGAATTCGGTGTGACCGTAGTGCGCGTAGTACCGCATCACGTGCCAGAGCAAGGGGCGGGGGCCGACGAGTTGCATCGGCTTGGGCACCATGTCATCGGTGCCGCCGCGCATGCGCATGCCGTAGCCACCGCAGAACAGGACGACTTTCATCCGCGCCGGTTTCCTTTCGACTCGGCTCCGGCCGGCACGGTCGGGGCCGGGGACGCCGGGTCGACCACGTGCAGCTCGGGCAAGGGATAGGCGAGCCGACCGCCCCACTCGGCGACATGCCGCAGCTGTGCGGTGATCTCGTGCTCGAGATTCCAGGGCAGCACCACGACCACGTCCGGACGATCGGCGTCGAGCCGGGCCGGTGGGTGGATCGGGATTCGCGTTCCCGGCGTGAATCTGCCGTGTTTGTAGGGATTGCGGTCGACGGTGTACTCGAGTAGGTCGGGCCGGACCCCGCAATAGTTGAGCAGTGTGTTGCCCTTGCCCGGCGCACCGTATCCGACGACGCGCCGGCGCCGGCGTCGGCAGTCGAGCAGGAACCCGAGCAGCTCATGCCGCACGGACTCGGCACGCCGCCGCAGCGATGTGTAGCCGTCCGCCGAGTGCAGCCCCGCGGACCGCTCGAGTTCCAGCACTTCCCGCACCCGGTCGCTCACCGCCGCCACGGCGGCATCGGGGCGTACCCACAGCCGGATCGATCCGCCGTGCGTCGGCAGCTGATCGACGTCGACCACGGTCAATCCCGCGACAGCGAGCGCACGTTGCGCCGAAAGCACGGTGTAGTACTGGAAATGCTCATGGTAGATGGTGTCGAACTGGCCGAGCCCGACCAAGTTGAGCGCATGGTGCACCTCGATGGTCAGCATGCCGTCGTCCGCCAGCAGGATGCGTAGCGCACGGGTGAATCCGCGCAGATCCGGGATATGGGCATAGACGTTGTTGGCGACCACAAGATCCGCGGGGCCGTGTTCGGCACGGATCCGGCGGGCCGAATCCTCGTCGAGGAAGGTGGTTTCGGTGGGTACGCCCGACTCGCGAGCCGCTGTTCCGACGTTGACCGAGGGCTCGATGCCCAGGCATCGGATATTGCGGTCGACGACGTGGCGGAGCAGGTAGCCGTCGTTGCTGGCGACCTCCACCACGAAGGAGTCCCTGCCCAGCCCCAGCCGGTCGGCCGCGGTGTCGACGAACTCACCCGCGTGGCGGACCCAGCTGTCGGAGTAGGAGGAGAAGTAGGCGTATTCGGTAAAGGTCTCCTCCGGTGTGATCAGTGCCGGAATCTGCAGCAGCAGGCAGTCGGCGCACACCCGCAGATGCAAGGGGTAGGTCGGCTCGGGCAGGTCGAGTTGGTCGGCGGTGAGGAACGATTCGCACGGCGGCGTCGCACCGAGATCCAGAACGCTGGACAGTCTGCCGGAGTCACAGAGTCGACAGCGCACAGATCCGATCCTTTGCTCTAAACGTTCCGGCCCGTCGGAACGCCTGTCGCGGCGCGCGGAAGCATCAGCTGCCCGGCGTATCACGAAATGCGCGTGACGAGAACATCATTCGTCGTACGGGCCGGCACTGTTGCGACCGTCAGCGTACCGACGGCAATATCGGCCGGATTCCACATCAGCGTTACAAACTGTGATATAGAGCACATTCCATATTCACCTTCATGGTGTTATTCCAGATGCGTATCGAGATGGGTCGCCGGGTTGATCCGGAGCAGTTAACATCCCGATCACGCTACTTCGCGCATACCTTCCGACCGGCGAGAGATGTTGTGACACTTGCCGATCAAGTGCCGATGAAGCGTTCGGTAGAGGCGGTCGGGACGCTGCCGGGAAAGACGATCTCCGGATCGGGTAGCAATTCCACCGTTGCCCCAGGAGGGGTGTTCTCTTGATGAAATCCAAGGCGGTCCCGAAATGGAATGGGACCGCCGAATCCCCACGACCCTTCGTGGCTCCACCGATTACCGTCTCGACCCGTAAGGCCTGGCGATCGGAGTACGTACGTCGTCTCGCCATCACCGATTTCGCCGCCGTTTCCATCGCCGTGGGAAGTGCGCAGCTGATTCGCTTCAATGGGAGCGGCGCTCCGCCGCTGGCCTGGGATCAGCCGTACCGAATCGGTTACACGGTGGTATCGGGCGCGCTCGCCATGGGCTGGTTCGCGATCCTCGGCAGCGCGGGTAGCCGCGCGCCGCAACTGGTCGGCAGCGGTGTCGAGGAATTCCGGCGGCTGATGTCGGCGACCATGCACCTGTTCGGCGTACTGGCACTGATGTCACTGGCACTCGAAATCAAGTTCGCCCGAGGTTATCTCGCGATCGCCTTTCCGGCCGGCGTCCTCGCGGTGGTCGGTGGACGACTGTGGTGGCGTCATCAGCTTGCCAGGGAACGCCGCCGGGGACGCCACCGTTCGGCCGTACTCGTGGTCGGCACTGCCGAAGCGGCCGCGGCGATGTCCGCGGCGTTGGCCGCAGACCCGGGCGCCGGTTACGACGTCGTGGGCGCCTGCGTGCCGGGTGGCCAATCGGGCGATGCGCCATTGGCCTTCGCCGGCGGTTCGGTCGCCGTAGTCGGTGACGACAGCGCTGTGCTGCGGGCGGTCCTGCACACCCACGCCGACACCGTCGCCATCGGTCCCTCCCGCCATCTCGGCCCGACCGAGCTCCGCAGGCTCGCTTGGGAACTGGACGCGCTGGGAGTCGAGTTCATGCTGGCGCCAGGGGCGATCGACATCGCCATATCCCGGCTCACCAATCGGCAGGTCGCGGGGATGCCGATGATGCACATCGCCGAACCGCAGTACGAGCGGGCTCGGTCGGTCAGCAAAACGGCCTTCGACATCGGCTTCGCGACAGTGTGCCTACTGCTGCTCCTGCCGGTGTTCCTGGCAATCGCGATCGCGGTGAAGACCACCAGCCGCGGCCCGGTCTTCTACCTGTCGGAACGCATCGGCCGATACGGCCTGCCCTTCCGCATGATCAAGTTCCGCAGTATGTACGACAACGCCGACCGGTATGCCGAAGTCTTGATCGCACAGCAGGGTGGAAATCCGGTCTTCTTCAAGATGAAGGTCGACCCCCGGGTCACGCCGGTCGGGCGATTCCTGCGCAAGTACAGTCTCGACGAACTGCCGCAGTTCCTGAACGTCCTGCGTGGCGACATGAGCGTTGTCGGGCCGCGACCGCAGGTGCGGCGGGAAGTCGACACCTACGACCACATGATGCGCCGACGCCTGCTCGTGAAGCCGGGGCTGACCGGCTTGTGGCAGGTCAGTGGCAGGTCGGACCTTCCGCTCGAGGACGCGGTGCGACTCGACCTGTCCTACGTGGAGAACGTGTCCATGCGGATGGACCTGCGGCTGATCGCGCGCACGGTCGGTGTCGTGGCGCGAGGTGAGGGAGCGTACTGACGCCCGCGGGGCGGTGGTCGCGAAGTGCCGACCAGCGCCCGCGCTGGGGCGGGCTGCCGAGCTTCGCCGCCGTGAAATCCCTTGGTAAGCCGGAGACCAACCGATCGCGCCGATCATGCAGGGAACGCACGGTGTCAGTGGCCGTATCAGGCGAGTGTCAGCGTGGTGTCAGGCCGGACGCCGACAGTGGTTCCCATGACGAACAACAGCGCCTCCTCCACCGCTTCTGAGTGGACCGGCATGGTGCCGGTCGACGATACGGCCCTCGCCGTCACCGACACCGGCGGGCGCGGCATTCCCGTGGTCTACTGCAATGGCCAGTTCGCCACTCAGGGGTACTGGCGGCGGGTCATCGCCGAGCTCGGCCCCGAATACCGGCACATCACCTTCGACGAGCGGGCTCGCGGCAAATCGCGGCGTTCGGCGGACTATTCCCTCGAGGCCGCGATCCGGGACGTCGACGCCGTCCTGGCTGACAGGGGTGTGGACCGGGCGCTGGTGGCCGGCTGGTCCTACGGGGCGGTCGTCGCGGCGCACTGGGCCGCCCGGAACCCCTGCCGTGCCATGGGTGCGGTGCTGGTCGACGGCGCGTTCCCGTACGACTGGCTCGACGAGGCCATGGAGCAGCGGATCCGCAAGCTGTTCAAGCGGCTTGGCTGGTTCACGCCGCTGCTGCGGCCGACCGGCCTGACCCCGCGGATGACCGTCGAACAGATGGCCGAAAGCAATATCGAACTCGGCAGGCTCTCCCGCGAACGCGAGCTGGGTCCCGTGCTGGACGACATCAGCGTGCCGGTGCGGTATGTGGTCGCTTCCGGGACGTCGTTCGGAAGCCGCGGTGACGAGCAGGAACGGATCCGTGCCGGCCTCGACGCGGTGTGCGCCCGCAACCCGAACATCCGCGTGACCGCGAAGGTCGCCAGCAACCACGGCGCGCTCCTGCGCAAGGATTTCCGCGCCATCGCCCAGGCCGTCCGCGAGACCACGGCGGCCGACGACCAGCAGGGTTCGCCGAGCCGCTGACCGACCGTCGGCCTGGGCGACCTCGTTCGCCCACCAACCCCCGGCAATCCGGGACTCGTCCAACAGATCGCATTGCCGCACAACCCATTCCGAAGGAGACACCACCATGTCCGTCACCCTGACCGACCAAGACAAGGCCACCATCCGGACCGCCGCCTACGGCGCTGTCTCGCTGCTGGCCGCCGCTGACGCCACCGGCTCACCGCACAAGGCCGCCACCCACGGCTCCATCGCCCTGTCGTCGGCGACCGGCCTGGTCGGGCACGTACTCGCCGCGAAGTCGAAGGACATCACCCTGAACGGCAAGAACGTCGCCGAACTCGCCGACCACGTACTGCCGGCCCTCACCGCGGCAATGAATCTGCTGCAGAAGCAGGATCCCGCCGAGGCCGACAACTTCCGCAGCGCCGTCCTCGTCGCCATCGACACCGCCGCCGGAACCCGCAAGGGCACGCCCACCCCGGTCATGACCGACATGGCCCGCAAGATCACCGTAGCCATCGACGCCGCCTGATCGGATGACGACCCACACCGCCACAGCCTGTCACGGGGCCCTCCCCCGGGCACGCGTCGATTCACCGCGCCTTCGCGCGCCGCCGCCTCTCCATCTCCTCGCGTTCCAGCACAGCCGCCTCCGCGAGGGTCGGGGCGGTCCCGCCGAGCCGGGCGGGCACCCAGCGGGCGCCTTCCGCCATCGGATAGTCGCGTTGCGCGCGTTCCAGTAGTTCGCTCATCCGAGTCCGCAGGGTGGCGGTGAGCTTCTCGGCCGGATCGTCCGGTGGGATCGGTGCGCCGATACGGATATTGATCGGGAAACGATGGCGGCCCAGCTGTCTCGGGATGTCCTTGGTCCAGATCCGGTGGGCGCCCCAGATGATCAAGGGCACGATCGGAACATCGGCTTCCAGAGCCATGCGCGCCGCGCCGGACTTGAATTCCTTCAGTTCGAAGCTGCGGCTGATCGTCGCCTCGGGGTAGACCACCACCAGCTCGCCGTCGCGCAGTGCGGTCACCGCGCGGGCGTACGACTGGGCGCCCGCCGTGCGATCGACGCCGATCGCCTTGCAGTGCTTCATGAGGAAGCCGACTATGCCGTGCTCGAGCTCGGCCTTCATCATGAACCGGACGTTGCGGCCGGACTTCCGCCCGATCAGCCCGACCTCCATGAAATCGAGGTAGGCGGTGTGGTTCACGGCCAGCACCGCGCCGCCGGAGCGCGGAATGTGCTCTTGCCCCTCGACATCGATGCGCAGACCCTGCGCGAAGAAAATGGCGCGGGCCATGCCGGTGAGGATGTCGTAGACCGGTTCCCGCGCCATCACAGCTCCCGTTACTGCCCCGCCGCGTCCTTGCGCGCGGCCTTGGCCTCGGCTTCGGCGGCATCCATCGCGTCCGCCTCTTCCAGGGTAGGAGCGCTGCCGCCCAGCCGGGCGGGAACCCAGTACGCGCCGGGCTCGTGCACGTAGTCTTTCTGCAGGTCCAGCAGCATGTCCTGCATGGTCGAGCGCAGCTCGGCGGTGAGTTCGGCGACGGGCTCGAACGGCTGGATCGGTTCACCGACGGCGATCGAGATGGGGGTGTTGGTGCGGCCGAGCCGCTTCGGGAAACCCTTCGTCCAGACCCGCTGCGCGCCCCAGATGACGATCGGGATGATCGGCACCTCCGCTTCGACGGCCATGCGCGCCGCGCCGGACTTGAATTCCTTGATCTCGAAACTGCGGCTGATCGTCGCCTCTGGGTACACGCCGACCAGCTCGCCCCGGCGCAGGTATTCCACGGCGGCCTTGTAGGAGTCCGCGCCCGCCGAGCGGTCCACCGGGATGTGCTTGAGCGCGCGCATGATCGGGCCGGAGATCTTGTTGTCGAAGACCTCCTTCTTGGCCATGAACCGGACGTAGCGCTTCGGGGTGCGCACCGGCAGGCCCGCGTAGGTGAAGTCCATGTAGCCGGTGTGGTTCACCGCCAGCACGGCGCCACCGCGGGCGGGGATGTGTTCAGCGCCCTTGACGGTGAACTTCAGACCTTCGACGAAGAAGACGGTACGGGCCAGCCCGATGATCGTCCGATAGACGGGTTCCACAAGTCCGCTAGCGTAGTCGCTGCTCGTCCCCACCGGCAGTGCGCGCCATCACGCGTCGCGCCGGAGCGAGGACGCACGAGCAGCCCCGATCACACGCCTGAGAGAAGAGGATCGCCGAAGTGGAACGCGCCCGATCGGCACCGCGCGAGTACGACCGCAGTGCAGCACGCGAGCGGAATCGGGCCTCGGGTGGGCGAGCGCCCCGCGCTGCGCTGGTCGGCGGCTCGGTCCTGATTGCAGCGATCGCGTTGTCCGGTTGCGACTCGGTCGTCGGGATTCCGGAGGAGAGCGCGCCGCAGGCGGCGGTGCGCACAACGCCACCGGCCGCCGCCCCGACCACGCCACCGCCCAGCACCTCCGCGCTGCCTCCGGTTCCCGCCGGCGCTCCGCCGGTCGGCGCGGTCGCCGGGCTGCCCGCCGCCGCGACCGCGATGCAGCGCTGGGCCGCCGACCTGCGCTCGCACACCATCGCCGAGATGCAGGACAAGTGCTGGACCATCGCGCCCAGGAATGTGGCCGAGATGTACGCCGACCAGCAGGCCGTCTTCACCGCCTTGGCCCAGCCGGGCACGACGACCGAGGACGCCGTCGTCTGGAAGAGCCCGGCGACCACGGTCGCCGTGCCACGCGCCGAGCTCGACAGCGGCTACGCCTGCCCACGCGTCGCCACGGAGGGCGCGGAGATCGCCTACAACGACGCCGATGCCCGCCACACCGTGCGCCGCTACCTGTCCCGGTTCGTCGGCACACCGCTCGACCCCGCCGACAAGGAGGGCGACTACCCTCTGATCTGTAAGGCGTCCCCGGCGACCTGGGACCCCAAAGGCACCGGGCGTCCGAGCGCCGCGCCGCTGGCGAACAACCAGGGCGTGCTCACCGGGGCCACCGAGTTCGCCGACCAGCAGATCCGGTCGGAGCAGGTGAACACCGACTACATCGCGGTGCTCGTGCCGGTGACCAACTCCTCCGGTGTGACGCAGACCCGCACCTTCACCCTGCGCTCCGGGCCGGACGGCTACTGCATCGGCGACATCTCGCCGTAACTACTACCCTGGTTGGCTGGTAAACAGCAGGAGGAGCAGCTAGTGCAGATCACCAGCGTCGGACACGCCGGATTCCACATCCGCACCGCGGCCGGGTCGATCCTTTGCGATCCCTGGGTGAACCCCGCGTACTTCGGTTCCTGGTTCCCGTTCCCCGACAACACCGGGCTGGATTGGGACGAGCTGGGCGCGTGCGACTTCCTGTACGTCTCGCACCTGCACCGCGACCACTTCGACGCTCGGACGCTGGCCGAGCACGTCGACAAGGACGCGACCGTACTGCTGCCGGACTATCCCGTGCCGGATCTGCGCCGCGAGCTCGAACAACTGGGCTTCCACAAGTTCTTCGAGACCGAGGACTCGGTCAAGCACACGGTGACCGGTCCCGGCGGCGACCTGGAGATCATGATCATCGCGCTGCGCGCGCCCGCCGACGGCCCGATCGGCGACTCCGGGCTCGTCGTCTCCGACGGCGAGACCACCTGCTTCAACATGAACGACGCCCGGCCGGTCGACATGGACGTGCTGCACGACGCGTTCGGCCACGTCGACATCCATCTGCTGCAGTACTCGGGCGCGATCTGGTACCCGATGGTCTACGACATCCCGGCTCGCACCAAGTCGAACTTCGGCAAACAGAAGCGTCAGCGCGGCATGGACCGCGCGCGCAGCTACATCGAGCAGGTCGGCGCGACCTGGGTGGTGCCGTCGGCGGGTCCGCCGGTGTTCCTCGACGACGAGCTGCGCTACCTCAACGACGACCGCGGTGACGAGGGCAACATCTTCCCCGATCAGAAGGTGTTCCTGGAGCAGATGGAGATCCACGGCAACGCAGGCGGCATCCTGATGATCCCCGGTTCGGTCGCCGACGTGCGCGGCGCCGAACTCACCTTGACCCATCCCAGCGACCCGGCCGAGATCTACGAGCACAAGGCCGAGTACATCGAGCGGATGGCCCAGCGCCTGGCGCCGGTGCTGGAGGCCGAGAAGGCGACCTGGGAACGCGGCGACGGCTCCCTGCTGGAACCGCTGCGCAAGCTGTTCGAGCCGATCATGGCGCAGAGCGACGTGATCTGCGACGGCATCGGCTACCCCGTCGGCCTGGTGATCGGCGAGGAAACCATCGTGCTGGACTTCCCCAAGCGCGCCGTGCGCGAGCCGATCGAAGGCGAGGGCCGCTACCGCTACGGCTTCCGCATCGCGCCGGAACTGGTGCGCACGGTGCTGCGCGACCGCGAGCCCGACTGGGTGAACACCATCTTCCTGTCCACCCGCTTCCAGGCCTGGCGAATCGGCGGGTACAACGAGTTCCTCTACACGTTCTTCAAATGCCTCACCGACGAGCGGATCGCCTACGCCGACGGCTGGTTCGCCGAGGCGCACGACGATTCCGCCTCCACCGAGCTCAGCGGCTGGGAGGTGCAGCGCCGCTGCCCGCACCTGAAGGCGGACCTGTCGAAGTTCGGTGTGGTGGAGGGCAACACGCTCACCTGCAATCTGCACGGCTGGCAGTGGGACCTGGAGTCGGGACGGTGCAAGACGTCCAAGGGTCACGAACTGCGCTCGCGCAAGCTGGACTGACCCACTTCCGGCCGACGCGTCCACGTCGGCCGGAAGCAGTTGCCAGCTGATTGCTATCGGTCGGCAACCTCGCGGGTCAGCTTCGACGACCACGGGCACCAGAAACAACCCGGCAGGAACGCGCCACAGGCCTCGTCCAGGTGGTCGTTGACGTACATGATGCTGGCGTCGCAGACCTCGATCGCCATGGTGAAGAAGGTGATGGTGTCGGGGTCCATATGGAAGTCCCAGCCCGGGTTGTAGGGCGCGGGCATCTTCCGGATCCTTCCCATGACGTGCACAGACATCTGCTCGTCACCCGACAGGATGCGGCGGGCCTCAGCGATCCGCTGTTCATTGGTCAGCTGGATGATGAACTCTTTGCCGGAGTAGTCGGTGAATGCGAAGAGCGCCATGTCTTTCCCCTCTTGTCGATGGGTCCTGTGGTCGATGGATGGCGAATTCCGCACCGGTGCGACTCGATCCTATCGGTGCCCAAAGCTAATTTGCTGTAAATTTGCCAACTAGCGAATTACCGGCCTCGGGTCGGTCTCGGGAGCGAAGAAGAGGTACGTCCCGAAATCAACGCGCGGCCCCGGCCGGGACCCTGTCGCGCGCGGGTTCGCGCGGCGCTTTCCGCACCGTGGTGATCAACTCGCGGATCGCGATGCCCCCTCTGGCCACCGGCGCGGCGACCCGCCCCTCGGGGTCGATCAGCACAGCGGACGGGGTACCGCGCACCCGGTAGCGCAAGGCTGCCTCGTTGCCCTGCTGCACGAGCGAGGGAATGTCACCCAGTCCGTGCTCGACGCCCCAAGCGGCTTGCTCGGCGGCGTCTCCGTTGCCGACCGCCACGATGGCCAGGGCGTCAGCCGCCCGAGCGCGCCAGCGGGGCAACTCGCGGGCCAGCGCCGCGCACAACTCACAGCCCGGGTGCACGAAGACCAGCAGGACCGACCTCGCCCCGTTCAGCAGATCCTCGAGCGTGGTCTTCGTTCCCTGCGGGCCGAACAGTTCGAACTCCGGCGCCACCGCGCCGACCGGCAAGCCCTCCGCACCCAGTGTGGACAACACCTGCTCGTCCACCCGGCGGCGCAGGAGACGCACCTGGCCCGCCAACCACACCAGCACCGCCACGACGGCGGCGGCCACCGCGCAACCGATCGCGTTGTCGGCCGGCAGATCCATCGGCACGCGCGGATGTGTCAGCGCGCCGATACCCACCAGCACTGCGAGCACGGCGAAAAGACCATTGCGCACCAAAATCTTCGGCCCGATCGGCGCGGCGCTCGCAGCACCGAAGCAGGAACAGGACGGATGCTCGCCACGCCGCAGCAAGCGCACGATCACCACCGTGAACACGGCGAGCAACAGCAGCGTCGCCAGCGCGGCCACGCCGCAAACCCACGGAAGCAGCACGCCTACCGCGATGGTCGCTTCGGCGATCGACAGCGTCCGGGCCACCGCGGGCACCCAGCGCAGCGGCACCCCGAAATCCCCCACCGCCTGCCGCGTCGCGCTCCGATCCGCCAGCTTGCCCCACGCCGACAACCCGAACACGACACACAGCCCGAGCCGCGAAACCCACACCCCGTATTCGATCAGCATGAGCGCACCATTCCACACTCATGCGCTTCGAGCATGAATGCGCGGCGAGTGTTCTCAGGACTGGGACCGAGTGGCGATGGCGACCGCCACCAGGGTCAGCGCACAACCGACGATCGCGGTGGCGGACAGGCCTGCGCTGGTCGGGGTGAGCACATCGAGGATCACCGAGACCAGCAACTGCCCCGCCACGGAGGTGAGCCCGAGCAGAAGGACGCCGATCCAGCGAACGGTCAGCGCGGCGAGGGCGATGAAGGCGACGCCGATGAAGCCGCCGAGATACAGCCAAGGCTCGGTCGGGAATTCGGCCGGTCCGCCGGAGGACGCGACGACCACGGCCTCGATGACGAGCAGCGCGGCCAGACCGGCGCAGAAATTCACCATGGCCGCCGAGAGCGACCCGCCGACGGCGCCCACCTTGCCGTTCACCGCCTGCTGCCAGGCCAGTCCGATGCCCGCCAGCGCGGGCAGCACGATCAGCAGAGCGGTCGGCGTGCCGCGCAGCGCGTCGGGCACCGAGAGCCCACCGGTGACGCGAGTGTGCCCGAATCCGGCGACGAGCACTGCGACCACGCCGAGCGCCGCCCCCACCAGACGCACCGTGGTGACCGGCGTGCGTCCGCTCGGACCGAGCCCGAGCCGGTCGACCACCAGACTGCTGAGCAGCTGGCCCGCGACGGCCGCCACGGTGAACGCGGTGACGCCGATCGCCGCGACGGTCAGCCCCTGGCACGCGACGAAGAACGCGCCGCACAGACCGCCGAGCAACTGCCAAGGCCGCAGCACGCCCTCCGACAACGCCCGCCGCACCCGCCGCCCACCCTCCCGCAGCCGCCCACTGACCGCGAACGCCACCGCCAGCACGACGAATCCCGCCCCGAAACTGATCACCGCCGCGGCGACCCCGTCCTCCAGCCGCGCCCCCAACGCCCCGTTGATCCGCGCCTGCACCGCCACCCCCGCACCGATCGCGAACCCGAAAACCAGCCCCACCCTCGCCTCCGCACTCACCTTCCGCACGCTACCCAACCGCGACTGGTACGTGGTCGCGGCGTTTCCCGAGAAGAGTTCTCGGTGGTGTGCCGCTGGTCAGTCGGCGCGGGGTGGGAGCCAGCGGGGAGCGAGGGTGGCGAGGACGAGGATGGAGGCTCCGAGAAGGGCCAGGAGGGTGGCCATGGAGGACCAGAGGGTGATCACGGCGGCGAAGCCGAAGACCGCTAGGGCGATCACCTCGCCCAAGAGACCGGAGACGGAGGTGACGGTCGCCCGGGCCGGGCCCTCGATGGCGTCCTGGAGGCGGGCGCCCGCGACGATGCCCGCGTTGTAGACGATGCCGTAGGAGACGCCGATCGACGCGAAACCGAGGCCCGTCAACAGGTAGATCGCGTCCGGACGACCGGTCGCGAGGCCCGCGATCAGCGCGCCGCCGAGGAAGAGCACGCCGGCAATGCCCACCGCGATCGACATCGTGCGACCCGACATTCCTTCGGTGCGCCCCGCCAGCACGGAACCGGTCAGCGAACCGAGCACCGTGAGACCGACCAGCAGCGGCACCGCAGCGGTCGAGACGCCCGATTCCTCCGCCAGCAGGGCGAAATACTCGTCGAACGCGGTGATCCCGAACAGCAGCGCTTCCAGCAGCACGCCATGGCGCACCACCCGCACGCGGACCGCCTCGCCCACACCGGCCTTCAGCATGGTGAGATATCGCGCGAACGGGCGAGGCCGGGCCGCTTCGCGATTCTCGGTGAACGCCGCCTCGTCCGTCTCGTCCCGACCGCCGGACACCGAGACGGAACCACGTCCATCCGCGCCGGGCGCCCCACCGGGCCGGGCGGAGTCACCTGCGAAGCCGAGGAGGGAAGCGACGTTCCCGACCGCCGGGTCCAAGGCCGGCACAGCGGATGCCGGCTCTTCCTCTTCCAGGTCGTCGATGTCCGTCGCCGACACCGCCTTCGGCGCGGTGGGCAGCGACAGCGCGATCAGCGTGTGCACGGCCGCGACGGCGACACTCGACCAGCCGACCAGGGCATAGCCGCCGTAGAGATACAGGGGTGTCGCGGCGACGATCGCGATGACGACGGCCGCTTCCGCGCCTGCACGGGCATAGCCGAGGACGCGCGGGTATGCCGACGACTCGCCCCGGGCGGCCAGTTCGTCGTACAGCAGCGCCTCGAAGGTGCCGGAGGCCAGCGCCCCCGAGGTTCCCCACAGCACGAATCCCGCGGCGAAACCCGCGAAGGAGGGCGCCGCCGTCCACAGCGCGAAGCCTGCCGTCAGCAACGCACCACTGAGCACGAGCAGTCCGCGCCGGGAGACCGTGTCGGCCCACGCACCGGAGGGCACCTCGAGCAGGAACGAAGTCGCCGACCAGATGGCGAACAGCAAGGAGATCTGCCCGGTGCTCATGCCGTGGTCGGCGAACAGCAGGGCGTACAACGCGTACAGCGGAATCAGTTCACCGATGCTCTTGAAGAGCACCGCCCGAACCGTCAGCGAGCGCAGGCCGAAGGTATGTGCGCTACCCGCCCGCGGGGGGCGCAACGATTCGGCGAATCAATAGGCGTAGACGAGCAATCGCATGTCGACCAGCATGCTCACCGTCGGCCCGTACGGTCAAGCGATTTACGGCAGCGGCACCCAACCGTTGGCGGGCACCGAGTCGCCATCACCCAGTTCCCGGTCGGTGACGCCGGGGCCGATCCGGCCTTTGTTCTCGTTGAGGTCGCTGATCAGCTCCGACACCGGGTGCGAATCGCTGTAGTGATAGCCCTGCGCCAGCGCGAAGCCCAGTTCGGTGAGCACGGCCGCTTGGTATTCGGTCTCCACGCCCTCGGCGATGACCTGCAGGTCCAGCGCATTGGACAGCGCGGCGATCACGCCGAGCAAAGGCGGCGCGGGCGAATCGGAGCGGATCGCGGCGACAAAAGACTGATCGACTTTGAGGATGTCGCTGGGCAGGGTGGCCAGCCTGCTGAGCGAGGAGTAACCGGTGCCGAAGTCGTCGATGGCGATGCGCACGCCCCGGTCGCGCAGCACGTGCAGGTTCTCGATCGCGGTCTGTGATTCGGCGGCCAGTTCGCTCTCGGTCACCTCGAGCACCAGCTGATCGGCGGGCCAGCCCGTGGCGGCGAGGATGCCCGCCACCCGGTCGGCGTAACCGGTCTCGGCCAGCTCCAGCCCGCTGACGTTCACATTCAGCGTCAGATCCAGCTGGGCGAAGGTTTCCTGCAATCGCGCGGCGTCCGCGCAGGCCCGGCGCAGCACCAGTTCGTCCAGGTCGGAGATGAGGTCGTACTCCTCGGCGACGCGGATCAGACCCTCGGTGGTGACGTCCGGCTGCGCGCTGGACGACCAGCGCAGCAGTGCCTCCACGCCGACCGCCTTGCCGCCGCCTTCGGTCAGGCTGACGATCGGCTGGTAGTGCACGTCGAGGGCGCCGCGGTCGATCGCCTCGCGCAGCTCCACCGCCAGCGGCAACTGCCGGGAAGACTCCAGCACCGTCCGGTTGCGCCCGGCCTGCTTGGCCCGGTACAAACCGACATCGGCGCGGCTGACCAGCAGCGACCCGGATTCCCCCGGCTGCCAGGAGGTCACACCGGCCGAACAGCCGGTGGTCACCGCCGCGCGCAGCTGTTCGGTGAGCAGAATCGCGGCCTGCTCGGTGGTGTTCGGCAGCAGCAAGGCGAACGCGTCACCGCCGTAGCGCGCCAAGCGCTGGTCGGGGGCCAGCAACTTCGACCAGGTGTCGGCCACCCGCTGCAGGACGGCGTCACCGGCGCGGTGGCCGAGATGGTCGTTGATCTTCTGGAAGCGGTCCAGGTCGACCAGCACCAGCGCGAGCCCGTGACCGGACCTGGTGGCCTGCTGGATCGCGGTGTTCAGCGCCCGGTCGAAGCCGCGCCGATTGAGCAGCCCGGTGAGCACGTCGATGTCGGCCTCGGACGCCATCCTGGTCAGGATTCCGACCACGACGCCGACGCCGAAGGTCACACCGGCCGGGATCAGGCCCGACCACCACGGCAGCCCGGGAGTCACCGGCCGCGCGGGCAGCACCCACAGGCACAGCGCCAACGCGAACGCGATGTGGGCGGCGGCCTGCGACCAGGCGAAGAAGAGGGCGGCGTCGCAGGCGATGAATACGTAGAACGCGGCGAGGCTGATCGCGCCCACCGTGTTCGGGAAGGAGTGCACCGCGATGGTCACCAGCACCGTCGCGATCGCGACGTACACGTGGTGGATCGAATGCGGCAGCCGCGGCCCCCACGCGAGCAGCGTGAGACCGAGCACCAGCGCTACCGCTGCTGCCCCGCCGACCAGCGGCCGATTACCCTCCTCACCAGGGGCGATGGCGGTGATCAACAGACCGAGCACCCCGCCCATGACGTAGAACGCCCCGGTGGTCCGAGCCATGACCATAGCCGTCGCCAGCGCAGACGCGGCCCGCACCCGGGTTCGGGTATCGCCGCGAGACCCGATTCCTCGCACGACGAACAGCCTATCCACAAGGAATCCCGCCGGTTGCCACATCCCGGGAATCCGGCATGGCGAACCAGTAGCTATTCACCCGGACGTCATTCGCGTGTCGTCAGTTCGCGGGTCGGAGCACATCGGTCCCGACGAACGGGATCAGGGCGGACGGAACCCGGACCGACCCGTCGGCTTGCTGATGATTCTCCAGCAGCGCCACGATCCAGCGGGTGGTCGCGAGAGTGCCGTTCAAGGTGGCGGCGATCTGCGGCTTGCCGTTCTCGTCGCGATAACGCACCGACAGCCTGCGTGCCTGGTAGGTGGTGCAGTTGGAGGTCGAGGTGAGCTCGCGGTAGGTCTGCTGCGTCGGCACCCACGCCTCACAGTCGAACTTGCGCGCGGCGGAGCTGCCGAGATCGCCTGCCGCGACGTCGATCACCCGGTAGGGCACCTCGATCGCCGCGAGCATCTCCTGTTCCCAGGCCAGCAAGCGCCGGTGTTCGACGTCGGCCTGATCGGGCGTGGTGAAGACGAACATCTCCACCTTGTCGAACTGGTGCACCCGGATGATCCCGCGGGTGTCCTTGCCGTAGCTGCCCGCCTCGCGGCGGAAACACGACGACCAGCCCGCATACCGCTTGGGCCCGCCGCTCAGGTCGAGGATCTCGTCCGAGTGGTAGCCCGCCAGCGGCACCTCCGAGGTGCCCACCAGGTAGAGGTCGTCGTCGGCGAGGTGGTAGACCTCCGCCGAATGCTGTCCGAGGAACCCCGTGCCCGCCATGACCTCCGGGCGCACCAGCACCGGCGGGATCATCATGGTGAAGCCGTTGGCCACGGCCTGCTGCGCGGCCAGTTGCAGCAGCCCTAGCTGCAGCAGCGCGCCGTAGCCGGTCAGGAAGTAGAACCGGGCGCCGGAGACCTTCGCGCCGCGCTCCATGTCGATCAGGCCGAGCGACTCGCCGAGTTCCAGGTGGTCCTTCGGCTCGAAGTCGAACTCGGGCGGCGTGCCGACGGTTTGCAGCACGACGTAATCGTCCTCGCCGCCCGCGGGCGCGCCCTGCTGCACCACGTTGGAGATGGCGCGATGCGCGGCGTCCAGATCCGCGTCGGCGGCGTGCTGTGCGGCCTCGGCCTCCTTGACCTTGACCGACATCTCCGACGCCTGCGACAGCAGCGCGGAACGCTCCTCCTTGCTCGCCTTGCCGATCAGCTTGCCCATCGCCTTGTGCTCGGCGCGCAGATTGTCCGCGGTGGCCACCGCGGCACGCCGCGCCGCGTCCGCTTCGAGCAGCGCGTCGACGAGAGCGGGGTCTTCGCCGCGGGCGCGCTGCGAGGCGCGGACCGCATCGGGGTCGTCCCGCAGGAATCGGAGGTCGATCATGGGCAACCAGCCTAGTGGTCGCTGTGCCGAGCTTTCACGCCGATATCCCAGGATGCGGTACATCCGCGCGAGATCGCGCGCATAGTGGGCTTGTGGGCACTCCGTTCGACGAGACAGCCATCGACAACGCGCTGGCCGACCTCATCGCGGGCGAGAAGGCGTGGGCCGCGACCTCGCTGCGCCGCCGCCGCGAGCTGCTCGACGAGATCCACGCCCGGACCGCCCGCTTCGCGGAGGACTGGGTGCGCGCCGCGTGTGTCGTCAAGGACCTCGCCCCGGATTCCCCGCTGGTCGGCGAGGAATGGATGTCCGGCCCGCTCACCCTGCTGCAAGCCACGGCCGCGCTGTCGGCCACCCTCGCCGCACTCGAGGCCGGGCGCACCCCGCTGACCGGCATCACGCTGCGGGAGGCGCCCGGCGGACGGGTCGCGGTGCCGGTATTCCCGCTCGGCGTCTACGACCGGCTGCTGCTCAACGGTTTTCACGGTGAGGTGTGGCTGCGACCCGGCGTGGACGCGGGCGCCGCACGCAGGAGAGCCGGACTCGGCCAGCTGGATCCGACCGCGACCGGCGGGATCGGCGCGGTGCTCGGCGCGGGCAACATCACCTCGATCCCGCCGCTGGACGCGCTGTACGAGCTGTACGCGCACAACCGGGTGGTCGCCCTGAAGCTCAACCCGATCACCGACCCGCTGTTCACGGTGTTCGAGATGGTCTTCGAACCGCTGCTGGAACTCGGCGTGCTGCGGATTCTCACCGGCGGGGCACCGCAGGGTGGCTATCTGGTCGGTCATCCCGATGTCGCGCACGTGCACATGACCGGCAGCGCGCAGACCCACGATGCCATCGTGTGGGGCCCCGGCGCGGAGGGCGCGGAGCGCAAGAAGGACAACCGGCCGCTGCTGGACAAGCCGATCACCAGCGAGCTGGGCGGGGTCTCGCCGACCATCGTGGTGCCCGGCGACTGGTCCGACGCCGATCTGCGCTACCAGGCCGAGCACGTGGCGACCCAGCGCCTGCACAACGGCGGCTACAACTGCGTGGCCGCGCAGGCGGTGGTGATCGGCGCGGAGTGGGACCGCAAAGACCGGTTCCTCGCCGAGCTGCGCCTGGCCATGGAGCGGGCGCCACAGCGCACGGCGTATTACCCGGGCAGCGACGCGCGTGTCGCCGACGCGGTGGCCTCGTATCCGGAGGCCGAGCGTCTCGGCGGGCAACGGGTGCTGGTCGAGGGATTGCCGCCCACCGGCACACCGCTGTTGCGCACGGAGTACTTCTCCCCCGTGCTCGGCGTGGTCGAGTTGCCCTACACGGGCGGCGAGTTCCTGCAACGCGCGGTCGACTTCGCCAATGCCGAGCTGACCGGGACGCTCGGCGCGAACGTCATCGCTCATCCGACGACCATCCGCAGGCTCGGCATCGCCTTCGACCGCGCGATCGAGCGGCTGCGCTACGGCGCGATCGCGGTGAACACCTGGACCGGGCTGGCCTTCCTCGCGCCGCGGGCCGCCTGGGGAGCCTTCCCCGGCCACACCCTCGACGACGTGCAGAGCGGGATCGGCGTGGTGCACAACGCGCTGCTGCTCGACGACGTGGAGCGCACGGTGGTGCGCGGCCCGTTCCGGCCCGCGCCGCGCTCGTTGCTGGGCGGCGAACTCGCTCTCTCCCCGAAGCCGCCGTGGTTCGTCGGCAACGCCACCGCCGCGACCACCGGGCGCAGGCTCACCGAGTTCTACGCCGACGCCAACCCCGCACGGCTGCCCGGCGTCTTCCTGTCGGCTCTGCGCGGCTGACCGCCCGTGACGCGTGCCGCGCCGATCGGGGCAGGTCGTGGCACCGAGGCACGGACGCTGCCATGATGGACCGCGATGTCCTCCGAACCTGTGTCCCGGTCCCCGCAGGCGCCCAAGCGCGGCGGGTCGTCGCGTGCCGACTCGGTGCGCCGCTCGATCGACTCGGCCAAGGCCGCTCTCGCCGACAGCGATCTGCGCGATGTGCAGCTGTCGGCGCCCACGTTGCGCTGGGGTCTGCTCGCGGTGGCCGTCGGCGCCGTGGTCGCGGCCCTGGTGACGCTGTCCATCACCGGCTTCGACAACGGGAAGAACCTGGAAGTACACAATCCCGGCGCCCCGGCGCAGCCCGTGCTGGACAAGGAATTCGGCACCGCCGCCAAGGGCGACTGCCTGAGCTGGACCAAGCCCGACCGGTCCGACCTGGTCAAGGTGAACTGCTCGAGCAAGCACATGTTCGAGGTCGCGGCCGACATCGATATGAGCAGGTACCCGGGCAAGGAGTTCGGTCCCGGCTCGCGCTTCCCGGACTCGCTGCGGCTCACCGAGCTGAAGGAAGAGCACTGCGTGCCCTCGGTGCAGAAGTACATGTCGGGCCGCTTCGATCCGCGCGGCAAGTACATCGTCGGACTGATGTACCCGAGCCCGGACGGCTGGCAGCACGGTGATCGCACTCTGCGCTGCGGCCTGCAGGTCGCGGCCAGCGTCGGCACGCCGCCGTCGGTCGGCAGCGCCACCGAGCACGACCAGTCCAAGGTGTACGAGGCGGGCGTGTGCCTCGGCATCAACCAGAACCTGCCCACCGATCCGGTGGACTGCGCGCAGCCGCACGCCGTCGAGATCGTCTCCACAGTCGATCTCGCCGGGCACTTCACCGGCGGCCCGCCCGCCAAAGAGGACCAGGACAAGTTCGTCGAGGAGGAGTGCACCCGCACCTCGACCGACTACCTGGGCGGGCCGGACGTCATCCGCAACAAGACGCTCACGCTGTTCTTCGACTACATCGATGCCCGCAGCTGGATGGCGGGCAGCCGCAAACTGGACTGCATGATCGGCAAGGGCGCCGATCGGGAAGGTTTCGCGCCGATCACCGGCTCGGCCCGGGGTGACATCCTGATCAACGGCCAGGCGCCGGTGCCGCCGCCGAACACCGGGCGTTCCACGCCCGCACCGCTGCCCGGCGCCGCGCCGCTGCCGCCGCAGCCCCAGCCGAGGTAGCCCGGCGCCGATGCCTGTATCGATGTCCGACGACCGGTTCGAGGAATTGGTCGGGGACGCATTGGATCTCATCCCGCCCGAGCTGACCCGCGCGATCGACAATGTGGTGGTGCTGATCGAGCCGCGCAATCCGGAGGATCCGCATCTGCTGGGCCTGTACCACGGCATCGCGCTCACCGAACGCGACAGTCATTACGGCGGAGCGCTTCCCGATACCGTGACGATCTACCGCGAGGCCATTCTCGAACTCTGCGCCGACGAGACGGAAGTCGTGGAAGAGGTGGCGGTCACCGTGATCCACGAGATCGCACACTATTTCGGCATTGACGAAGACCGCCTGCATCAGCTGGGATGGGGATAGTCTGAACCGAGCTGTATTGCGCGCCCCGAGCGGTGGGTGTGTAATCGGCACGGAGATCGAAAAGTTGGGGATTCGATGGAACCGATCGCGTTGCTGTCGCGTCCTATCACTCGAAGGGGGAATTCTCGTGGTTCCGCCCCACAGCCACTAGAAGGAGTCGAGTCATGGTTGGACATGTACTGATCGCACCCGAAGCCATTCTCGCCGCCGCGGCCGAACTCGACCTCGTCGCCGAACGTCTGGCCGCCGCCGCGGCGATCACCGCGCCCGCGACGCACGTGCTGCCCTCCGGCGCCGAGGAGGTCTCCTTCCTCGGCGCGAGCCATTTCAACCAGGGGGCGATGTCGCACGACCGCGCGATCGCGCAGGCGATTCTGGAATGCCACCACGCCGCGGCGACGCTGCGCATGCAGTTGGCGCAGCACGTCGCGGGTGACGTGGTGCGCGCCGCGGGCATCAGCGCCATCCAGGTGTAGTTCCAGACCCATCAGCAACGCTTAAGCAGGGGAGAAGTCAAACATGGTTGCAGGAGTCACCGGGGTGATCTGGGCGGCGCGCCCGTCGGAGATCAATTCGGCCACCCTTCACGCGGGCGCGCACGCGATTCCGATCTCGGCCGCGGCCACCGCCTGGGGCGGCCTCACCGCCGCCTGGATCGACGCGACGACGACCGTCGCCAGGGTGATGGCCGAACTCGGCGTCGGGATGCAGGGCATCAACGGTATCGCCGCGCTGAGCAAGCTCACCGGTTTCCTCGGCTGGTCCGAGCAGCAGGGCGTGCAGGCGGCCGCGATGGGCGCGAAGGCCGCGGCGAACGCCACCGCCTACACCGTCGCCTCGCTGGCGATGCCCAGCCCGCCCGAGATCGCGGCCGTCAACGCAGCCTTGGCCGCGTCCGCGAACCCGCCCGGCGTACTGAGCGGCGCGTTCGAGGTCGCGGAAGTCGCCAGGAACGCCATGGACATTCGCGCGGCGTTGGTCATGGAGACCTACGAGGCCGCCACCAGCGCCATGGTCGCCACGCCTGCCGAGTTCCTGCTGCCGCCGCCGATCGCCAAGGGCGCCGGATCGGCCGGCCCCGAACAGGCGGCGGATACGACCACCGAGGTCCCGGCCGATCCGATCCAGGCCGCCGTGGCCGCCACGCAGGCATTCTTGAGCAACCCCGGTGTGGCGAGCGCTGCAACCCAGGCCGCTCAGGCCGTCGGCTCGATCGCCACCACCGGTGTCTCCACCGTCGGAAATGTCGCGGGCAGCGCGATTGCCGCGGCGACCACCACCTCCGCGCCCACCTTCTCCGGCATGGCTCCGATGGCCATGGGAGCCGGTGCGGCAGCGACCGCCACCGGCGCCGCGACTCGGGCGGTGTCGTTCTCCGGCCTCGGGTCGGCCGGGATCAGCAACGGATCGCTCAAGCTTCCGGAAGGCTGGGGCTCCAGCGGCACGATCGGTGGCTCCGCCCCGGTGCAGGAGACTGTGGCGGTCAAGCCCGTCGAGGCTGCCCCGGTCCGTCCGGCGAACAACGGTAACGGCAATCCGCTGCTCGGGAACCAGGCTCGCAGCGACGAGGAGGACGAGAGCGAGCACAACGGCCGGGATTACCTGCGGTCCACCGAGCACTTCAACGACGGCCGCTTCACCGCCGATGGAGTCATCGGCGGTGACTTCAGCGGGACGGCTAGGTGACCGTACTCGGTGCGGGCCGCGACCCGTCGACGCTCGAGGCGGTCGTCCTGTCGCTCGACGAGATGCAGTTTCTCGTGGAGAAACTGCAGATCGAAGTCCCCGTCGTCTTGAACGCTCGGGCACGTTACGACAATCTGACCGATCACACAGCGGCGATGGACGCGGCCGCCGAGTCGCTCGTCCAGCGGGAACTCCTCATCGACGATGTGCTCCATCGCGACCTGGAGAATCGGCTACGCGCGCTGAACCGGCCGCATTGGATCATCGCGCTGCGATTGATCGTCGACGGTTGGGTCAGTCGCTTCTGTCTGGCGAAGGGCGCCGACCTCGCGGTCGTCGCCCTTCGGGGACAGGACTCCTATGTCATCGACGAGGCGGGAATCGACCTGCCCGGCACCATTCTCGCGGCCCTCGGCTACGCCGAGCCGCTGGAGCTGTACGGCATGAACGCCCCCACCGAAGAGCTGGCCACGATCTTCGGCGACACCGGTGACGCCGCGGCCACCGCCCAGCGGCTGACGAAGGTGGGCAATCCTGCCCACGATGCGAAGACCTTGGCGGCGGCTTTGGTCGAAATCCACTCGTATGCAGAGATAGTCGGCGTCATCTACGGCGACGGCACCAGAGACATGGCCGACAACCACATCGCCGTCTTCAACACGCGTGCAGGGCGATTCATCGCGACCGCGAGCAAGTCCGACGACGGCGTGAAGTGGACGTCACTCAGTAGCGGAACCCCCGCGCGACTGCGCACGGCGGTGCAGGACCTGATCAACTCCCTGCCGGAACGCGAAGAGTTCCCGCGGCATCCGAAGCTGTCCTGAGCACGCCGAACCTGCGTCGCTAACCCATGGGGTCGTCGGAGGTAGGCGCGACGTCGTAGCCGAACGGCGGCGTGAACCGGCCCCAGCGGATGCACTCCCACCCGCCGTCCGGCATCGGCACCAACTCGATGGTCTCGGTGTTGTCCAGGTGGTTGTTCGTGGTGAACGGCGGTCGAACATCCGCGAGTGTACGGCCGACGAGCCGCATGGCCGCACCGTGGCTGACCACCATCACGTCGCCGTGCCCGTCGTCCTCCGGCGTCAGATACGTGTTCCGCAACTCCGCGATCACGGGCAGGAATCGATCCAGCACGTCCTGGGCGGACTCGCCGCCGGGCACCCGCAACGTGAGATCGCCTTCGTGCCAGGCGCGGTAGATCTGCTGGAACGCCTGGTGCGCGTCCTCGCTGTGCCGGCCCTCCAGGTCCCCGGCCTGCACCTCGTGCAAGCCGTCCAGGACCATGGCGGCGACACCGGTCGCCGCCTCGATGTAGCTCGCCGTCTGGCGTGCCCGCAGCGCCGCCGAGGAGAACAGCACCTTCGGCGCGCGGAGCAGGCCTTCACCGAACGTCTTCGCTTGTGCCGCACCGCGTTCGGTCAGCGGTAGTCCTGGAATTCTGGTATCCAGCAGCTTGGCGACGTTACCTTCGGTCTCCCCGTGCCGGACCAGAATCAACCTCCCGGTCATAGGTCCGCCTTCCCCTTTCTCAGCTGGATCAACCACTCCGACGCGGCTTCGTCGGACGGTGGCGGCGTGCCGGTCGCCGATGTCGCCGGCCAGGACCCGAGAAAGCGGATCCGCGCGGCGCGGTGCAGCGCCTTGAGCGCCTCGGCCACCGCCGTGTCGTCGATGTGCCCGACGCAGTCGAGATAAAACCGGTAGGTGCCCATGCCGGTTCGGGTGGGCCGCGACTCGATCCTGGTCAGATCGATACCGCGCGTGGCGAATTCGGCGAAGGCGCGCATCAGCGAGCCCGGTACGTTCGGCAATTCGAGCACGATCGAGGTGCGGTCGACACCCGTGGGGGGCGGCGCGACCGTGGGCCGGGTGCACAGCACGAATCGCGTGATGGCCTGCTCGTGGTCGGCGACTCCGGAGGCCAGCGCGATCAACCCCAGCCGCTCGCCCGCCAGGGCGGTCGACACGGCGGCATCGGCGTGGCCGGCCACCACGTCTTCCGCGGCGGCGGCATTCGATGCCGAGGTGTAGGGCTGCGCCTGCGGCAGATGCCGCGCAACCCACAGCCGCACCTGCGCGGCGGCCACAGGGTATGCGGCGAGGTTACGCACATCCGGAAGCGCCGTACCCGGCTTGCCCAGGATCGTGAAGCTCACCTCGAGTTCGGTCTCGGCGACGATCTGCAGACGCGGGCCGATTGCCAGCGAGTCCAGCGTCGCCGAGATCGACCCCTCGACGGAACTCTCGATCGGCACCACCGCGCCGTCCACGTCGCCGGAGCGGATCAAGTCGAGCGCGGCCCCTTGGCTGGGCGCGGCAATCCGCTCGACGGGTCCGTCGAAGGTTCCCGAGGATTCGAGTTGGGCGAGGGCCATCTCGGTGAAGGTTCCGGACGGCCCGAAGTACGCGATTCGCGGCACGGTTACGAGATTACTTGCGCGCTCGCCCGGCCCCCCACCAATCGCGGAAGGCCCGGGCACCGCGCGGCCGCTGTTCCACGGCAGCCCGAGCGCCGTTCAACCTTCGTTGAGCACCCGCAACGCGTCGTTCACCCGGTCAACGGCCGCGGTTTCGATGGCGAGCAGGACGGATCTGACCGCCTCGACAGCCGGTGGTTTCAGAGAAGTCAGGAAGGCGATATCGGGGTTGCGCAGTGCGGCGCCGATGTCTTCGCCGCACAGGGCGGCGGCCGTCGCGGCGACGATGGCCACCGCGCGCTCACCGGAGGCGGTACGGGCGACGAAACCGGTATCGGAGTGTGCCGCCTGCGCGAGGAAGGCGGCGATCGCGCTGTCCGGCGCGTCCAGTTCCACGGCCGGCGCGGCGGGGCTTGCGCCGATGTTGCGGACCAGCCCGTCGACCAGACTGCGCCGCGGCGGCGTCGACAACGTCACCAGCACCGGTTCTCCGGATTCCGTCCCTTCCGACACGCCCTCACCGTAACAACACTCTTCGACCCGAGGGCGGCTGCCCGCGGACCGGCGCACATGAGATCCGCCGCGCCACGGTCGCTTCGATTCGGCTCGATCGGAACGCTTGCGGAATCCGCGCGCCGTCACTTAGCTTAGGGTAACCTAATCAATACCGCGCTGCCCGCTCCACGGAGGTTTGTATGCCGAGTCCGTCCTCGACCGTCGCACCGTCCACCGCCGAGCGGGTGCGCAGCGCGTGCGCCCACGCGGAGCAAGCGGTGCTGGCCATGCCGGGCATCGATCCCACCCCCGCGTCGGTGCACCACGTACGCCAGTGCGGCGACGCCGTGATCGCGGTGCCCACCGCCTCGGTCGCCGCGATCCTGGCCGGCAATTCCGGCGAGCAGGGCGCGCCCGCGGTGCTCGAACTCACCGATCACGCCCCGCTGCCGCTGCGCGAGCCGGTGCGCGCACTGGTATGGCTGCGCGGCTGGGTGCGTGCGGTGCCCACCCAGGCGCAGCGCGCGCTGGCCACCGCGGTGGCCGAGGACCACCCGCATCCCGGCCTGCTCGACATCGGCTTCGGCGCCACGCTGCTGCGGCTGGTGATCAACTCCGCGGTGGTCGCCGACTCGACCGGCGCGGAATCGGTGAGCAGCGACGAGTTGCGCTCGGCGCAGCCGGATCCGTTCTGCGCCATGGAATCCGCATGGCTGCAGCACATGCAGGCCGACCACGCCGATATCGTCGCCCAGCTGGCCAGGCACCTGCCGCCGCAGCTACAGCGCGGCACCGTGCACCCGCTCGCCATCGACCGCTACGGGCTCACCCTGCGGGTGGAGGGACACGACGGCGACCACGACTTCCGCTTGCCGTTCAGCGCTCCGGCAGACGACATCGAAGGCCTCAGCCGGGCCGTACGCACCCTGGCGGGCTGCCCGTTCCTCAACGGACTGCGCCGCATCTGACCCGGTGACCACCCCGCGCACCGCACAGCAGAACCAGGTGACCCGAGCACGGTGCGGCCCGACCCCTCGGGTCTGGCCGCTCGATCACGAACCGGCTCGATCATGTGACCCCGCCCGAGCACCACGCAGGCCGACCACAGCGGCGGCCGACGTGTAGCGACTACGACACGACGCGTGGTGACGCACCGACGGGCGGGTTCCGGACCTTCGCGGAACTCGACGGTGACGCGCCGCGCGCCGCGCCGGGCGAGCGCAATAGATTCGACCCATGCGTGCGGAGTCCGATGCCCAGTGGGACGAGGCCGAGCCGACCGATCGCGAGCGGCTGGCGCTCAAACTCGAGATCGCGGTGGTGCTGCTCGTCACCTTCGGGCTCAGCGGGCTCAGCGCCGCGCTTTCGCTGGTGGAAAGTGCGCTCGCGCCGGGCGGGATCGGCGGACGGACGGTCGCGCTGAACCCGTCGCGGTCCACGCAATCCACGATCGACCTGCTGTTTCAGCTACTCAGCGTGCTGCGGCTGCTCGGGTGGGCGGCCTTGGGCCTGTATCTGCTGTGGCGCGGCGGCATCGGGCCGCGACTGATCGGGCTGGCGAATCGGCTCCGGTGGCGCGAGGACGTGCTACCCGCCTTGACGCTCGCCGCGATCATCGGAGTACCGGGGCTGGGACTGTATCTGCTTGCCCACGCACTGGGCCTCAGCGTGACGATCGTGCCCGCCTCGCTCGGCGACTACTGGTGGCGGCTGCCCGCGCTCATCCTCTCGGCCTGCGCGAACGCTCTGGCCGAGGAGGTCATCGTGGTGGCGTTCCTGCTCACCCGGCTGCGCAGGCTCGGATGGTCGGCGAACTCGGCACTGCTGGCCTCGGCGCTACTGCGTGGCAGCTATCACCTGTATCAGGGACTGGGCGGAGGACTCGGAAATTTTGTGATGGGCGTCATATTCGGTCGCTATTGGCAGCGCACGAACCGGCTGTGGCCGCTGGTGCTCGCGCACGCGACCATCGATGCGGTCGCCTATCTCGGCTATACCGTTCTGCGTGGCCATGTTTCGTGGCTCCCGTGACGCAACCGTGCCCCGCGGAACGCTAACAACCCGGCGCCGCCCGCGAATTAGCAAGCAGCGCCGCTTCCGTGTGCGCCCGGTGTCCACATGCGACACCTCACAACCGCCCGATAAGTAGAGTTTCAGTGATGAACGGCGACGACCCCCAGCGCAACGCGCACACGCGCCGGATGCCGCCGCCCGGCAGGCCCGGTGAGCCTCCCATGCGCCGCCGCGTGCCACCGCCCGGTCCGGGCGCGCCGCCGCCGATCGAGCCCACCCAGGTGATGCGTCGCGATGGCGCGGTCGACCCGCACGGGCAGCCGCTGGCATATTCGCAGGTCCCCCCGGAACAGGCACGACGCATGCCGCCGCCTCCCCCGGCCCGCAGGCACGCCCCCACGCAGCGCCCGGCGCCGCATCACGAAGCGCCAACGCACGCGCCCACGCAGCGCCCGGTGCCCTATCACGAAGGTCCGCCGCCCACGCCGCCCCGAAAGCCACGGCCGTTCCGGGAGAGTCCACCGCCCGTGCCGCCGCGTGGCCAGCGCCCGCCGCGAGCGCCGCGACCGCGCCGAAGGCGACACCCGTTCCGCTGGTTCCTGGTGATCCTGCTGGTGCTGGTGATCGCCGCCGTCGGCGCCGTCATCCAACTGGACAACTCGCTCAACCGCATCCCCGCCCTGGCGAACTACGCCAAGCGGGTCGGGAACACCCCTGGCACGAACTGGCTGCTGGTCGGCTCCGACGGCCGCGGCGAGCTGACCCCCGAGCAGGAGCAGGAACTCGCCACCGGCGGCGAGGTGGGCCCCGAGCGCACCGACACGATCATGCTGGTGCACGTGCCGAAATCGGGCAAAACCACCCTGGTCAGCCTGCCGCGTGACTCGTACGTCGGCATCCCCGGCCAGGGCAAGGACAAGCTGAACGCCGCGTTCGCCATCGGCGGCCCCGCGCTGCTCGTGCAGACCGTGGAGATCGCCACCGGCTTGCGCATCGACCACTACGCGCAGATCGGTTTCGGCGGCTTCGCCGGCGTGGTCGACACCCTCGGCGGCATCGACGTGTGCGTTCCGAAGGCCATCGACGACCCGCTCGCCGGCATCGACCTGCCCGCGGGTTGCCAGCGGCTGAACGGACCACAGGCGTTGGGCTTCGTCCGCAGCCGGGCGACCGCGCTCGCGGACATCGACCGGATGAACAACCAGCGCCTGTTCATGGCCGCCCTGCTGAAGAAGGCGACCAGCGGCGCCACCCTGGCCAACCCGTTCAAGCTGTGGCCGCTGGCCTCCGACACCGCCGAATCGCTGAAGGTCGACAACGGCGACCACATCTGGGACCTCGGCGGACTGGGCTGGGCGCTGCGCGGCGAAACCGTCGCCACGACGGTACCGATCGGCGGATTCGACGACACCGACAGCGGCAACGTGCTGCTATGGGACAAGGAGAAGGCCGGCCGCTTCTTCGACGCACTGGCCGCCGACCGTGCCGTTCCGGAGGATCTGCTGACGCGGTAGCGTCGATGCCATGCCGGACACCGACGAGGCCGACGAGTCCTTTCCCGACTTGCTGCGCACGCAGATCCGTCACGAATTCACCGCCGCCCAGCAGTATCTCGCCGCCGCCGTGTACTTCGACGCGCGCAGACTGCCGCAATTGGCCGGACACGCCTACGGCCGGTCACGCGAACACCACGGCAATGCGCTGCGCATGGTCCAGTACCTGCTGGATCGAGATCTCCCGGTGCAGATCGGAGGGCTGGAGGAGATCACATCGACCTTCGAAACCCCGCGCGGCGCAATCGCTCTGCTGCTGGAGATCGAACAGGACCGCAGCACCCGGATCAGCGATCTTGCCCGTGCGGCCCGCGGCTCCGGTGACTATCTGGGCGAACGATTCGTCCGGTGGTTCTTGGAGGAACAGGTGAAGAACGTCGCCCGGATGACCACGCTGCTGGCCGTACTCGACCGTGCCGACGGGCAGTTGTTCGACGTCGAGGAGTTCGTCGCCCGGGAGATGCGGGTGCGGCAGCGCACCGATATACCGGCGCCGAAAATGGCTGGAGCAGCGCGGAATTAATTAGGCAATACTAGCCTCAATAAGGCTGCACTTGGATGACATGCGATCTGACCAGCGCTAATGTCGATGCCATGTCAAGCCATCCGGACGCACCCCGCAGCAAATTTCACAGCCTGTTGCACGATCAGATCCGGCACGAATTCAATGCCGAGCATCAGTACATCGCGATTGCGGTGTGGTTCGACAATGCCGACCTGCCGCAGCTGGCCAAGCGGTTCTACAAGCAGTCGGTCGAAGAACGCAATCACGCGATGATGATCGTGCAGTACTTCCTGGACCGGGATATCAGCATCGAGATTTCCGGCATCGACGCGGCGAAATCGCATTTCGAGAGCGCTCGGGAGCCGATCGCGCTCGCGCTCGCCCAGGAGAAGACGGTCACCGAGCAGATCATCCAGCTGGCGAGCACCGCCCGGGAAGAGGGCGACTACCTCGGCGAACAGTTCATGCAGTGGTTCCTGAAGGAACAGGTCGAGGAAGTCGCGAACATGACCACATTGCTCACCATCGCCGATCGCGCCGGGTCGAACCTGTTCGACCTGGAGGAATTCGTCGCCCGGGAAATGAGCGGCCCGAGCGACACCTCCGGTGCGCCTTCGGTGGCGGGCGGCTCCGTCTGACGGAGCTCGCGCCGAGAAGGCGAACAGGCCCGGTTTCTTATCAGGAACCGGGCCTGCCGCTGTTCGGGGTCTTTTTGCCCGCCGAATCCACGCGAGACGGTTCCGGCGCTTTTCGTCGAGAGTTCGGTGAGACTTCCCTATCGTTCAGCGTTATCGGCGGCAATCGAAAAGCGGCGCCGCGGATCGATAGGTATTTCGCATGAATCCCGTCGACCGGGAACTCAGCGCAGTGTGACCTGACGTGACCGCAGGCCGTCACGGGAGCGGCGCTCGTCGGCCGTCAGCGGGGCGTCGACGGCCAGCGCCTCGGACAGGCGCGCACCGAATTCGGTTGCGGGCTTCACCCATTCGTCGGGGTGCCGCTCCGGGTCCAAGTCGAACACCGGGACCAGCACGCCGTGCGTACGGAACGACCCGGCGAATCGGGAACCCTCGCCGAGGTGCAGGCCGCCGGAGGCGTGCAGGCGAGCCAGCGCCAGCATCAGCGCGTCCTCGTCCTCCGGCCGCACCCAGCGGATATGCGCCTTCTCGCCCGCGTCCACCCACCAGGCGGCACCGATCGCGTCCGCGTCCAGCCCGAGCCGCGCCGACGGCATGATCGCCTGTTTGGCCTGCTCGATGGTGGCGGCGACCTGCGCGTCGGGCTCGACTCCGGCAGGCACCCACCAGTCGAAGTCCTGGTGCACGGTCAGCTCCAGGCTCGCGGCGGGATCGATGACATCGGCCAGCCGCGGGCCGCCCGCGACACTCGCCACGGAGGACAGCGAATCACCGGGCTCGGCGGACTGGGTCCACAGGATCGCCGCGGCCAGATCGGCCGCCGGGTCGGCGCCCTGGAATTGCGTCTGCACGCCGACGTACCCACTGGGCTCGTCGCCGGCGCGCACCAGCGCGGCCACCGCGCCGGGCAGCACCGTGGCGAGCACGACCGGCCGCTCGGCCGCGACCGACGCCACCGGCGTCAACCGCGCGGTCGCCGAGGGAACGAATTCACGGAGCGCGACCAGATCGCACTCCGCGGCCAGGCCCTCGAACGGCCGCGTGACGGCCTGTGCCGCTTGCTCCTGCGCTGCCCGCCGCTCGGCGAGACGCTGGGCCCGGTTCCCGCCGGGCTTAGGACTGTTGCGCTTGCTCTTACCCACGAGGGGTCAACCTACACAGTCTTGGACCGGCCGCGCCTGCGGCGCGGCGTGTTCGCGGTGTTGGTTTTCCAGCGCCTGCGGCGCTGGGTGTTCGCGGCCCCTTCATGGCTCGCGTCCGAGTGACCGCCGCTGGCGACTGCGTCGCGGACGCGGCCGAGTGGCCGCCGCG
>NZ_JBEYSX010000013.1:0-232561 GCF_040642815.1 Nocardia sp. NPDC047648 | reverse complement strand
CCATTCCGAACCCGGAAGCTAAGCCTGCCAGCGCCGATGGTACTGCACTCGACAGGGTGTGGGAGAGTAGGACACCGCCGGAACATCCTTCACGAAAGGCCCTCGACACCGTCGAGGGCCTTTCGTCGTTTATCGAGCGATCCGTGTGTTTCGCAGCACGATCGCGGGGAAATACAAGCGTACGCAGCGTGCGGTCGGGATCATGGATGGCGGGGAGGCCGTCTCACGCGAGCAACGGAGGTATGTATGGTCGTCGCGACGACGCCGGATCGCCCGGCGCCGGTCGAGCCCGCCACGTCGGCGCAAGCGCGTTGGTGGCGGCCGAGGCTGCCCGCGACGGCGGCGTACTTGGCGGGGCTGATCATCGTCTCCGCGATCTTCTCGGCCCTGAGCGACTCCGCGCAGACCAGGATGGTGCTGCACGCGAGCACGAATCTGCACAACCTGTTGAGCGGCCGGTTGGGAACGCTGCTGGCGAGCGCGTTCGTGATCGGTGACGCCGTCGGGTCATGGGTCATCATCCCCTTGCTCGCCTGTCTGCTGGCCCTCGCCGAGCTGCGCTTCGGCGCGCTGAGACTGGTGCGGGTGTTCCTGGTCGGCCACGTCGGCGCCACTTTGCTCGTCGCGGCGGGTCTGTGGGTGGGCGTGCGAGCCGGGTGGGTCCCCGCGAGCATCCGCTGGGCCGAGGACGTCGGTGTCAGCTACGGGGCTATGGCACTGATCGGCGCGCTCGTCGCGGCGATGCCGTACCGATGGCGCGTCGCCTGGTCGACGGTGTGGTTCATCGTCGCGGTCGAGGGTGTGCTGATCGGACAGACCTTCACCCAGGCCGGGCACCTGGTGGCGCTCACGATCGGCACGGCGGTCGGATTCTTCATGATCTGGTCCAGGACGACCACCCGGCGACGGATCACCCGGATCGAGGGTGCCTTGCTCGCCGCGAGCGCGGTGCTGGCGGCGATTCTGCTCATGGGCTGACGGCAGCCGCGGTAGGGCGCTCGCCTACAGTGCTTGGGTGCGCCTAGTGATTGCTCGCTGTCAGGTCGACTACGTAGGGCGACTCACCGCCCATCTTCCGATGGCCCGAAGGCTACTGCTGATGAAAGCGGACGGCTCGGTGCTCGTGCACTCCGACGGCGGCTCATACAAGCCGCTGAACTGGATGAGCCCGCCCTGCCGGCTGGACGAACGCAACGGTGACGCGCAGCTACCGGACGGTGCGAAGGCGCTGTGGGTCGTCACCAACAAGGCCGGCGAGGAACTTCGCATCACCATCGAGGACATCGAGCACGACTCCTCCCACGAACTCGGCGTCGACCCAGGCCTGGTGAAGGACGGGGTGGAAGCCCACCTCCAAGAGCTCCTGGCCGAGCACGTGCACACGCTCGGCGCCGGGTTCACGCTCATCCGCCGCGAGTACATGACCGCGATCGGCCCGGTGGACCTGCTGTGCCGGGATGCCGACGGCGGCACGGTGGCGGTGGAGATCAAACGGCGCGGAGAGATCGACGGTGTCGAGCAGCTCACCCGTTACCTGGAGCTGCTGAACCGGGATCCGTTGCTGGCTCCGGTCGCGGGCGTCTTCGCCGCGCAACAGATCAAGCCGCAGGCGCGCACGCTCGCCGAGGATCGCGGCATCCGCTGCCTCACACTCGATTACGACGCCCTGCGTGGCACGGAGAGCAGCGAATTCCGCTTGTTCTGACCTCGGGGCAGTGCGAGGTGCGCACGGGCGAGTAATACCCTTGTCGCATGCCTCGCCGGAAACCGCGTTCGGATCGCTATGCCGAGCGCTCGCGGGCCGGTGGCGCACCACTGGGAGACGTTTTCGGACGGACCGAGGCCGGTCCGGACGGTGCGGAGACATATGTGGTGCGCACCATTCCCGGCGCCCGCGCGATCAAGACCTACCGCTGCCCCGGCTGTGACCACGAGATCCCACCGGGGGTCGCCCACATCGTCGCATGGCCCGCGTACGGCGGCGAAGACGACCGCAGGCATTGGCATCGTGGGTGCTGGAACGGGCGACAGACGCGCCGGATCACTCGTCGCTGGTCCTGACGTCGCGGGGGCATCGTCGCGGGCGACGTGCGGTCGAGTAGGTCGGCAGCGGATGGACGTGGCCGGCCACTTGTTGAAGTACCTGCGTGTCGCCCGACCAGCAGTGGTGTCCGGAAAGCTGGACGGCGAACACTTGGCGACGATTGCGACGGCAGGTGGGCAACCTCGCCGCGACTCGTGGGCTTCGGGCTTCTCCTCGGGCGCCGGGGTGAGCGGACGTTTCCGGTCTCCTCGGGCGCCGGGGTGAGCGGACGTTTCCGGGCGAGATCGGAATCTCGTCTCCTCGATCCGACGGTACGGCGCGCGTTCGCGATGTCCTTGCGCGTGGACCCGCTGGGTGCGGAATTAGGGAAGGCCGCCCCGGTGCGGAGCGGCCTTCGGTGATTTCGGTTGCGATTTGCTGCTGTCGCCGTTTGCTCCGACGTCAGTTGCTGATGTCGGCGCTCTCGCGCTCGTCCGAGTCGATGTCCTCGTCCTCGGTCGCGACCTCGGGGATCGCCTTCTGGCGGGAGCCGGTGACCGACTTGGTGTTGCCGCCGATCGACTTGCGCTGATCCGGAACACCGTCCAGCAGTTCGCTTTCCCGGTTGACCGCGGCGAGCATCGCGGGCACCGAGTCGAGCTGACCGCGGATACCGAGCAGCTGGGCGAGCACGCGGCCGCGCAGCACACGCATCTCCTCGGCCAGTTCCTTCGCGTGCGCGATCTTGCGCTCGGAGGTCTGGGTGGCGGAGGTGATGAGGCGGTTGGCCTCGTCGGTCGCGTCCTTGATCCGCTGGGCGGCCTCGGCGCGGCTGGTGGCTTCCAGCTCCTCCATGGCGCGAGTGAGCTTGGTGCGACGCTCGGCCATGGTGGCCTCGAAGTCCTGCTGGGTGGCCTTGCGCTTCGCGTCGGCTTCCTTCGCGATGCGGTCGGCCTCGGCCTGGGCGGCCTCGATGATCTTGGCGGACTCGGTGCGTGCGTTCGCGAGGGTCTGCTCGAATTCGATTTCGAGCGCCTCGCGCTTCTCCTTGGTCTCCGCGAGCAGCGACTCGTACTTGCCACGCATCTCGGTGGCCTGCTGCTCGGCGATCGACACCATCTCCGCGGCCTCGGCCTGGGCCAGCGCACGGACCTCGGACGCCTCGTCGGAGGCGAGCCGCAGCATTCGGGAAATGCGGTCGGACATACCTTCCGCGGTGGTCGGCGGCACCGAGAGTCGGTCGACCTCCTTACGGAGTTCGTCGATCTCGTCGCGCGCGTCTTCCAGCTGGCTGGCGAGGTTACGTGCTTGTGCCGCAGCCGCATCGCGGTCGGTGGCGGTGACTCTCAGTTCCGCGTCGAAGCGGTCGAAGTAATTACGCACCTCGTCTTGCGCATAACCCTTGCGCACAACGGTGAAGGGCAGTGCAACGAAGCGATTGCGATCGGACTCGGGTGACGACATGGCACACAAACTACAGCCTGAAGACAGCCGATGGTGACTCGACTGCGAATGTCATTCCAACGAGTTTTCCCGACCTGACGGCGATACTAGTGCGTAACATTCGCGTTCGGTTCGACCAACTCGATCAGCACACCTCCAGCATCCTTCGGGTGGATGAAATTGATGCGGGAATCGGCTGTTCCGTGCCGTGGGGCCTCGTACAGCAAACGCAGACCCTTGGCGCGCAGGTGCGCGGAGACGGCCTCGATGTCGGTCACCCGGTAGGCCAGTTGCTGCAAGCCGGGGCCGTTACGGTCGATGAACTTCGCGATGGTCGACTCCTCGTTGAGCGGAGCCAGCAACTGCAGGGCAGTGGCCCGGTCCGGTGCGCCCGGCAGCGACAGCATCGCCTCGTGCACGCCCTGGGCCTCGTTGACCTCGCGGTGGGTCTCGATCATGCCGAGGTTCTCGGCGTACCAGGCGACCGCGGTGTCCAGGTCCGGCACCGCGATGCCGACGTGGTCGACCGCGGTGACGTAGTCGGCTGGGATGAAAGATGACTGTTCGATAACGTTGCTCACCATTCGAAAGTAGCGCGACCTGGCACGGGGCGCGCGGGGCGCACCCGCTACCGTTGAGTAGAACACCTGCTCTCGTGGCGCCCCGGTGCGGGCGCGAGCAGGTCCGATCTACGAATGCGAGGCTCGTCGTGACCACTTCCGTGATCGTCTCCGGTGCGCGTACCCCGGTCGGCAAGCTGCTCGGAGGTCTGAAGGACTTCAGCGGTTCCGATCTGGGCGGGTTCGCGATCAAGGCGGCGCTGGAGAAGGGCGGTGTCGCGCCCGACCAGGTCGACTACGTCATCATGGGCCAGGTGCTCACCGCGGGCGCGGGGCAGATCCCGGCCCGCCAGGCGGCGGTGGCCGCGGGCATCCCGATGGATGTGCCCGCCCTGACGCTGAACAAGGTCTGCCTGTCCGGCATCAACGCGATCGCCCTCGCCGACCAGCTGATCCGCGCGGGCGAGTACGAGATCGTCGTCGCGGGCGGCCAGGAGTCCATGAGCCGGGCGCCGCACCTGCTGGAGAAGAGCAGGGAGGGCTTCAAGTACGGCGATGTGACCCTGCGCGACCACATGGCCTACGACGGCCTGCACGACATCTTCACCGATCAGGCCATGGGCGCGCTCACCGAGCAGCGCAACGAGGCCGACCGGATCACCCGGGAGGACCAGGACGCGTTCGCGGCGGCTTCGCACCAGCGGGCGGCGGCGGCGTGGAAGAACGGCGTCTTCGACGACGAGGTGGTCCCGGTCGCGGTGCCGCAGCGCAAGGGCGATCCGGTGCTGGTGACCACGGACGAGGGCGTTCGCGCCGACACCACCGCGGAGTCGCTGGCCAAGCTGCGTCCGGCGTTCCGCAAGGACGGCACCATCACCGCGGGCACCGCGTCGCAGATCTCCGATGGCGCCGCCGCGGTCGTGGTGATGAGCAAGGAGAAGGCGCAGTCGCTGGGGCTGAGCTGGATCGCCGAGATCGGCGCGGCCGGCGTGGTCGCCGGTCCCGACTCGACCTTGCAGGACCAGCCCGCCAACGCGATCGCCAAAGCCTGCGCTCGCGAGGGCATCTCACCCGCCGACCTGGACCTGGTGGAGATCAACGAGGCGTTCGCCGCGGTCGGTGTCGCGTCCACCCGCAAGCTGGGCATCGACCCCGAGAAGGTGAACGTCAACGGTGGCGCGATCGCCATCGGCCACCCGCTGGGCATGTCCGGCGCCCGCATCCTGCTGCACCTGGTGCTCGAGCTGAAGCGCCGCGGCGGTGGCGTCGGCGCGGCAGCACTCTGCGGTGGCGGCGGGCAGGGTGACGCGCTGATCGTCCGCGTCTGATGGTCGTGGGGTGACACCCCACGCTGAGGAATCAACCGATGGCCGCCCCGAGTGGGCGGCCATCGGTCGTTCGGCCGACTCGCTCGGCTCACCCCGAGCCCCGGGGACATGCAGCCGGGCGGCCAGAGGGGGCTGCCTCCGCAAAATGACGAGCATGTGCCGTTCGTGCCCCGGCACTCAGGTGGCCGCGTCGTCGATGAAGGAGCAAGCAGCCGAGGCCGCAACATGAAGTCGGCGATCGCCGTGCATAAGCGAAGGGCGATCGAGAGCCGCCGGTTGGTGTGCTTTCTGTCGTGTGTCGGCGTTCGGACGTGCGTGGCGCACCGCAACCCTGGGTTTCGGGCTCGGACGTGCGTGGCGCACCGCAACCCTGGGTTTCGGGCTCGGACGTGCGTGGCGCACCGCAACCCGTTTCGGGCGAGGAGTCGTGTGGGCCGCCGGTTGGCGTGGGCTTTGTCGTGTCTTCGCGTTCCGACGCGCCCGGCTCACCTCAACTCCCGGTTTCGAGCGAAGCGAGACCGAGCATGTTCCGTTCGCGAGCCACAAAGGGGCCGCGAACACCCAGCGCCGCAGGCGCTGCAAATCGAACACAGCAATTTAGACACAACTCACTACGACAGTGTGTAGTGCATCCGGCACAATGGGCGCATGGGCAATGTCTTCGACCTGAGCACGGTGGCCAAGCGGTTTCGATTCGTCGCGGTGCTGGAGGCGATCTCCTGGTTTCTGCTGATCATCGGGATGGTGTTCAAGCGGATCCCCGAGCCGGTGCTGTGGCCGGTCAAGGTGTTCGGCATGACGCACGGCATCGTGTTCGTGCTGTTCGTGATCACCGCGATCGTCGCCGCGCGCGAGCTGGGCTGGAGTGCCAAGACGACCGTTCTGGCGCTGCTGTCGAGCATTCCGCCGTTCTGCACGGTGCTGTTCGAGGTGTGGGCGGTGCGCTCGGGGCAGTTGGGTGAGCTGAGCAACGCCGGTTCGGTCGAGTCCGGGGCACCCGCATCCGCCACGTCGTGACAAACTGGAAGCCGTGAATCGACCAGCCGCACGCCGTCCTTCGCCCGCTGTCGCCGCTGCCATGTCCGGCGCGGTCGATCTGTCCAGCCTGAAGCAGCCCGTGGCAAGCGCGGGCGGTGCGGCAGGCGGCGACCACGCGGTGTCGGAGGCGGATTTCGAGACCAAGGTCCTGCGCCGTTCCATGCAGGTGCCCGTGGTGGTCGTGCTGTATTCGCAGCGCAGTCCGGGCAGCGTCGAACTGGTGCGGACGCTGGAGCATCTGGTGGCCGCCGACGGCGGTACCTGGGACCTGGCCACGGTCGAAGCCGAGGCCAATATGCGGATCGCGCAGGCGCTGCGGGTGCAGGGCATTCCGACGGTCATCGCGATCGCGGCCGGGCAGCCGCTGGCCGATTTCGAGGGCGCGCAACCGGAGCCGCAGGTACGGCAGTGGCTGAACGCGGTGGTCGACGCGGTCGCGGGCAAGCTGGAAGGTGGCGAGCAGCCGCAGGAGCCTGCCGAGGACCCGCGTTTCGCGGCGGCCGAGGCGGCGCTGGAGCAGGGTGACCTGGCCGGCGCGGAGGCCGCCTACCAAGCGATCATCGACGCCGAGCCCGCGAACGAGGAGGCCAAGGGCGCGCTGCGCCAGCTGCGCTTCCTCGCCCGGGCACAGGAACTGCCGGAGTCGGCCATCGCGGATGCCGACGCCGACCCGTCGAACGTCGACGCCGCGGTCCAGGCCGCCGATCTCGAGTTGTTCCAGCAGCGGCCCGAGGCGGCTTTCGATCGGTTGATCGCCGTCGTCAAGCGCACCTCTGGTGACGACCGCACCAAGGCGCGGACTCGCCTGCTCGAGCTGTTCGAACTGTTCGACCAGGCCGAGCCGTTCGTCGTGGCCGCGCGCCGCAAGCTGGCCGCAGCGCTGTACTGAGTCCGCCGGGTGGCCCGTGTCGCGGGCGCTGGGGCAGGTCGTTCGCTCGGAGCGGGCGGGGCGGATGCGCCGGATCCGAATCGGCGGCGCGATCCGCTCGCTGCCCTCCCTGGGGCCCAGCCGCGAACCGCGCACTCACGTGCTCGATTACGGGGTGAGCGGGTCTGCCCCCGAGTCCGTTCGTCGCCTCCCCGGCGCAGTGCCGACGCGGATGTTCATCCCGGTCGGCGGCGCAATTCGGGCGTCGCTGCGCGCCCTGCGGCCGACGCCGGTCCGGTAGGGCGAACGCGGTGTCGGTCGATTCGTCGCTGGTGAAGTGAGCGACTGCCGCGCACGTGCCACGACCGAGCATCGCAGTCGGCGGGCTCGGAGCCGCGCCCTCGGCCGTAACTGGTGCCTCCGGACGGGGTGCCAGGGCTGGAAGTGGTCTTCGAGTTCCTAGACCGGACGCAGCCAGACCGCGCTGTGCGGCGCGAGCGTCACGGCGGCCGAGGCGGGACGGTCGTGCCACGGCTCGTCGGTCGCCAGTACCTCGCCCAGGTTGCCGAGGCCGGAGCCGCCGTAGCTCTCCGCGTCGGTGTTGAGGATCTCCAGCCAGCGGCCCCGGTGCGGCAGGCCGACCCGGTACGCGTCGTGCGTCGCCCCGGAGAAGTTGTAGACGCAGGCCAGCACGGAGCCGTCGGAGCCGTAGCGCAGGAACGCCAGCACGTTGTTCGCCGGGTCGTTCGCCTCGATCCAGGCGTAGCCGCCCGGGGCGGTGTCCTGGCTCCACAGCGCGGGGTGGGCGCGGTAGACCGCGTTCAGGTCGCACACCAGCGCGGTGATGCCCTGGTGCAGCGGGTTGTCCCGTTCGTGCCAGTCCAGGCCGCGATCGTGCGACCATTCCTGGACCTGGCCGAAGTCCTGGCCCATGAAAAGCAGCTGTTTACCCGGGTGGGCCCACATATAGGCCAGCAGCGATCGCACGCCCGCGGCCTTGGCGAAATCGTCGCCGGGCATCCTGGTCCAGAGTGTGCCTTTGCCGTGCACGACCTCGTCGTGGCTGATCGGCAGCACGTAGTTCTCGCTCCAGGCGTAGACCAGCGAGAAGGTGATCTCGTTGTGGTGCCAGGAGCGGTGCACCGGGTCGCGGCCGAGGAACCCGAGGGTGTCGTGCATCCAGCCCATGTTCCATTTCATGGTGAAACCGAGACCGCCGACGTCGGTCCCGCGGGTGACGCCGGGCCAGGTGGTGGACTCCTCGGCGATCGTGACGACGCCGGGGTGGTGCCGATGCAGGGTTTCGTTGAGGTCCTGCAGGAAGTCGACGGCCTCCAGGTTCTCCCGGCCGCCGTGCACGTTGGGCTCCCACTGGCCTTCGGCGCGGGAGTAGTCGAGGTAGAGCATGGAGGCGACCGCGTCGACGCGCAGGCCGTCGATGTGGAATTCCTCGATCCAGTAGCGCGCGTTGGCGATGAGGAAGTTGCGCACCTCGTGTCTGCCGAAATCGAACACGTAGGTGCCCCAGTCGAGTTGCTCACCCCGGCGCGGGTCGGCGTGCTCGTAGAGCGGTGTGCCGTCGAAGCGGGCCAGCGCCCATTCGTCGCGCGGGAAGTGCGCCGGTACCCAGTCCAGCAGGACGCCGATATCCGCCGCGTGCATGCGATCGACGAACGCGCGGAAATCGTCGGGGGAGCCGAAACGCGCCGTGGGCGCGTAGTAGGAGGTGACCTGATATCCCCAGGAGCCGCCGAATGGATGCTCGGCGATGGGGAGCAACTCGATATGGGTGTATCCGGTCGCTCGCACGTAGTCGGCGAGCTGCTCGGCCAGTTCGCGGTAACCGAGGCCCGGTCGCCACGAACCGAGATGCACCTCGTAGACGCTCATCGGGGCGCGGGTCGGGTCGGTGGCGGCGCGCCGCTCGAGCCATGCGCGGTCGTGCCAGGCGTGGTGGCTTTCGGTGACCACCGACGCGGTCGCCGGAGGGTGTTCGGTGGCGAAGGCGAGCGGGTCGGCGTGATCGACGGTCCGTCCGTCGGCGCCGTGCACGCGGTATTTGTACTTGGTGCCCGGCTCGACACCCGGGACGAAGACTTCCCAGATACCGGAGGAGCCCAGCGCGCGCATCGGCGCGGTGTTGCCGCTCCAGCCGTCGAAGTCGCCGAACACGGTGACGCCGCGCGCGTTCGGCGCCCACACCGCGAACGACGTGCCCGTGACCTCACCGTCGAGGGTGGTGTAGCGGCGCGGGTGCGCGCCGAGTACCTCCCACAGGTGTTCGTGACGTCCTTCGCCGATCAGATGCAGGTCGAGTTCGCCGAGCGTGGGCAGGAAACGGTAGCCGTCGGCGCTGATGATCGTCTGGCCGCCGGGATAGGTCGTCACTACGCGATAGTCCATGATCTCCGGGTACGGCAGCACCGCGGCGAATATGCCGTGATCCAGGGACTTCAGCGCGTGATCGACGCCGCCGACCCGCACCGACACGGTCTGGGCGTGCGGGCGCAGCACCCGCACCGCCGTGCCGTCGGGATGGGTATGCGCGCCGAGCACGGTGTGCGGGTCGGGATGGGTGCCCGCCGCGAGCAGCATGAGATCGCGGCGTTTCATCGCAGGGTCCTGCGGTAGGCCAGCTCGGTGCGAGCCTGCTGGGATACCGGAGGCAGCGCGATGATGTGCGCGACGGTATGCGCGGGGTCCAACCGCACGTAATTGGTCTGGGCCCAGTGGTATTCCTCGCCGCTGACCTCGTCGTACACCACCGGATGGTCGTGCCACTCGCGGCCGATCGCGGGCAGATCGAGCGAGAGCATGCCCCACTCGGCGCCGTACGGGTTGAGATTCACCACGACCAGCACCGCGTCGCCGCCGACGGGGTCGATCTTGGAGTAGGCGAGCAGCGCGTCGTTGTCCACGTGATGGAAATGCAGGCAGCGCAGCTGTTGCAAGGCGGGGTGCGCCCGGCGGATCTCGTTGAGCCGGGTGAGCCACGGCTCCAGCGATTCTCCGCGCGCGAGCGCCTCGGCGAAGGGGCGCGGGCGCAGTTCGTACTTCTCCGAGTCGAGGTACTCCTCGCTGTCGGGGCGCACCGCCTGATGCTCGAACAGTTCGAAGCCGGAGTAGACGCCCCAGGTGGGGGCGAGGGTGGCGGCCAGGACGGCGCGGATGGCGAACATCCCCGGTCCGCCGTGCTGGAGGCTCTCGTGCAGGATGTCCGGAGTGTTGACGAAGAGGTTCGGACGGGCCTCGTCGGCCTTCGCGGCCAATTCGTTGCCGAACTCGGTGAGTTCCCACTTGGCCACCCGCCAGGTGAAATACGTGTAGGACTGGCTGAACCCGCGCCGGGCGAGTCCGTAGAGCCTGGCGGGGCGGGTGAACGCCTCGGACAGGAAGATGACGTCCGGATCGGTGCGCCACACGTTGCCGATCAGCCACTCCCAGAAATCGGCGGGCTTGGTGTGCGGGTTGTCCACGCGGAAGATCTTGACGCCCAGGTCGATCCAGTGCCGGACCACCCGCAGCACCTCGGCGTAGAGGCCGTCGGGATCGTTGTCGAAATTGACCGGGTAGATGTCCTGGTACTTCTTCGGCGGGTTCTCCGCGTAGGCGATGGTTCCGTCGGGCAGCGTGGTGAACCACTCCGGGTGCGCCTGCACCCAGGGATGATCGGGCGCGCACTGCAAGGCGAGGTCGAGCGCCACCTCGAGGCCGAGTTCGCGGGCCGCCGCGACGAATTCGGCGAAATCGTCTTCGGTGCCCAGATCCGGATGCACGGCATCGTGACCGCCGTGCTTCGAGCCGATGGCCCACGGCGAGCCGACGTCACCCGGCTCGGCGGTGAGCGCGTTGTTGCGTCCCTTGCGGTTGATTTCGCCGATGGGGTGGATGGGTGGCAGGTACACCACGTCGAAACCCATGGCCGCGATACGCGGAAGCTCCCTCGCCGCGGTGGCGAAGGTGCCGTGCACGGGTTTGCCGCTGGCATCGCGGCCGCCGGTCGAGCGTGGGAAGAACTCGTACCAGGAGCCATAGAGCGCGCGGTGCCGCTCGACCTGGACGATGTGCTGCGGCCCCCGGGTGACCAGGTCGCGCAGCGGCGTGGCGCGCAGGATCTCGGCGACCTCCTCGGTGAAGGCCGGCGCCACCCGCGCGGGCAGTTGGTCGTCGCCGCGCAGCGCCGCCGCGACCGCGCGTAAGCGCTGGAACTGCTTCTTGGGTACGGCCTGGGCAGCGCGATCGAACAGGCGGGCACCCAATTCGAGGTCGTTGGCCAGATCGGCGGCGCTCTGCCCGACCGCCAGCTTCTCCTCGATCGCCGAGCGCCAGGTCGCGATCGGATCGCTCCAGCCTTCGATCCGGTAGGTCCACACGCCAGGAGTGTTGGGGGTGAAGGTCGCGTTGAAGACGTCGGGCTCGTAGTCCGGCGTCATGCGGATGCGGGAGGGCCGCGAGGCGCCGGGGCCGCGGACGACGAGCGTGGCGGCGACGGCGTCGTGCCCTTCTCGCCACACCACGGTGCGCACCGGGAATACTTCGCCGACCACCGCCTTGGCGGGCCGGCCGCCTGGGATGGACGGTGCAGTGTCATCGATAGCGATGCGGCCGGTCACGGGACCAACCTACCGGTTACCGGCCCTCTGGACGGGATCGGCGAGGTTTCCCGCCCGCCCCCGCCGAGGTCGCGGCTGCTGAATCCGCATCGGCTCGGCGCGCGGCTGTCGAAGCGACCCCGGCGGTCGAGCCGGGAGCGTTGCCTGCCGCAACTCCGCATTCCGGTGGGTTGTGTGCTCGATCCGGCGAGTGCCGTCGGCGCAGCTACTGTGCTGTTCCGGTCAGCGCGCGTCGGCGGCGAGGCCGAGGCCGAGCGCGACCAGGACCGCGCCGAGCGCGCGTTCGACCCGCTGCCGGATCCCGGTGCGGCGCAGCCACGCGCCCGCGCGGTCGGCGGCCAGGACCACGCCGACGCACCACGCGGTGTCGAGCACCAACTGGATCAGCGCCAGGATCACCACGGTCGGCAGCACCGGACCGTCGGACGGAAGGAATTGCGGAAGGATCGTCAATCCGAAGACGGCCGCCTTGGGATTGGCCGCGATCGACACCAGCGAGGCGCGGAAGGCGGCGGCGGGTGTGCGACCAGCGGGGAGCATCTTCGTCATCGCACTGCCGAACTCGTCGCCACCGCGCGCACCCCGCCACGCCTGCACGCCGAGCCAGATCAGCACGAGCGCGCCGACCACGTGCACCGTCGCGTTCACGGCTCGGTTCGCGACCAGCAGGACCGACAGCCCCGCCCCACCCGCCAGCGTCCAGCCGAGCACGCCGATCTCGTTTCCGGCCACCGCCGCCAGGCCCGCGGCGCGACCGTCACGCACCGCGCGCTGGAGGAACAACGCGGTCGCCGGGCCCGGCAGCGCGGCGATGAGCAGGCAGGCCGTCAGGAATTGCGGAAGAACGTCGACCCAGTGCGGCATCAGCCGATGCTGTCACCTCGGCTTCCGTCGGGCCACGTATTTTCCGCGCGTGCGCGTACTGCCGGCAATGCGAGGTGCCCGGGTGGCCGCGGCCGGAGAGCACCGCTCTGGTGGCCACCCGGGCGCTCACCTGACTGCCGGGAGTCGCGCTTACGGCATGACCATGCAGGCGAAGCCGAGGTTCATGCCGTTGCCCACCGTCATCACCGGCGAGGTCCAAGCGGGACCGGTGCCCTGCACCGCGGAGATCGTGTGTTGCCCGGTCGCGTCGGGCATCCAGACGGTGGTCGCCTGGTTGCCGACCACGGGTGCGGGATTCGGGGAGAACGAGCCCGCGGCGTTGTCGGTGAATTGGACGGGCTCGGACGACGGAATGTTGTCCACCGTTGCCGTCACCCGGTACTGGCAGTTGGTCCCGTAGTTCCCGAAACCGAAAGTCATTCCTTGGGCCGGGCTCGCCGTTGCCGTCGTGACCGCCGCCCCGGCGGTGGGCGCGACGAGAACGAATGCCGCCGCGAGAGCTCCGAACCCCGTGAGCGCTGCTCCAGTGCGCGACCAGCGCCGATCGCGGGCGCGATTTGGGTGTGCTGTCATCCACATCTCGATCACTCCCGTACTGATTTCGGTTGGTGCGGCCGGTTGGTCCGCACAGCTTGTGGGTTTGCCCGGCGTTCTCGGGTTCACAAGCGAGCGCGGGTCTCGATCGGGTAGCGGGAGGGGGCGCGCCGGTGCGCGTCGTGTGGCCGTTCTGTGACGGTAGAGCGCGTTACGCACGATCGGGTGGGCTGATCTCGTCCATGCCCGACCGGGAAACATGCTGGTCGAAAGGTTTTCCGGGGCGTGGTCACGCGGCGCGGCCGCTCCGGGCGCCGTGTAGTTTCTACCGAATGAAGGCATTGCGTCGTTTCACCGTCCGTGCCCATCTGCCCGAGCGCCTGGCTGCCCTTGGTGAGCTCGCCACGAATCTGCGCTGGTCGTGGCATCCACCGACGCAGGACCTGTTCGCCGCGCTCGACCCACGGCGCTGGCAGGAGATGGGACACGACCCGGTCCGGATGCTGGGCGAGGTGCCCGCGGCGCGGCTGGACGAGCTGGCCGCCGATGCCGGCTATGTCGCGCGTGTCGACGCCGCGGCGGCGGAGCTGCGCGATTATCTGGCGGCGCCGGGCTGGTTCCAGCGCCGAACGGGGGAGGAGGGGGTGCGGGGCATCGCCTACTTCTCGATGGAGTTCGGCGTCACCGAGGTGCTGCCGAACTACTCGGGCGGCCTCGGCATCCTGGCGGGCGACCATTTGAAGGGCGCCTCCGACCTCGGCCTGCCGCTGATCGGGGTGGGATTGCTGTACCGCTCGGGCTACTTCCGGCAGTCGCTGACGACCGACGGCTGGCAGGCCGAGCACTATCCGGCGCTGGACCCGCAGGGCTTGCCGTTGCGGGCGCTCACCTCCGACGGCTCGCCGGTGCTCATCCACGTGGCGATGCCCGACCGCAGGGTGCTGCGTGCGCGGGTGTGGATCGCCCAGGTGGGCCGGGTTCCGCTGTTGCTGCTGGACTCCGACATCGCCGAGAACGACCCGGAGTTGCGCGCGGTCACCGACCGGCTCTACGGCGGCGATCAGGAGCATCGCATCCGCCAGGAGATCCTCGCGGGCATCGGCGGTGTCCGGGCGGTGCGCGCGTACACCGCGTCCGCGGGCCTGCCCGATCCCGACGTGTTCCACATGAACGAAGGCCACGCCGGTTTCCTCGGTGTGGAGCGCATCCGCGAATTCGTCGCGGCGGGGCAGGATTTCGATTCCGCACTCGCCGCCGTGCGGGCGGGCACGGTGTTCACGACGCATACGCCGGTCCCGGCGGGCATCGATCGGTTCCCTATGCCGATGGTGCGGCGCTACTTCGGCGGTGCGCACGGAGAATCCGAATCCGCCCTGCTGCCCGGTCTTTCGGTGGACCGCATCGTGGCGCTCGGCCGGGAAGCCGACCCCTCCGTCTTCAATATGGCGCACATGGGTCTGCGACTGGCGCAGCGCGCCAACGGTGTCTCGAAGCTGCACGGCGCGGTGAGCCGGTCGATGTTCGCCTCGCTGTGGCCGGGTTTCGACCCGGCGGAGGTGCCGATCGGTTCGGTCACCAACGGCGTGCACGCCACCACGTGGGCCGCGCGCGAATGGGTGGACAAGGCGCGCGAGCACATCGGCGCGGAACTGCTCGAGGAGGGGCGCGGCTGGGAACGGCTGCGCGACGTCGATCTCACCGAGCTGTGGTCCACCCGTAACACCCTGCGCGGCATCCTCGTCGACGAGGTGCGCCGCAGGGTGCGCGCGTCCTGGTTGGAGCGCGGCGCCGCGGAGGCCGAACTCGGCTGGGTGAACGGAGTCTTCGACCCGAATGTGCTCACCGTCGGATTCGCCCGCCGGGTGCCGACCTACAAGCGCCTCACTCTCATGCTGCGCGACCCGCAGCGGCTGCGTGCCCTGCTGCTGGACCCGCGGCGGCCGATGCAGCTGGTCGTCGCGGGCAAGAGTCACCCGGCCGATGACGGCGGCAAGGCGCTCATCCAGCAGGTGGTCCGCTTCGCCGACGATCCCGAGGTGCGGCACCGGATCGTCTTCCTGCCGGACTACGACATGTCGATGGCCCGCTACCTGTACTGGGGTTGCGACGTCTGGCTGAACAACCCGCTGCGCCCGCTGGAGGCGTGCGGCACCTCCGGCATGAAATCCGCGCTGAACGGCGGGCTCAATCTGTCCATCCGGGACGGCTGGTGGGACGAGATGTTCGACGGCGAGAACGGATGGTCCATTCCGACCGCGGAGGGCGTCCGGGACGAGCACCGCCGCGACGATCTGGAGGCCGCCGCGCTCTACGACCTGTTCGAGCGGGCGGTGGCGCCGCGCTTCTACGAGCGCGACGCGTCCGGGATGCCGGTGCGCTGGGTCGAGATGGTTCGCCACACCTTGCAGACCTTGGGACCGAAGGTCCTGGCTTCCCGGATGGTGCGCGACTACGCCGTGGAGTACTACGCTCCCGCCGCCGCGGCTCATCAGCGGGCGACGGCCGACGATTTCGCCGTCGCGCGGGCCGTCGCCGAGTACCGGCAACGGGTCGAGTCGGCCTGGCCCTCGGTCAAGGTGATCCAGGTCGACAGCGCGGGGCTGCCGGACACGCCGGTCATCGGGGCGCGGCTGTCGCTGACCGCGCGGGTCGAGCTCGGCGGATTGAGCGTGCCCGACGTGGTGGTGCAGGCGGTGCTCGGCCGGGTGTCGGCCACCGACGACCTCTCCGACACCACGACGGTCCCGATGACGCACACGGGGTCCGACGCCGGCGCCGAGCTGTTCACCGTCGACACTCCGCTGCCGCTGTCCGGCGCGGTCGGCTACACCGTGCGCGTGCTGCCGCACAACGAACTGCTGGCCTCCGACGCCGAACTCGGGTTGGTCTCCGCGCCGAGCGCCTAGTCCCGGTGGCGCCGGTCACGATGGCGCCACCGCGGGTTGCCCCAGGTAGTGAACCGTCGGTTACCGTGCCCTTGGCATGCCCCGATTCGTTCCTCGACTGGAGTCACCCATGGTCACCGACGTTCTGCACCGGACGCGAGGACGCCTCGACGGCTACTTCGGCGTCCGCTCGAACGGCTCGACCGTCAAGCGCGAACTCATGGCGGGCACGGTCACGTTCCTGGCCATGTCGTATGTCCTCGCGGTGAATCCAGCGGTGCTCGGCGACCAGGGCGCGCTGGGCGACAAGGGCATCCCGATGCAGGCGGTGTTCACCGCCACCGCCGTCGCGGCGGTGTTCGGCACGGTGGTCATGGGGCTGTGGGCCCGGTATCCGATCGCGCTCGCACCGGGTATGGGACTCAACGCGTTCTTCGCGTACACGGTGGTGCTCGAGATGGGGATCCCGTGGCAGGTGGCGCTGTCGGGAACATTCCTGTCCGGCGTCATCTTCTTCGTCCTCGCCGTGACCAAGGTGCGCGAACGCATCCTCAACGCGATCCCGATGCAGCTGAAGCTGGCCGTCGGCGCCGGTATCGGGTTGTTCGTGGCCTTCCTCGGCCTGAAGAACGCCGGGATCGTGGTGAACAGCGAGGCGACGCTGGTCACGCTGGGCGACTTCACCAAAGGCACCACGCTGCTCGCGCTGTTCGGACTGCTGGTGACCGTGGTGTTCCTGGTGCGCGGGTGGCACGGCGCTGTGCTCTACGGCATCGTGCTGACCACCATCGTCGGCATCGTGAGCGGCTTGGTCGATCTGCCCAAGGGCGTGTTCGCCGCGCCACAGGGCCTCGAGCACACCTTCGGTCAGGCGATCGTCCATCTGCCCGACGCGTTCACCGGTCAGATGGCCGTGGTGGTGCTGACCATGCTGTTCGTCGACTTCTTCGACGCCTCGGGCACCCTGATCGGCGTCGCGAACCAGGCCGGCCTGCTGGACGAGAAGGGCAAGCTGCCGCGTGCCGCTAGCGCGCTGGCGGCGGACTCGGTGGGCACCATGGCGGGCGCGGTCATCGGCACCTCGACCACGACCGCCTATGTGGAATCGACCGCGGGCGTCTCGGCGGGCGGCCGGACCGGGCTGACCGCCGTCACCACCGCGGGTTGGTTCCTCGTCGCGATGTTCTGCTATCCGATCTTCGCGGTGGTCGCGGGCTCGGGTGAGGTGACCGCGCCCGCGCTCATCGTGGTCGGCATCCTGATGGCCCGGGCGCTGGGCCAGATCGACTGGAACCGTCTCGAGTACTCGGTGCCCGCGTTCGTCACCGTCGTGATGATGCCGCTGACGTACTCCATCGCCAACGGCCTTGCCATGGGCATGCTGCTGTATCCGGTGGTCATGGCGGCCAAGGGCCGGATCAAGGACGTGCACCCGGCGATGTGGGCGTTGATGCTGGTGTTCCTCGGCTACTTCTTCTTCCTCGCGGAGTAACCCTCCGCTCGCTTGCGCGCTGAACCGTCCTTCCCACCCGAACGTGGAATACACCGAAAGGTCGGTCGGTTGGCTCCTTCGTGCGAGAATCGGACCGTAGTCCGTTTATTCGCAGGGCTAACGATCGTGCCCGAACGACAGCACAGGGATGAGGACCAGCATGACCATGAGATCCGTACTCGACAGAACCGGCACCGGCACCGAGCTGGATGGCGTCGCCACCGACATCGGCCTGCTGATCGTGCGGGTCGTCTTCGGCGGCTTGCTCGCGGCACACGGCGCGCAGAAACTCTTCGGCTGGTGGGGCGGCCCGGGCCTGCAGGCCAATGCCGACGGCTTCGAGCAGATGGGATACAACCCGGGCAAGGTGTTCGGCACCCTGGCGGGCCTGTCCGAAATCGGTGGTGGCCTGCTCCTGCTGCTCGGTCTGCTGACGCCGCTGGCCGGTGCGATCGTGGTGGGCACGATGATCAACGCGATCAACGCCACCTGGGCCGGTGGTCTGCTGGGCGGTTACGAAATGGGCCTGCTGTTCGCGGTGGTCGGTGCCGCGCTGCCCTTCACCGGGCCCGGTAAGTTCTCGTTGGACGCCGGGCGTCCGTGGGGACGCCACGGATTCGTGTGGGGAGTCGGCGCGCTGATTCTCGCGGTCGTGACGGGCGCGCTCACGCTGATCCTGAAGTGGGCTCTCTGAATCTCCGGCACAGCCGGATCAGCGGCGCGGTGACCTCGGTCGCCGCGCCGCGGCGTTTGTCGTGTCACACCGCGGACGGCCGGATCGTCGTTGTGTTGTCGCAGCACTTGTCGACCGAGCGAGGAGAAACGATGGCCGTGGAAATCAGCAACCCCGGTGAACTGCACGATCCGACCGGATTCGGCTACAGCCATGTGGCGGTGGCGCGCGGAGAGCTGGTGTTCATCGCCGGGCAGTACGACTCGGACGCCGAAGGGCACACCACGAGCACCGATTTCGCGGTTCAGGTGGACAACGCGTTCGCCAACCTCGGAATCGCCTTGCGCTCCGCGGGAGTGGACTACGCCGACGTCGCGCAGTTGCGGACGCACATCGTCGGCCACGACCTGGAGAAGCTGGCGGTGCTGGGCGAGAAGATCACCGCGATCTGGGGTGATCGCCCGCCCGCGCAGACGCTGACCGGAGTCGCGGCGCTCGCGTTGCCGGGCATGCTGTTCGAGGTCGACGCGGTGGCCGTGCGCTGAAACGCCGCTGCCGGAACGGGATTCGGTGATGTCCCCGCGCCGCGTGCAGAGACCGGCCGATATCACACCGTCGCCGCGGCGGCCAGCCGGCGCAAGGCCTTGACCACGACCTCCGGGTCGGCCGTCTCCCAGTACGGCGGCAGCGACGCGCGCAGGTAGCCGCCATAGCGGGCGGTGGCGAGGCGGGAATCGAGGATGGCGACCACGCCGCGATCGTCGACGCTGCGCAGCAGGCGTCCGGTGCCCTGCGCGAGCAGCAGAGCCGCGTGGCTGGCGGCTACCGTCATGAACCCGTTTCCGCCCCGCATCTCCACGGCGCGCTGCCGGGCCGCCAGCAGCGGATCGTCCGGCCGGGGGAAGGGGATGCGGTCGAGGATCACCAGGCTCAGCGACGGTCCGGGCACGTCGACGCCCTGCCACAGCGACAGCGTGCCGAACAGCGAAGTCTCCGGGTCGTCGGCGAATTTGCGGACCAACGCACCCGTCGAGTCGTCGCCCTGGCACAACACCGGGGTCTGCAACCGCGGGCGCAGCGCGTCGGTGGCCGCGCGGGCGGCGCGCATCGAGGAGAACAAGCCGAGGGTGCGCCCGCCCGCCGCGGTGATGAGCCGCTCGATCTCGTCCAGGTAGGCCGGTGCGAGCCCGTCGCGGCCCGGCGCGGGCAGGTGCTTGGCGACGTAGAGGATGCCGGACTTGGCGTGGTCGAACGGTGAGCCGACATCGAGCGAGCTCCAGCGCACGGTCTCGGCATCCGATGGCGGCTGGGCCCCGTTGGCGGTGGCCGGATCGGCGCGATTGCCCGACTGCGCGGGCAGGCCCCAGGTCACCGCCAGGCCGTCGAAGGAACCGCCGATCTGCAATGTGGCGGAGGTCAGCACGACGGTCGCGGTGCCGAACAGCCTGCTGCGCAGCAGCCCGCCCACCGACAGCGGCGCCATCCGCAGCGAACGGCGCACCACGCCGCGGATCTCGTCGGCGGCCAGCCAGATGACGTCCCGGCGCGCGGCGGGATCGGGCTCGTCGAACGCCGTCAGCGCGCGGACCGCGCTGTCGTGCACCTCGTCCAGCGCGGCCACTGCCATGGTGCGGGCCGCGGAGGTCTCCGGATCGCCCTGCGCGGTGGTGCTGCCCGGTGGCGCGAGCGCGGTGCGCGCGTTCCAGGCGGCATCGCGGATCAGGGCCAGCACCGGGGCGACGCCGTCGGGCAGGGTGTCCCACCGGGCGGCGGGCAGCTCGTCCAGCACGGTGTGCCAGGCCTCTGCGGCGCCCTCCAGGCGGTCCACCTCCTGCTCATCGATGAGCTTGGCGCAGCGCCGGGCCGCCGCGCTGATCGCGGCGGAGGCCAGTTCGGCGGTGGCCACGCCGGTGACCCGGTCGACCAGCTCGTGCGCCTCGTCGATGACCACCACGTCGTGCTCGGGCAGCACCTGGATGCCGCTGATCGCGTCGATGGCCAGCAGCGCGTGGTTGGTCACCACCACATCGGCCTGCGCCGATTCGGTCCTGGCCCGCTCGGCGAAGCAATCCTGGCCGAAGGAGCAGCGCGACTTGCCGAGGCATTCCCGCGACGACACGCTGACCTGCCGCCAGGCGCGATCGCTCACCCCGGGGGCGAGTTCGTCGCGGTCACCGGTCTCCGTGTCGGAGGTCCACTCGTTGAGCCTTTGCACTTCGCGGCCGAGGCGGGAGATCGCGAACGCGTCGAACAGCTCCGCCTCGGCGGGCTCGTCGGGGATCGCGCTGTTGATCTTGTTCAAGCACAGATAGTTGTTGCGCCCCTTGAGGATCGCGAACTTCGGCGTGCGCCCCAGCGGCGCGCTCAGCGCGTCGGCCAGCCGGGGGAGATCGCGGTCGACCAGCTGCCGTTGCAGCGCGATCGTCGCGGTGGAGACCACCACGGTGCGGCCGGTGCGCACGGCGTGGCGCAGGCTCGGCACCAGATACGCCAGCGACTTGCCGGTGCCCGTCCCGGCCTGCACCGCGAGGTGTTCCTTGGTGTCGATCGCGTGGTCGACCGCGGCGGCCATCGTCGTCTGCCCGGCGCGCTCCTTGCCGCCGAGCGCCTGCACTGCGGTGGCCAAAAGATCGGAAACGGGCGGGAGTTCGGGCACGCGAGCAGCCTACTCGTCGCCTCCGACAGGGCAGGACGGTCGCCGAGACCGGGCGGTCTACCGGTTGACGCTCCCCTCCAGGTCGACGCCCGCCCCGCGCATGCGGTCCAGCGCGGCGGCGACCGTATCGGGGGCGACACCCGCGGTGAGGTCGAGCAGGACCCGGGTGTCGAAACCCTCGATGCGCGCGTCCAGCGCGGTGGCGCGCACGCAGTGGTCGGTCGCGATGCCGACCACGTCGACCGCGTCGACGCCGCGCTCGCGCAGCCAGTCGGCCAGCCCGGTGCCGTCCTCGGTCGTTCCCTCGAACCCGGAGTAGGCCGCCGAGTACTCGCCCTTGGAGAAGATCGCCTGGACGTCCTCGGTGGCCAGCGCCGGGTGGAAATCGGCGCCCGGTGTGCCGACCAGGCAGTGCGGCGGCCAGGTGTCGATGTAGTCGGGCGCGTCGGAGAAGTGCGCGCCGGGATCGACGTGATAGTCCCGGGTCGCGACGATCGCGCCGTACTTCGCCGCCGTGAGGTACTCGCTGATCCGGGCCGCCACGGCGGCTCCGCCGGTGACCGCGAGGGAACCGCCCTCGCAGAAATCGTTCTGGACGTCGACGATGATCAGTGCCCGGGTCATGGTGACCTCCCGCGGTGTGCTGAATGACTGTTTCAGATTCTGCCGCTCGGTCGCACGCTCGTTCGCCCGACTCGCGGGAATTCTTGCTCTCTTCCGGTCTCCCGCGTCGACCCGCGCGGGCGCACGGCCTCAGGCGAAGGTGGTCACCACGGCGGGCTCACCCGCCGAGAGCTTGAGGCCCTCCCACGGCAGGCTGATCAGGCCCCGCGCGACCAGATCCCGGCTCTCGGCGAGGGTGGGCAGGCTCTCGAGCTGCTCACCGCCGCGCACCAGCGGGACGAGCGGCTGCCTGGCTTCGAAGCCGTTCGCGGGCGGCACCGGTCCGGCCGCCGGGTAGACGATCTCCTCGACGATCGTTCCGGTGTCGCGGGCCAGGCGGATCACGTTCTTGGTGCCACCGCGGGATTGTTTGTGACTGCTGCGCTTGGCGACCGGCACCCCTTCGACCTCGACCAGCTTGTAGACCATGCCCGCGGTCGGCGCGCCGGAGCCGGTGACCAGCGCGGTGCCGACGCCGTAGACGTCGACCGGCTCGGCGCGCAGCGCGGCGATGGCGTACTCGTCGAGGTCGCCGGAGACCACGATGCGGGTCTTGCTGGCACCGAGCGCGTCCAGCTGGTCGCGCACCTGCCTGGCCAGGACGCCGAGATCGCCGGAGTCGATCCGCACGCCGCCCAGTTCGGTGCCCGCGACCTCGATGGCGGTCGCGACGCCCCGTGTGATGTCGAAGGTGTCCACCAGCAGCGTCGTCCCGACCCCGAGCGTCCGCACCTGGCTGCGGAACGCTTCGGCCTCGTGCGCCCCGTCGGGGCCGCTGTGCAGCAGGACGAACGCGTGCGCGCTGGTGCCCGCGCCCGGAATCCCGTAGCGACGCACCGCCTCCAGGTTGGAGGTGGCGTCGAAACCGGCCAGATACGCGGCGCGTGCGCAGTCCGGGGCGGCCAGCTCGTGGGCGCGCCGCGAACCCATTTCGATCATCCTGCGGCCGCCCGCGGCGCTGACCATCCGCGCGCCCGCGGCCGCGATCGCGCTGTCGTGATTGAGAATCGCCAGGATCAGCGTCTCCAGGACGACGCATTCGGCGAAGCTGCCGCGCACCGACAGGATCGGGGAGCCGGGGAAGTACAGCTCGCCCTCGGCGTAGCCGTCGATATCGCCGGTGAACCGGTAGTCGCGCAGCCAGTCGAGCGTGCGCCGGTCGGAGAACGAGGCGGCCACGGCCAGCTCCGCCTCGCCGAAGCGGAACTGCCGCAGCGCGTCGAGCACCCGGCCGGTACCCCCGACGACGCCGTAGCGACGACCGTTTGGCAAACGTCTAGCAAACACCTCGAAGGTGCACTGCCGATGCGCTGAACCATCGGCGAGCGCCGCGGCGAGCATGGTCAGTTCGTACTGGTCGGTCAGCAGCGCCGTGCTGGCGACGCCGTCACGCAGGTCCACGCTGTCACTGTAGACAGAACGGTCGGCTCACGGTGTCCGGCATCGGCTCGGTGAACCGGTGGAAACGCGAATCGGGGCTGCGTGGGTGTTGTTTATCCGGGGTCGAGTCGTACCCTTGACCGTATGGCCTTGTGCAACACCGTCCGGGGTGACGTCGTTGTGGACGCCGCGAACGCGACATTGTCGGCGGCACAGGCGACACCCGAAGCGGTCGAATACACCGAGATCCTGGAGGCGGAGGACCGCCCCTGGGTGACCGTCGTCTGGGACGACCCGGTCAATCTCATGCACTATGTGACCTACATCTTCCAGAAGCTGTTCGGCTACAGCAAAGCGAAGGCGACCGAACTGATGCTGAAGGTCCACAACGAGGGCAAGGCGGTGGTCTCGTCCGGTTCGCGGGACAAGATGGAGCACGATGTCCAGCGGCTGCACGCCGCGGGGCTCTGGGCCACCATGCAACGGGATGACTGAGCTGGACGACTACCCTGACGCCGTGCGCAAGTGGAGCAGGAAGAACTCGCTGAGCGGTCTCAAACTGCGATCCGAGATGGACGCACGTGAGGCCGATGTGCTTCGGTCGCTGGTCGGTGCGGTCTCCGGGCTGCTGAACGAGCGCGCCGAGTCCGCGCCCGACGACGACTTGGCCGCCCTCACCGGACTGCGATCCGGCAACACCATCCCGCCGGAGGATCCGCGGCTGCGCAGACTCCTCCCCGACTTCCATCGCAGCGAGCCCGGCTCGCCGGATGCCGAACGCGCTGATCTCAACAGCGCTCTGCGCGGATTGCACGAGCCCGACATCATCGACGCCAAGCTGGCGGCCGGGTCGGTCGTGCTCGACACCGTGCCGAGCGCGGGCGGCAAGATCGTCCTCACCCCCGAGCAGGCCGACGCGTGGTTGACCGCGCTCACCGACGTCCGGCTGGCGCTCGGCACGGTGCTGGACATCGACGCCGACACGCCCGACCATCTCGACCCCGACGATCCGCGCGCTCCGCACCTGGACGTGTACCACTGGCTGACCTGGATGCAGGACTCGCTGCTGCAAGCGCTGGCTCCCTGACCGGCTGTGCTGCGAAGATCGGCGCGAGGCGACCGGAAGTCCCGCGCCGTGAGGAGTAGAGATGGGCAACGCCGCACCGGGAGAACGTAATTCGATCACCGACGTGCCCGGAGTGCTGGTCGGGCACCACCACGTCCTCGACCGGGACGCGACGCTCGGCTCCGGCGCGGCGACGGGCTGCACGGTCGTGCGGGTGCCGGGCGGTGCGGTGGCGGCGGTCGACGTGCGCGGCGGCGGCCCGGGTACCCGCGAGACCGATCTGCTCGATCCGATGAACACCGTTCGCCAGATCGACGCGATCCTGCTCACCGGCGGCAGCGCTTTCGGCCTCGCCGCGGCCGACGGGGTGATGCGCTGGCTGGAGGAGAACGGCGCGGGCATCGTGATGGACCCGAGCGACCCGAGCCGGGTGGTGCCGATCGTCCCCGGCGCGGTGATCTTCGATCTTCCGGTCGGCGCGTGGGACATTCGCCCGACCGCGGAATTCGGCTATCGGGCCGCGGCGGCGGCGGACATCGACTTCGCCCGGGGTTCGGTCGGCGCGGGCGTCGGGGCGCGCGCGGGATCGATCAAAGGCGGGGTGGGCACCGCGAGTGTCGCGCTGGGCGAAGGCGCCGCCGCGGGAATCACCGTCGCCGCGCTGATCGTGGCGAATCCCGTCGGCTCGGTGTTCGACCCGCGTACCGGGTTGCCGTGGGGGTGCGGCACCGACGGGCCCGACTTCTTCCAACTGCGGCCACCGAGCGCGGAGCAATTGGCGGCGGCAAACGCGCTGCCGGTGAAAGGAACCGTGCTCAACACCACGATCGGCGTCGTGGCCACGGACGCCCCGCTCGATCCGGCGGGCTGCAAGCGGGTCGCGGCCACCGCGCACGACGGGCTGGCCAGGGCGATCCGTCCGGCGCACTCGCCGCTGGACGGCGACACCCTCTTCGCGATCGCCACCGGGACCGCGGAGGAAAGTACGGATCTGCCGCTGCCGCCCGCTTTCCCCGCCGATCTGCTCGTCCTGGACGAGATCTGCACGGCCGCCGCGGTCTGCGTCGAACGCGCCGTCGTCGACGCGATCCGCTCGGCGCGTTCGGTGGCGGGCATTCCGGCCTACCGTGACCTGTTAGGGGTCTGAACAGGCGATGCCTCGAACCGGGGACCGGGCGACGTCGCCGGGGGAATACCCGAATATCCTGGCTCGTTGTCGACTGCGATGGGTCGGCGTTGTGGAAAGGTGTGCGACTCGTGCTGGTGATCAGGGCCGACCTCGTGGAGGCGATGGTGGCGCACGCGCGCGCCGATCACCCGGATGAGGCCTGCGGGGTGATCGCGGGGCCGGAGGGTTCGGATCGTCCCGAGCGCTTCATCGCCATGGTCAACGCCGAGCGTTCGCCCACGTTCTACCGCTTCGACTCCGGCGAGCAGTTGAAGGTGTGGCGCGCGATGGACGACGCCGACGAGACGCCGGTGGTCATCTACCACTCGCACACCGCCACCGAGGCCTATCCGAGCCGGACCGACGTGTCCTACGCCTCCGAGCCGTTCGCGCACTACGTGCTGATCTCCACCCGCGACCCCGAGCGGCACGAGCTGCGCAGTTACCGGATCGTCGACGGCGAGGTCACCGAGGAACCGGTGCGGATCGTCGACGCGTACGAGAACTAGACCGATGACTGTTCGCGAAACCGAGGAGTACCCATGCCGGTAACCGTGTCCATTCCGACCATCATGCGCGGCCTCACCGGAGGTGAGAAGCGCGTGCGGGCCGAGGGCGCCACGCTGTCGGCGCTCATCGACGATCTCGAGGCCAACCACCCCGGGCTCGCCGAGCGCCTGCTCAAGGACGGCAAGCTCAACCGCTACGTCAACATCTACGTCGACGACGAGGACGTGCGCTTCGCCGGTGGCCTCGCGGCCGAGGTGCCGCAGGACGCCAGCGTCACGATCCTGCCCGCCGTGGCCGGAGGCTGACCCGTCCCGTGGCGCGTTACGAATCGCTGATCGCGACCCTCGGCAACACGCCGCTGGTCGGCCTGCGCACACTGTCTCCCCGATGGGACGGTGACAACCACGTGCGGCTGTGGGCCAAGCTGGAGGATCGCAACCCCACCGGCTCGATCAAGGATCGGCCCGCTCTGCGGATGATCGAGCAGGCCGAGGCCGACGGCCTGCTGCGGCCCGGGTGCACGATTCTGGAGCCCACCAGCGGCAACACCGGCATTTCGCTGGCCATGGCCGCGAAGCTCAAGGGCTACCAGCTGATCTGTGTGATGCCGGAGAACACCTCGGTGGAGCGGCGCCAGCTGCTCACCATGTTCGGGGCGCGGATCATCGATTCCCCCGCGGCGGGCGGCTCCAACCAGGCCGTGGCACTGGCCAAGCAGATCGCGGCGGAGAACCCGGACTGGGTGATGCTCTACCAGTACGGCAATCCGGCCAACGCCTCGGCGCACTACGAGACGACCGGCCCGGAGATCCTGGCCGATCTGCCCGAGATCACCCACTTCGTCGCGGGTCTCGGCACCACGGGCACGCTGATGGGGACCGGCCGTTTCCTGCGAGAAAAGGTGCCCGGCATCGAGATCGTGGCCGCCGAGCCGCGTTACGGCGAACTGGTCTACGGCCTGCGCAACATCGATGAGGGGTTCATTCCGGAGTTGTACGACGAGAGCGTGCTGACCAGCCGTTTCTCGGTCGGCCCGTACGACGCGGTGAAACGCACCCGCGAGTTGGTGCTCGAAGAAGGCATCTTCGCCGGGATCTCCACCGGCGCCATCCTGCACGCCGCGCTCGGCGTCGCCCGTAAGGCGGCGAAGGCGGGGGCCCGCGCCGACATCGCGTTCGTGGTCGCCGACGGCGGGTGGAAGTACCTGTCGACCGGGGCGTACGACGGCACGCTCGAAGAGGCGGAAGAGCGGCTCGACGGCCAGCTCTGGGCCTGATTCCCCCGGTACCCTCGATGTGGCGGGGCCACGTCCCCGCCACGGCGAGGAGGTGGCCATGGCCGGCGCGGGACTCGGGGCGTCGTTCGACCCGGATCGGATCGCGGCGATCCGCGCGCGACCGGGTGAGCCCGTGCCGCCGACCGGCGGCATCGGCGCGATCAAGCAGTTGTGGCTGCGGGCCGGGGTGCTGATCGCGGGATTCGTGGGGGTCCTCTACGGGATCGAGGGCGTCGATACCGCCCTCGGTGGGCGGCTCGACTCCGCGGGTATCGAGCCGCGCCGTGCCGACGGGCTGACCGGCGTCCTGTTCGCCCCGTTGCTGCACCATGGCTGGGCGCACCTGATCGGCAACACGCTTCCGGTGCTGGTGCTCGGCTTCCTCGTGTTGCTGGCGGGCCTCGGGCGCGGGCTGGCCGCGACAGCGATCATCTGGCTGGTGGCGGGCATGGGCGTCTGGCTCACCGGAGCCACCGGCAGTGTGCATCTCGGCGCGTCCTCGCTGGTATTCGGCTGGTTGACCTTCCTCATCTCCCGCGGCTGGTTCGCCCGCAACGTAGGGCAGATCGTGCTCGGTCTCGTTGTGCTCGTCCTCTACGGGTCGCTGCTGTGGGGTGTGCTGCCCGGACAGCCCGGAATCTCTTGGCAGGGGCATCTATTCGGCGCGTTGAGTGGATTGCTGGCCGGCTGGGTACTCTCTGGAGATGCACGACGAAGCCGCCGCGGAGCCCGAGCCGGAATCGGCGCGGCGCCGCGGTGAGCGCGCGGCCCGCCGGAGAATGTGGGGGATCCTTTCTTGAGTGAGAAATCCGCGTGGCAGCATGGGGGAATGCGCCTTACCGTCCTCGGGTGCTCGGGCAGTGTGTCCGGCCCGGACTCTCCTGCGTCGGGTTACCTGCTGACCGGCCCGGACATGCGGCCGACGGTCATCGATTTCGGCCCGGGAGTGCTCGGCGCGTTGCAGCGTCACGCCGATCCCGGTGAGGTCGACATCTTCCTGACCCATCTGCACGCCGACCACTGCCTGGACCTGCCCGGTTTGCTGGTGTGGCGTCGTTACCACCCCACTCCGCCGGAGGGGAAGGCGATCGTGCGCGGCCCGTCGGACACCTCGGTGCGCATCGGCAACGCCTCCGCCGAGGTCGGCGGAGAATGCGACGACTGGTCCGACGTGATCGACATGCGGCCCTGGAAGGAAGGCGAGCCGATCACGTTCGGCCCCGGCCACACCGTGACCGCGCGCCGGATGTTCCACCCTCCGGAGTCCTACGGCCTGCGGATCGTCACCGCGAGCGGACGCACCTTCGTCTACACCGGCGACACCGCACTGTGCCCCCAGGTCCACGAACTCGCGCAGGGCGCCGACGTCCTGATGGCGGAGGCCTCCTGGACCCACGACCCGGCGAATCGTCCCCCCGGCATTCACCTTTCGGGCACCGAGGCGGGCCAGATCGCCGCAGCGGCGGGCGTGAAGGAACTCCTGCTCACCCACATCCCCCCGTGGACCTCCCGCGAGGACGTGATCGCCGAGGCGAAAGCCCAGTTCACCGGCCCCGTACACGCGGTGGCCCCGGGCGAAACCTTCGATATCTGACCGAACCCGAGTCAGACCAGTAGGTCTCCTCGAGGCACATAACTGCCGCTGAAGACTGTAGCGAGACCGGGCATGCGAACACCCGATGCCGCAGGCCGCTGGAAAAAGCCAACACCGCCCGGCTCGCGTTTACGTCGGCCGCCATATCCGTCACTGATCACCAGTCGACAGAACGACCCCCGACCCCTGCCAGCCGCGTGCACGATATGCACACCTCGCCCCCTACGTGCCCGGCGCACCCCAACTCCCGGTTTCGAGCGAAGCGAGACCGGGCATCCGCCATCCGCGGCCCGGCTCACGTCCGCCGCGTCCGCGACCGATCACCGGTCGAAAGGACAACCACCCCCCCACAACGAACCGCGTGCACGAGGTCCAAACCTCGCGCACCGACGTGCCCGGCGCACCCGAACTCCTGGTTTCGAGCGAAGCGAGACCGAGCATGTTCCGTTCGCGGCCCGGCTCGCGTGTGCGCGGCCGTCGCGTAGGCGACGAAGGAGCAAGCGGCGGTCGCGCAGACGCGAGCCAACACAGGGCCGCGAACACCCAGCGCCGCAGGCGCTGGAAAAACCAACACAGGCCGCGAACACGCAGCGCCGAAGGCGCTGCAAATCAGACACAGTAGGCTGTGGCCGTGTCGAGACGAGCCGATGGCAGGGCGGACGATGAGCTCCGCGAGGTCCGGATCACCCGTGGTTTCACTACGCACCCAGCTGGTTCGGTGCTGGTGGAGTTCGGGCAGACGCGGGTGATGTGCACCGCGAGCGTCACCGAGGGGGTGCCGCCGTGGCGACGCGACTCCGGATTGGGGTGGCTCACCGCCGAATACGCGATGCTGCCCGCCGCGACGCACACCCGCAGTGGGCGGGAATCGGTGAAGGGCCGCATCGGCGGACGGACTCAGGAGATCAGCCGCTTGATCGGCCGGTCGCTGCGCGCCTGCATCGACCTCGCCGCGATCGGCGAGAACACCATCGCGATCGACTGCGATGTGCTCCAGGCCGACGGCGGTACCAGGACGGCCGCCATCACCGGCGCCTATGTGGCGCTGTCTGATGCCGTGACCTATCTCGGTGCGGCGGGCGCGCTGGCCGACCCGCAGCCGATCTCGTGCGCGATCGCCGCGGTGAGCGTCGGCGTGGTCGACGGCCGGGTGCGTCTGGATCTGCCGTACGAGGAGGATTCGCGCGCCGAGGTGGACATGAACGTCGTGGCCACCGACACCGGAACGCTGGTGGAGATCCAAGGCACCGGCGAGGGCGCCACTTTCCCACGCTCGACGCTGGACAAGCTGCTGGACGCCGCGCTGGCGGGCTGCGAGCAGTTGTTCGTCGTGCAGAAGGAGGCGCTGGCGCTGCCGTATCCCGGCGTGCTGCCGGAGCCCGCCGAGACGAAGAAGAAGTGATGACCCGCCGTCTGCTGGTGGCCAGCCGCAACGCCAAGAAGCTGAACGAACTGCGCCGCATCCTCGACGAGGCGGGTATCGCCGGGATCGAGATCCTCGGATTGGACGACGTTCCCCCGTACGACGAGGCGCCCGAGACCGGCGCGACATTCGAGGAGAACGCGCTGGCCAAGGCCCGCGACGGCGCCGCCGCCACCGGGTTGGCCTGTGTCGCCGACGATTCCGGCATCGAGGTGGACGCGTTGAACGGGATGCCCGGTGTGCTGTCGGCGCGCTGGTCCGGCAGGCACGGTGACGACGCGGCCAACAACGCGCTGTTGCTGGCGCAACTGTCGGACGTGCCGGACGAGCGTCGCGGCGGCCGGTTCGTATCGACCTGCGCGCTGGTGGTGCCCGGCGGCGTGGAGACTGTGGTGCGCGGCGAGTGGCCCGGCTCGATCGGGCGCAAGCCGGTCGGCGACGGTGGTTTCGGCTATGACCCGCTGTTCATCCCGGCGGGCGGCGATGTCACGGCCGCTCAGTTGACTCCCGCCCAGAAGGACGCGGTGTCGCATCGCGGGCGGGCGCTGGCTCGGTTGACGCCCGCCTTGGCGGCGCTCGCCGAAGGCTGACGCGAGCGGCGATCGGTCGGTTCAGACGCCGAAGTCCTGCTTGACCTGCTTGGCGTTGACGTGCTCGACGAAGAACGACAGCAGCGGAATGGTGCCGGCGAGCAGGGTGCCGACGGTGCGCAGGGCCGGCCAGCGGACCTTGACCGCGAGGTCGGCGGTGACCAGCAGGTAGACGAAGTACACCCAGCCGTGCACGACGGCGATCCAACTGGGGGTGTGCACGTCGAAGCCGTACTTGGCGATCATCTCGCCGGTGAGCAGCAGCAGCCAGAGACCGGTGATCCAGGCCAGCGCCCGGTAGCGCAGCAGCGCCGGACGGACCTTGGCGGCGTTGCCTGCCGGGGCCGGGACGGCGGTGGTCTCGGTGGAATTCTCGCTGGTGGTCAACCGGGGCTCCTCTCGCTGGTGTGCAGGCCTGCCGCGCGGACCTGGTCATCGATGTCGTGGGCGTGCAGCGCGGCCAGGTACCGGTTGTACTCGGCGAGCACGGGGTCCTCGTCCCGGACGGCCTTCGGGCGCTCTGGTAGCAGACCGGCAGGCAGCTCCGTGGGCGCGACCCGTTTCGCGGCGCGCCCGGCTGCGGTGGAAGCGCGCGGCGCAGCCGCGGTGGACTCGTTCTCCTCCGCGCCTGCCTCGCGCTCGAGCCGGACGAACCGGAAGTACGCGAAGACGGCGAACCCCGCGAACAGGGGCCATTGCAGCGCGTATCCGAGGTTCTGGGCGGTGCCGCTCGCGGACTCGTACCGCTCCCACTGCCACCAGGCCAGCGCCAGGCAGCCCAGCGCGGCGACGATCACCAGCGCGATGAGGGCCGGGCGGTTGTGTGCCGAGCGGCGGGGGGAGGCGGACACGGCTTCCACGGTACCCGTTCTACTACGCGGGCCGTAGAGCCAGGTACGCCGTCCTGCGCAGGCTGGGACTGTGCTCCGGTCCAACGCTGGGGCGGCTGTCGACCGGGTGCGGGCCGCTCGACCCGAGCGGTCGGCTCTTGGGCATGCACGGACCGCTCGCCTCGGATGAGCCGTTGCGAGCGAGCGGCCCGCCGGTGCCTCCCGCGATGAGCCGCCCGCCTCGCGGGTCACCGATACCGGGACTGTGCCCGGCTCAGAACGGGTAGATGACGCCGGTCTTGCGCTCGGACTCGGCCCATAGCCGCTGCCACAGCTCCCGGTTCTGCGACAAACGGGTGGACGAGGAAGGCCGGACCGGTCCCTGGCTTCCGAAGAGCCGGGTCGGCCCCCAGTAGATCTCGGGATCGGCGTCGGGCATGGTCGCGGCGAACAGAGTCGAGTGCGCGGCCTTGGCGGGCGAGTGGCCGATCAGACGGATGAACGGCTTCGAGACGTAATCGAGCGGCGTCTCGGTGTGGGCGAAGAGGTCGGTGGCCGAGACACCGGGGTGCACACCGTAGGAGCGCTTGTCCGAGCCGGATTCCCGCAGCCTGCGCTGCAATTCGCGGGCGAACATCAGATTGCACAACTTGGATTGCGCGTAGGCGAGGTTGCGCTGGTAGCGACGGTTCTCATAGTCGAGGTCGTCGATCCACAACTTCGGGGTCTGCTTGTGCGCGATGCTGGAGAGGGTGACCACCCGGTCCTTGATCCGGTCCAGCAGCAGGCCGGTGAGCGCGAAGTGTCCGAGGTGGTTGACGCCCCACTGGGTTTCGAACCCGTCCTTGGTCCGCGAGAACGGGATGTTCATCAGGCCCGCGTTGTTGACCAGGACATCGAACTCGCCGGCGGCGTCGGCGAACTTGCGCACCGAGGCCAGATCGGCGAGGTCGAGTTCGGCCACGCGGACGTCGCCGTCGATGCCGCCGGCGACCTCTTTCGCCTTGGCCGCGTTGCGGCAGGCCATGATCACGGTCGCGCCCTTGGCCGCCAAGACCCTCGTGGCGACGGCCCCGAGACCGCCGTTCGCGCCGGTGATGACAAAGGTGCGCCCCGTCTGGTCCGGGATCTCAGTTGGTTTCCACGCCATGCGTCAACCTTACTTTGGAGTAAGTTCCGGGGGAAGGGTTTCGAATCGATCGTCTCAGACGCGGATGCTCGTGTCGCGGAACATACCCGCGACACGAGCTCTCACCAGATTTTCTCAGCGGCCACTGCCGATGGGTTGTTGGAAGGCGGCCGCGAGTACGGCGCCCACCGTATCGCCCCACACCTGCCAGGTGGCGGGATCCAGCGTCATCGAGCCCACATCGGTGATCGTGACCCCCTCGGCCACCGGCGCACCCGCGAACCGGTCCTTCAGCCACAGCAGCGCGCGCGGCGCCGCGATCGGGTCGAGGGTGAGGTGCTCACTGAAATGGTCGCGGATGTACTCGACCCGTGCGCCCGGGTCCTGGGCGTAGGTCCCGACCAGTTCGTTGACCGGCCCGACCGGGATCAGCCAGTCGGCGTTGGCTTGGTACATCAGCATCGGCATGTCCGGCACGGCTCGGCCCAGCTTCGTCTTGTTCAGCACCTCGACGACGGCGGGGTCGGTGAACGGGTTCTTCGCCAGCATCCCCAGGTTGTCCGCGAAGGGGAACAGCGCGGCCTGGTAGCTCGCGCAGAGTTGCTCCTTGCCCGCGATCATGAGTCTGCCCAGGCCGTTCGCGTTGTCGTCGAGGAATTTCCGCAGCTCCGGATACTCGCGCGAGACGCCGAGCGCGCCCGCGAAGATCAGCCCCGCGGAGAGATTGCCGTTGGCCATCCGCAGCGCGGCCGACAGGTCGGCGGGGATGCCGCCCTCGGCGGCGCCCACCACGTTCAGCTCGGGCGCGTAGTCGCGCTTCAGCTCGGCGGCCCAGCCGGTGGCGATCGCGCCGCCGGAGTAGCCCATCATCCCGACCCTGGTCCGGGTCCCGGATAGTTGCATCGGCGCGAAGTTCTCCGCTGCGCGGATACCGTCGAGAGTGATGCGGCCGGCCAAAGGCCCTGCGGCGTATGCCGAGTCCGGTCCCTGGTGATCCGGGATCACCGCGGCCCAGCCCTGGGCCAGCGCCGCCTGCACCTCGAGGAACTGCGCGGCCACCAGGGTGGATCCGGTCAAGGTCGCGGGGATGCTGCCCATCTGGAGCTGATACGACGGCATGCAGTAATTGCCGGTCGAGTCCTCGGCGATCTGGTAGGAGAACAGCGGCCGGTCGGCGACGTAGCCGCGCGGCTTGATCACCGTGGCCACGGCGGGGATGGCCTCGCCGCGGGAGTTGGTGGAGCGGTAGGACAGCTGCCAGGCGTCCACGTTCAGCGGGATCAGCGACAGGTTGGCCAGATTGACCTGGCGTGCGGCGATGATCCGGCCGGGAGCCAGATCGGCGTAGGTCTCCACGGGCGGCCGATAGAACGCCGGGTCGAACCCCGGCGGTAGCGGCGGAACCGGGAACGGCGGCGCGGGCTGGATCACCTGGTCGCCGGGCGGCGGCTCCGCGGCCGCGGGCCCGGCCGTGAGGAAGGGCAGCCCCACGGCCACCGCGGCGAGTGCCGCGAGCAGCTTCGGTGCGTGCTTACGGGAAAGGGCCATGCGAGAACCTCTTCGTTCGGCGAGCCACATATGTGAGCCCCATCGGTTTCAGACTGCGCTCGAGTATGCGGTGTGATGGCGTGGATCACAAGAACGGATATCTCCGGCCCCGGTGATAAGGCATGGTTCGCGGTCGCCGCGATTTCGCTACGGTGAGAGATGTGACGGCGACAGTGGGCAGGCAATACGGCGGGCGTGCCGTCGTTGAGCGGAAAGCCGAGCGGCGTCAGCGGTTCCTGGACGCGGCCACCCGGATCTTCGCCGAGCGCGGTTATGCCGATTGTTCGCTGGCCGACGTGTGCGCTGCCGCGGGCTTGTCCAAGCGGCAGTTCTACGAGGAGTTCCAGGCCCGAGAGGACGTGCTGGTCGCCGCCTATGACCGGATCCAGGACGAGGCCGCCGCCGCCGTGCTGGGGCGGCTGGGTGATCTCGACCCCCGCTTCGACCTGCCCGCCGCGATGACCGCCGTCGTGACGGCCTACCTGGCCTCGATCGGCTCCGATCCCTACCGCGCGAAGGTCGCGTTCATCGAAGTGGTCGGGGTGAGCGACCGGATGGAGCGGCACCGTCGCGAACGACGACACGAGTGGGCGTCCATGCTGGAGTCGCACGTGGTGCCGGTGGTCGCTCCGGGTTCGCGGGTGCGTGGCGCGCCGGGGTGGGGTGCGAGCGCCTTGATCGGCGCGATCAACGGGCTGGCGCACGAGTGGGTGCTCGCCGACCCGCGTCCGACGGTGGCCGAGCTCGTCGATCTGCTGGTCCCCATCGCGATGTCGCTGATCGAGCGGGCGGACGAGACGGCGTCCGAGGACCTGCCCGGCTGATTCGCTGTCGTGTCGCTGGATATCCATCCAAGCGGCGAAGTCCCATACTGGGCTGATGGCCGGTTCGGTTGCTGTCGCCGCGGACCCCGGTGCCCCGATGGGCAGGGCCAAGACCAATATCGTGTTCGGCACCATCGTGCTCGGCATGCTGATGGCGGCGCTGGACCAGACCATCGTGTCCACCGCGCTGCCCACCATCGTCGCGGACCTCGGCGGGGCGGGGCACATGGCGTGGGTGGTCACCTCGTACCTGCTCGCCGAGGCGGTGGCGACGGCGCTTGCGGGCAAACTCGGCGACCTGTTCGGCCGCAAGCTGGTGTTCCAGGTCAGTGCGGTGATCTTCATCGTGGGCTCGATGGTGGCGGGCCTGGCGAACGGCATGCTGCTGCTGGTGCTCGCCCGCGGCATCCAAGGCTTCGGCGCGGGTGGACTGATGGTCACCTCGATGGCGCTGATCGCCGACATCATCCCGCTGCGGCAGCGTGGCAAGTACCAGGGTGCGCTGGGAGCGGTGTTCGGCGTGACCACGGTGATCGGTCCGACGCTGGGCGGCCTGTTCACCGACCATGCCGGCTGGCGCTGGTGCTTCTACGTGAACGTGCCGGTCGCCGTGGTGATGATCGCGTTGGCGGCGCGGACGATCCCGCGGGTGCGGGCCGCGGCCGAGCCGATCATCGACTACGCCGGAATCGGCCTGGTGGCGCTGGGCGTCTCCTGCCTGATTCTCGGCCTGGAATGGGGCGGGCAGCAATACGCGTGGGGGTCGCCGACGATCATCGGCCTGTTCGCCGGGGCGGTGCTGCTGCTCGCGGCGTTCGTCGCGGTGGAGTCGCGAGCCGCGGAACCGATGCTGCCGATGGGGCTGTTCCGCAGCCGGGTGTTCACGGTGTGCTCGATCCTCAGTTTCATCGTCGGTTTCGCGATGCTCGGCTCGATGACCTATCTACCCGCGTATCTGCAATACGTGGACGGGGTCTCGGCGACCATGTCGGGCGTGCGCACCCTGCCGCTGGTGGCAGGCCTGTTCACCACCTCGATCCTGTCCGGGCAGGTGGTCGGCAAGACCGGGCGCTATCGGTACTTCCCGATCGCGGGCACGCTGGTCATGGCGCTCGGCCTGTACCTGATGTCGACGATGGGCCGGACCACCGGCACGTGGCTGGAGTCGCTGTACATGCTGATCCTCGGCCTCGGCATCGGACTGGCCATGCAGGTGCTCACCATCGTCGTGCAGAACACCGTGCCCTACGCGCAGCTGGGTACGGCGACCTCAGGCGTCACCTTCTTCCGCACGCTGGGCAGCGCCTTCGGCACGGCGATCTTCGGCACCCTCTACAGCAACGAGATCGGCCCCGACCTCGCCGCAGCGCTGGTTCGCGTGGGTGTGGTGACACCGGCTGTGGCGGCCAACCCGCAATCGCTGCGCGCGCTGCCCGCCGAACAGTCGGCGCCCATCATCGACGCGTACGCGGACTCCATCGACCACGTGTTCTTCTGGGTCGTGCCGGTCGCGCTGGCCGGATTCGTGATCGCGTGGTTGCTGCCAGAGGTGCCGCTGCGCGACAGCGCGCGGGCGGGCGCGGGCGATGTCGGCGAGGGGTTCTCCGTACCCGACTCACCCGATCGGCTGGTGCAACTGGAAAGAGCCATCGCGGGCACCATGCGCGGGGCCCGGGAGGGGGATCCGATCGGCCCTCGCATCCTCGCCGACGCGGACAGCGACCTCACCCACGGGGAAGCATGGGCCCTCGGGCAGGTGTATCTGCGCGACCGGCTGCGGGGCCACGCCACGCTGGCCGAGATAGCGCGCGAGCACCGACTGCCGGAGGAGGTGATCGAGCCGATCTACGACCAGGTGGGCGCGGAGGGGTACCTGATGCGGGAGGGGCAACGGTTGCGGCTCACCGACTCCGGCACCGCCGAGCTGGACCGGATCAAGGCGGCCTGGCGGCGCTGGCTCGACGGCAGGCTCGACGACTGGAACGAAGCCGATCCCGCCGATCGCGCGCTGCTGGACCAGGCGTTGACCAACATCGCCACGAAGTTGCTCGAAGAGCAGGCGCGGGAGCAGCAGACGGTGCCCGCCTGAACCGCTTGCGGCTTATTACTCGTAGACGTATATTCGTACACGAGTATAAGGAGGTGCCGCGATGAAGAAGCGCAAGGTCGACAACCTGCTGGCGCTCGCGGTGCTGTCCGTGATTATCGAACGCCCGATGCACCGGTACGAGATCGCGCAGACCCTGCGCGACCGGGGCAAAGACCACGACATGGCGATCAAGTGGGGTTCGCTCTACACGGTCGTGCAGAACATGGCCAAGGTCGGCTTCCTCGAGGTGGTCGGCAGCGAGCGGGCGGGCGCGCGACCGGAGCGGGTGATCTACCGGATCACCGACGCGGGCCGGGCCGAGATGGCCGATTGGACCAGGGAGCTGCTGTCGACTCCGGAACCGGAACATCACCGGTTCGTCGCGGGTCTGTCCATTCTCGCGGTGCTTCCGCCCGCCGAGGTGGTCGAACTGCTCGGTACCCGCCTCGAAGCGCTGGAGCGGACCATCGGGACGGTTCGCCGCGAACTCGGCGAACTCGCGGGCGCGCTGCCGCGGCTGTTCGTCATCGAGTCCGAGTTCGGGCTGGCGATGCTGGAAGCCGAGGCGGCGTGGACACGTTCGCTGCGTGACGAGCTGGCCGAGGGCACCTTCCCCGGACTGGCGCAATGGCGTGAGTGGCACGAGCGCGGCGCGCTGCCGTCGGAGGTCACCGAGCTGGTGGAGAGGGGGATGACCGAGAACTAGCCGAAACCGGACCCGGCGTGGTGCGGCAACACCGCCGCCGGGCCCGATCGAACAGTCTCGAACCGCGCCCGCGAACGCGCACCCGGCTACAAGGCTGGCAACCACAGGATAACCGGGTGGGTGGCGCGTGGGTCGGTCCGGGAACCGAACCCCGTATCGCACGAATCCTGGAGACACCCATGTCCACAACACGTACCGCCCTGGTGATCGGTGGCGGCATCGCCGGCCCCGTCGTCGCGACGGCCCTGCGCAAGGCGGGCATCGACGCCCGCGTCTACGAGGCCTACCCCGGCCCTTCCTACGGCATCGGCAGCGGACTCGCGCTGGCGCCCAACGGCATCGCCGCCCTCGACATCATCGGAGCGGGCGATCCGGTCCGCGAGATCGCGCTGCCGGTCACGAAGATGAACATGGCTGTCGGAGACAAGGTGCTGGCACTGCCGGGCCTCTCCGATGTGCCGCCGCTGCAACTGGTCGACCGCAGTGAGTTGCATCGAGCGCTGCACCGGCACGCGACCGCGGCGGGGGTGCCGTTCGAGTACGACAAGCGCCTGGTCGACGTGCACGAGGACGAATCCGGCAGCACCGCCCGGTTCGCCGACGGCAGCACCGCCACCGCCGACGTGCTGATCGGCGCGGACGGCATCCGCTCGCGGGTGCGCACGCTGATCGACCCGAACGCCCCCGGTCCCGGCTACACCGGCATGCTCGGCTTCGGCGCGACCACCGAGTGCGACGCCGAGATCCCCGCCGACACCATGACCTTCGCGTTCGGCAAGCGGGCGTACTACCTGTACTGGCCGCTCGGCGACGGGCGGGTGGCCTGGGGTGCGAACCTGCCGCACAAGGAGTATCTGTCGCTCACCGCGGCGCGGGCGGTACCGAACGCGCACTGGTTGAAGATCCTGCGCGAGACCTACCGCGACGACAGCCCCGGCGGCGAACTCGCTCGCCGCACCACCGAGGACCAGCTGGAGGTGGTGGGTGCGCTGCACATCATGCCGCCGGTGCCGCGCTGGCATCGTGGACGCATGGTGCTGGTCGGCGATGCCGTGCACGCCCCGTCCAACAGTTCCGGCCAGGGCGCGTCGCTGGCGATCGAGAGCGGTGTGCAGCTGGCCAGGTGCCTGCGCGATCTGCCCGCTCCTGAGGCGTTCGCGGTCTACGAGCGGCTGCGGCGCGAGCGCGTGGAAGGCGTCGCGGCCCGCGCGGCGAAGATCAACCACAGCAAGACGCCGGGGCCGGTGGGACGCAAGTTCATGCAGCTGCTCATGCCGCTGATGGCCAAGACCGTGATGAAACCGGAGAAGACCATGGGACCCGAGCAGCGCTACCGGATCGATTGGGAGGCACCGGCCGAGCGCGAACTCGCGGCGGTGTGAGTCGAGGGTGAAGTCCCGCAGGGCCGACCTGCGGGACCGATCCTCGGGTGAGCGGCGATTCGGCGGCGGCAATCGGACCGCCGGATCGACACGGTTCCTGGGCGCCGCCCGGCCCGCATGTCGAGCCGGTCCAGCATCGGATGGTCGTGGCGGGCGAGAGAGCCCCGATCAGCGTCGTGCCGCGCGTTCGCGCAGAATTCGCGTGGTCTGCTCGTCGGCGGGCAGAAACGCCTCCAGTTGCAGCTCGGCGAGTGTGACGTCCACCGCGGTGGCGAACGAGGTGAGCGTGGTGATCAAACGCAATTCCCCTTCGGCGCAGCGCAGGTGCAATGGCACCGCGAAACCCAGATGCCCCGGCCCCGGCTCGGTGGACGGCAGATAGGTCTCCAGCTCGTCGATCAGCCCGTCCAGGACGGGGTCGGGGCTGCGGGCCATCCGGTTGCGCAGCGCTTCGGTGACGTGCCTTCCCCATTCGGGCAGGTTGACCACGCGGGCGGCCAAGCCGTCCGGATGCAACGCGAGCCGCAGCACGTTGACCGGTGGTTCCAGCAGCCACGGCGCGGCGCCCTCGGTGAGCACGTCGAAGGCGGCGTTGGCGGCGAGCAGGATGCCGTAGGGCCGCACGACCAGGGCCGGGTAGGGCAGATGACCGTCCAGAATGGCGCGTAACGCCTCCAGCACCGGCGCCAGTTCCACGGTGTCGAGTTCCGATTCGGGGAAGATCGGCGCGTATCCCGCGGCCAGCAGCAGTCCGTTGCGTTCACGCAGGGACAGCTCCAGTGATTCGGCCAGCCGCACCACCATGGTGCGGCCGGGGCGCGAGCGGCCCTGCTCCAGGAAGCTCAGATGGCGTTGCGTGGTGTCGGCGCGGATCGCGAGGTCGAGCTGGCTGACCCGGCGCAGCGTCCGCCAATGTTTGAGCTGCCGGGCGAACCCGGTGGACTCGATCGCCGTTGTCATAGCAGCAGTATCGGTGGGCGGGCAGCGGGCTCGCCATACCCTGCGGGGAATCGCACAGACTTCGAACGGCGGCAAAACTCTGCCGCATGAACAACAAATTCGATGAGCAGGAACTCTCCCGATTCGCCGAACGGTACATCGCGTTGTGGAATGAACCCGACGCCGAAGCCAGGCGCAAGCGGATCAGGCGGCTGTGGTCCGAGGACGGCGCCCAGGTCCTGGTGGATCCGCCGCAGGGCATGCGGGAAGCGTTGGCCGCGCTGGCCTTTCCGATCCCGACCGTGGAGATCCGTGGCTATGAAGCGCTCGACCGCCGCGTCGACCGGGCGTACGACGAGTTCGTCGCTCCCGGCGAGCACGTGTTCGTGGCCGAGGGGCAGGCGGTACGCCTCTCGGTGAACCTGATCGGCCTGACCTGGCACATGGTGACGAAGGCCGACGGCGCCGTCGTGGGCGGCGGATACGAGGTCATCGCGCTCGACGACGACGGCCGGATCCGGTGGGATCACCAGTACATCGGCGTCGCATGAGGCCCGTCGCCTACCATCTCGACCCTTCGCGCGGCGCGGGCGCGCTGACCGCCGCGCCGCAGGAGATGCCGGTGCCCGGCGCACGGCAGGTGGTGATCCGGGTGCGGGCGGCGTCCCTGAATCGTCGCGATCTGATGCTGGTGGACGGTACGTACCCCCTGCCCGCCACCCCCGGCGTCGTCCCGCTCAGCGACGGTGTCGGCGAGGTGATCGCCGTGGGTGACGACGTGACCCGCGCCGCGGTGGGCGACCGGGTGACCGCCACCTACTTCGTCCGCTGGGTCGACGGTCCGCAGCGTCGGTCGCACGTCGTCGAGCAGTACGGCGCCACCCATCCCGGCATGCTCGCCACTTATGCCGTGCTGGAGGAGGATTCGGTGGTGCACGTGCCCGGTCACCTCACCGACCCGGAAGCCGCGACGCTGACCTGCGCCGGGGTGGTGGCGTGGGCCGCGCTGAGCACGCCGTCGCCGGTGCGGCCGGGCGAGACCGTCTTGACCGTCGGCAGCGGATCGGTAGCGCTTTTCGGCGTACAGCACGCGAAAATGCACGGCGCCAGGATCATCTCGATCACCTCGAACGATCGCAAGGCCGAGCGGTTACGCGCGCTCGGAGCCGACGAGGTGATCGATCGCAGCCGGACCCCGGATTGGGAAAGCGCCGTGCTGGACCGCACCGGCGGTGACGGCGTCCACCACGTCCTCGACGCGGTGGGCATGCCGACACTGGCGAAATCCGTGCGGTCGGGCGCGTACAACGCGCGGATCACGATGATCGGCGCGATGCCCGCCACCGACCCGCCCGCGGGCAATCCATTCGGGGCGTCGTATCTGTCGATTCGCCGCATCGCGGTGGGCAGCCGAACGGATTTCGAGTCGATGAACCGAGCGATCGCCGTCCATCGGATGCGTCCCGTCATCGACCGGGTGTTCGCTTTCGAGGAAGCCGAGGCGGCCTACCGGTATCTGCGCACCGGTGATCCGTTCGGGAAGGTGGTGATCGAGATTCCCTAGGACTCAGGGGCAGGCGGTCAGAATCCGCACCATGGCGTCCTTCTCGGCCGGGGTGACCCAGAGCTGGTAGGCCGCCTTGACCTGGATCTGCCTGGTCAGGTAGGCGCAGTGGTAGCCCTTGCTCGGCGGCAGCCACTCGGCCGCGTCGGAGTCGCTCTTGGACTGGTTGGTCGGGCCGTCGACGGCCTGCAGGTTCAGCGGGTCGTTGGCCAGGTCGCGGCGGCGTTCGGCGGAAAGCTGCTGTGCGCCTTTCTGCCAGGCGTCCGACAGCGCGACGACGTGATCGATCTGCACGTCGTCGGAGGACTTCGTGCCGCGCTTGAAGGCGATGGTCTTGCCGGTGTACGGGTCGGCGAGCGTCCCGGTGGCGACGATGCACTTGCCCGACTTGAACGTCACGTCGGTCATATCGCGCTGGAGGATGTCGTTACGGGTGTCGCAGCCGTTGCCGCCGCCGGGCACCGAGACGTTGTCGGTCCAGGGCGGCCCGAATTCGTCCCGGCTGTAGCCGGTTTTGGGCGCGCGCTCGGCCACGCGCAGGGAGTTGAGCAGGGCGAGAGCGTCGCGGCCGGGAATCGGGGCGGCGGCATCGGCGCACGCCTTGCCACCGGAACCGCATCCCGCCGCCGTCGACTGGCTGGGGTGAACCGAGGAGCAGGAGATCAGTCCGATGGAAGTCGCCACCATGATGCCGATCAGAGCCAGCCGCCGCGTTGTGGACTTCATCGAACTTCCTAACGCCGAACCCACTTGAAACTGTAACCGGCGACAAGGTATCCAGTGGCAGGGTTCGCGCAACCCAACGGCGCGTATGAGATTCGGCACAGCCCGGCCGTTAACGGGCGATGCGCCAGAGCGATCGGGCAGGAGTGGGCCCGCCCCCGAATCGCCGTGCCGGCGCCGATTCGGGGGCGGTCTATCACGAGGAGGCCTGGGGAGCCGCGCGGTTGTGCGGATGGTTGTCCACTCCGAAAACCGCACTGGTACGACACCACGGGGCTGATGAGGGGGAGGTCCCGAGGTGTCGAGCCGCGCCTGCTCCGGACTCACTCGTGACGATCATGGTGATCGGGATCAGGGGGGGGTGACCAGGGAAAGTCCCTACCGGGTAGGGCGCCAGCACGCATCCGCTCCATCTCGATCTCACTTGGTCCTACGTATCAAGACAGTAGATAGGACGCGTGGCGATTGGCAAGTTCGTTCTGGAGGATCGAAAAATTTCTCAGCCGATCTTCAGTTTGGGCCATACATCTACTGCATGAGTACGGATGTGTACGTGAGATGACAGTGCGGTGCGGGTCGCCGTCCGGCTGGCCTTTATGTGACGATGATCACTTCGTGTCACAGGCAGGTAAATCGTGTGTCGAAACGGGTGTGGGCAAGCGAGCCCGACCTGAAAGGACCACATCATGCCGACCGTCGACGTTCTCGACTCCTTCATGAACTACCGCGACACCGGGGTGGGGGACACCCCGGTGGTGTTCCTGCACGGCAATCCGACCTCGTCCTACCTGTGGCGCAACGTGATCCCGCACGTCGCCGATCGCACCAGGGCGCTGGCGCCGGATCTGATCGGGATGGGGGATTCCGGCAAGCCGGACAGTGGCTACCGCTTCACCGACCACGCCGCCTACCTGGACGCCTGGTTCGACGCGCTCGGCCTGGACCGGGTGGTGCTGGTCGGGCACGACTGGGGCGGCGCGCTGGGCATGGACTGGGCCGCGCGGCATCCGGGCCGGGTGTGCGGCATCGCGCTGATCGAGACCTTCTTGCGGCCGATGCGCTGGGACGAACTGCCCGCGCTCGGTGCCGAGTTGTTCCGCAAGTTCCGCTCTCCGGAAGGCGAGCGGATGATTCTGGAGGAGAACACTTTCATCGAGTTCAACCTGCCCAGGGGCATCGCCGACCTGGCCGCCGAGGATCACGACGTGTACCGGGCGCCGTACCCCACCCCGGCCACGCGCAAGCCGCTGCTGGTGTGGCCGCGTGAGTTCCCGCTGGACGGCGAGCCCGCCGACGTGGTGGCGCTGGTGCGGAACTACGGCGAGTGGGCGGCCGCCACACCCGAGGTGCCGAAATTGCTGATGGCGCTGGAGAACGGCGTCGGATTGGGTGCGGCGGAGGCGATCGACTGGGCCGCGAGCACCTTCGCGAGCGCCGAGGTCGCGCCGATCGGCCCGGCGGGCCACCACGCGCCGGAGGACCGGCCGGACGAGATCGGCCGGGCGGTCGCGCAGTGGATCGACCGGCACGCCCTGGTCGGTGCGGCCGCTCGCTCGTGACCTCGTGCCCGGTGTGACCGGGCCGTGCTTGCGCCGACCGCGACGCGAGCCGAATGATGGCCGGATGAGCACCGAGCACGACCGGGTCGCAGCGGAAGAAGAAAAGGCCATGGTCGCCCGCGCGGTCGCGGGCGACCGGGAGGCCGTCGCCCAGGTGGTGCGCCTGCTGCAGGACCCGCTGTATCGGCTGGCCCTGCGCATGGTCTGGCGGCCCGCGGAGGCCGAGGACGCGACGCAGGAGATCATGGTGCGCGTCCTCGACCATCTGCACAGCTGGCGCGCCGAGGCGAAACTGCTCACCTGGGCCTATCGCATCGGCGTCAATCACCTGCTGAATCTGCGGCGGCAATCCCCGCAGGAGGCCGCGCAACTGAGCTTGGACTCGTTCCGGGACGGGCTGGCCGACGGATTGTCGGAGGCGGATCACCGCGGGCCGGAAGCGGTGCTGCTGACCGCCGAGGTGCGGCTCACCTGTAGCCAGGGCATGTTGCAATGCCTAGCCCGCGACGAACGGATCGCCTTCGTGCTCGGTGAGGTGTTCGAACTGAGTTCCGCCGAGGCCGCCTGGATCCTCGAGGTCACCCCGGCCGCCTATCGAAAGCGGTTGCAGCGAGCCAAGCAGCGGCTCGGGAACTTCTTGAACGCGACCTGCGGCCTGGTCGATCCCGCGGCGTTCTGCCGCTGCTCGCGCCGGGTGGACCGAGCGCTCGCCTCGGGACGGGTCGACCCGCGCCGCCCGGTGTACGCGCGCCATCCGGTCAGCGCGGGCGGTCGTACCGCGGCCGAGGCCGAACGGCAGATGATCCGGTTGCACGACGCGGCGTCGGTGCTGCGTGCTCATCCGGACTACGCCGCGCCGCAAGCGAAAATGGACGCGATCGCGGGGCTGCTCGGTTCCGGTCGTTTTCCCATGCTCGAGCAGACATGACCCGAACGGCGGCTCGCGTCGCGGCCGAATCGCTCAGCCGGGCGTCCCGGGGCCGGACGAGCCGGTGGCAGTCCGGGTGGCGAAGGGAGAAGCTCCTCGTAGTTCCCTTGCGAGATGGGCGATGTGGGCGGGGCCGACGCGGCAGCATCCGCCGATGATCCGCGCGCCCCGCGCGTACCAGTCGCGGGCTTGTCCCGGCGTGAACTGTGGGGGACCGGTCCAGCGCCGGCGCGCCGCATCCCAGCCTTCGCCGCTGTTGGGGTAGGCGACCACGGGTTTGCCGGTGCGGGCGGCGAGTTCCACCGCGGCCGGGACATCGGCGGGCGCGCAACAGTTCACGCCGATCGCGACGATCGAGGTCGAGTCCGCGGCCACCGCGAAGGCGTCGCCGAGCGGTTGACCGGCACGCGTGCGGTCGCCGTCGATGGTGTAGCTGAGCCATGCGGGCACCCCGAGCTCGTTCACCAAGTCCACCAGTGCCTCGGCCTCATCGATATCGGGAACGGTCTCCACGGCCAGCAGGTCCGCGCCCGCCTCGGCGAGCACCTCCATACGCGGCCGATGCCATGCTCGCAGTTCGGCCACGGTGCGGCCGTAGCGGCCGCGATATTCCGATCCGTCGGCGCGTGCGGCGCCGTACGGGCCGACCGAGGCGGCGACCCATCGGCGCCGCCCATCGCGGGCGCGGGCATCGCGCGCCGCGCGGGCCAGCGCCACGCCGCGCTGCCACAGCCGCACCGATTCCGTCCCGGTCAGCCCGCGCGCGGCGAAACCATCGAGGGAAGCCTGATAGGTCGCGGTGGTCGCGATGTCGGCGCCCGCGCGGAAATAGGCGGCGTGCACCGCCTCGATCGCGGCGGGTTCGTCCACGAGCAGGCGCGCCGACCACAACGCGCCGGACAGGTCGTGGCCGCGCGCCTCCAGCTCGGTCGCCAATCCACCGTCCGAGATCAGTGCCCCCGCCGCGGAGTCGAACAGCACGGTTCCACTGTAGGACGCCGTTTATTCGTCGTCGCTGGGCTGGGCGGTCGGTGGCACGCCGGTGTCGAGGAAGCGGATGAGCCGCTCGATGCGTGCCGTGTGGTCGACGCAGCGTTCCAGGTGATGCCCCAGCAAGGCGATATCGATCGCTACCTCGGTGGACGGCTGGGTCGCCGGGTCGCGCAGCGCGGAATGCAGCCGCTGGTGCAGCGTTTCCATCGGGCGAGCGGCGGGCGTCTCCTCCTCCGGCAGCGGGTGGCGGCCCGCGACCGCTTGCCCGGCCAGCGCCGTGCGCTCGGCCGCCAGCTTGCCCATCGTGGCGAGGATGTCCAGGATCGGTTGCTCCGCCGCGTGTCCGGGATGACTCTGGTACACCTTGTCGGCGACCCGGCTGGCGAGCCGGCCGATCTGTGACAGTTCACCGGCGATCTGGATCGCCGTCACCACGTGCCGCAGGTCGCGGGCCACCGGCGCCTGTAGTGCCAGCAGCACCACGGTGCGCGCCTCGCACGCGCCGTACATCTTCTGCAACTGCTCGTCGAGCGCGAAGACCTCGTAGGTCGCGGTGAGATCGGCGTCGACGAGCGCGTCGGTGACACGCTCGACGGCGTCGTGGGCGAGCGTGCACATCAGCGTCAGATCATTCGTCAACGCGATGAGCTCGGCAGTGAACTGGGTGCGCACCGCCAAATTCTCACCCATGGAGGGGCGCGGGGTCGATTCCTTGCCGGATGTTCTTCGGTAACGGCATCGCCACGGCCGACCGGCCGACCGGCCTCGCGGAGGGAGACGCCGGAGCTCGGCCGCTCGCGAAGCCGTGAGCGCGGCTGAAAGCCGCAGTTCCAGCGCCTTTTCGAAGCTGCACCGCGCTGCGGCGAAACCGGCGCGCGAGATCGGGAGACCGGGGGCCGATCTCCCGGCGAACGAGCTGCTGGTCGACGGGAACTCAGCGGATTCGCGGAGAGATATTGCGAGGCGGCTAATTTGTGGCCCGCATCACAGAAAGCTATTGGTGCGCAAAGGTCCTCGCTTGATTGCTCCCCGCATGCCCCATGCGGTCCGGTGCGGCGGCACGACCGATCAGCACTGTGCGACGCGAGGTACGGCCGTTTGCGCCCCGATGCCTGACAGTGCCATAGCGCACCGCATGCGGACTCCTGCCCTGTTCGACGCCCGAAACGCGGCCGTGGCGCGGCCTGCCGACGGGTGTGACCGGTGCTACGGTCGCGGCATGCCGAACTTGCGCGACATCCAGCATCGGGTGGTGACAGCGTTCCAGCGCCGGGTGGGCAATCCGCTGCTCAGCACGCTGCCCGGGCAGACAATCCTGGAGACCACCGGCCGGGTCAGTGGGCAGCCGCGGAGCACCCCGATCGGCGGGCGGCGGGTCGGGCGGGAGTTCTGGCTGGTCTCGGAGTTCGGCGAGCGTTCGCAGTATGTCCGGAACATCAAGGCCGACAACCGGGTTCGGCTGCGGTTGCACGGGCGCTGGCACACCGGCACCGCCCATCTGCTGCCCGAGGACGACCCGCGTGCCCGCCTGGCCGCCCTGCCGCGCGCCAACAGCGCGGCCGTGCGGCTCGTCGGGACCGATCTGCTCACCGTGCGCATCGATCTGGACGACTGAGCTCGCGCCCGGGGCGCGGATACCGATCACCCGACCGGGACGCGAATAGTTTGCTGGGACGATGGTGGGCATGATCCGTGTATTGCTCGCCCGCTGGACCGTAGTGGTACCGCTGCTGGCCGTCCTCGCCCTCGCGGCCACCTGGGGCCGCGGTCTGCCCGGTGTCGCGGTGACGATCGTGGCGGTGGCCTTGATCGGGGCGGTGCTCGCGGCGGTGCACCACGCGGAAGTGGTCGCGCGCCGCGTCGGTGAACCGTTCGGCTCGCTGGTGCTGGCCGTCGCGGTGACCGTGATCGAAGTCGCGCTCATCCTCACCCTGATGGGCCACGGCGGTGACAAGACCGCGACTCTGGCCCGCGACACGGTCTTCGCCGCGGCGATGATCACCTGCAACGGGATCTTCGGGCTCTGCCTGCTGGTTGGCGCGTTGCGGCGGCGGGTGGCGGTATTCAACGCGGAAGGCACCGGTGCGGCGCTGGCCACCGTGGCGACGCTGGCCACGCTCAGTCTCGTGCTGCCGACCTTCACCACGAGCAAGCCGGGTCCGGAGTTCTCACCCGCGCAGCTGGCTTTCGCCGCGGTGGCCTCACTCGCGTTGTACGGCTTGTTCGTGCTCGTGCAGACGGTGCGTCATCCGGGCGACTTCCTGCCGGTCGAGGTGGGCGGCACCGTCGCCGACGGCGACGAGCACATCGAGTCGCCCAGCGCGCGTACCGCTCTTACCGCCCTGGCTCTGCTGCTGGTCGCCCTCATCTGCGTGGTGGGGCTGGCGAAGGTGGTCTCGCCCGCCGTCGAGTCGGCGGTGGAGTCGGCGGGACTGCCGCAGTCGGCGGTCGGCGTGGTGATCGCGTTGCTGGTGCTACTGCCCGAGACGCTCGCCGCGGTCCGGGCCGCGCGCCGCGACCAGGTGCAGATCGGTCTCAATCTGGCCCTGGGTTCGGCCATGGCGAGCATCGGCCTGACCATCCCGGCGATCGCGGTGGCGAGCATCTGGCTGGACGGCCCCTTGGTGCTCGGTCTCGGCGCGACCCAGATGGTGCTGCTGGCCCTGACCGTCGTCGTCGGCGGCCTGACGATCGTGCCCGGACGCGCGACACTCCTCCAAGGGGGCGTCCACCTGGCGGTGTTCGCGGCTTTCGTCGGCCTGGCCGCCAGCCCCTAGCATCGGTTTCTCGCGGCCCGCGCACTCGGCCGCAGCGGTCAGTGCGGGTGCTGCGCGGCGTATCTGGCGCGTTCCCGCGCTTCCCGCTGGGTTTGTCGCGGGTTCTTCAGATCGGCGGGCAATCCGTGCTTCGCGAGCCGGTGCGCGCGGTTCATCGGCATGAAGGCGACGGTGTAGAACAGCGCGAGCAGCAGCGCCAGCAGGACCATCGCCCCGCGCAGCCACAGTTCGCCGGGAAACAGCAGGAACGCCGCGAACAGCGGTGTGAACGGCACCAGCCCGCGCAGGACATGCCGGGTGGCGGCGAACCTGCCGGTCAGGTCGTCGCGCACCCACTCGCGCATCGAATCGGGCAGGCGGCGTCCGAAGGCGTAGCCGATCCACTGGATCGGGTGGGGCCGCCGTCGTTCTCGTGTCATCACCGGGCTCCTCGGTTGGGGGATGGGGCGTCGGCCTCCGCGAGCACCGATCGGCGGGCCGCCTCGTTCACCCGGGTGAGGGCGTCGCGCAGCTGCTCGAGGTCGGCCATGGTCACGCCGAGGCGCTGCACGACGGCGGGCGGGATCTGCTCGGCCTTCGCGCGCAGCGCGGCTCCGTCCGAGGTCAGATTCACCACCAGGTTCCGCTCGTCCCGGCTGTCCCGTTCGCGACTGATCAGTCCGGCCGCTTCCAGGCGCTTGAGCAGCGGGGACAGCGTCGGAGAGTCGAGCTGGACGGCCTCGGCGATCGCTTTGACCGACATCGGCGCCGCACCCCACAGCGCGAGCAGCACCAGATACTGCGGGTGGGTCAGGCCGAGCGGCTCCAGCAGCGGCCGGTAGACGGCCAGCACGGCACGATTGGCCACCGCCAGCGCGAAGCACACCTGGCGGTCCAGGCGCAGCGGATCGTCGATCTCGGGCTCCATCGGTCCTCCTTGTCCGCGCTCCAAGTTAGCGCATTAATGGTTAGTGCGTTAATCGATGTGGGCGACATCTCGGCGCGAGATACCGGCTCCGAGGCCGCCGCTGGATACCGTGAGATCCATGCACTACGGACGCGGGGCCGATCCGCGCATCCAGGAACTGGACGCGGTTCGTGGCTTCGCGCTGTGCGGCATCCTGGTGGTGGATATCTGGCGGATCGCCGGCATGGCGGCCACGGACGAATCGGGCGTGCTGATGCCGATCCGGCACGTGCTGTCGGTGGTGTTCGAGGCGCGGTTCTTCCCGATCTTCTCGTTCCTGTTCGGAATCGGCTTCGCATTACTGCTGGACAAGGCCGCGGAGCGCGGCGAGCGCCCCCGGTTGGTCCTGATCCGCCGCTTGCTGGCGCTCGGGGTGATCGGCGCGGTCCACCAGCTGTTCCAGCCGGGTGAGGCGCTGCTTCCGTACGCGCTGGCCGGGCTGGTGATCCTGCTGCCCGCCTCGGCGCTGCCGAACTGGGTGGTGCTGGTGGCCGGACTCGCGGGCACGTTCGGCGTGGCGCTGGCCCTGGGCGGCGGGCTGGCCCTGGCGCCCGGGTTGTTCCTGCTGGGCCTGGCCACCGCGCGCGCCGGAATCGTGGACACCCTGGATGAGCGGGTCTGGCAGATCGGCGCCGCGTTCGCCCTCGCCCTGCCCGCCGCGATAGTGGCGGGAATGTGGGAGTACCGCACACCCTATCTGGAGCTGTGGTCCACGCCGGCCACGGCGGTGGCGGGCCTGCTGGGTGCGCTGGCCTACGTCACCGGATTGCTGCTGTTGCTGCGCGTCGAGCCCGGTCAGGTCCTAGCGGAGGTGTTGCGGCCGCTGGGCCGCATGGCGTTGACCAATTACGTGGGCGCCACCGCGCTGATCCTGCTCGCCGCACCGCGTCTGGGTCTGTACGGCTCCGGCGACTACGCGCCGGTGCTGGGGTTGGCGGTCGCGATCATCCTGGTACAGGCGGTGTTCAGCGCGGTGTGGTTGCGGTTGTTCGAATACGGTCCGCTGGAATGGGTGTGGCGCTGTGTCACCTGGTGGTCGGTGGCGCCGATCCGGCGGGTGCGCATGCCGAGCCGTCCGTATTGAACTCGGCCGCCGTCGTCGGGCCTCGGCGCCCTCCGGATTCTTCAGCGTTGCTCGTTCTCGATCCGTCGCAGGACATTCAGCATCGCCAGCACCGACTCGGCGCGGACCGTACCCTGTCGCAGCCCGTCGCGTAGCACCGGTTCCAGTGCCTCGTGCGCGGGGTTTCCCTTGAGCGCGTTGATCAACGCCAGTTCGCTGCCCCGCGTGGCCGCCAGCCGGGGCTCGGTGAACGGATCCAGGCTGGCGAGCCCGAAGTAGCCGCGGAACACCTCCAGCGTCTCGTAGGAGGGGTTCACCGCCTGCCCGGTGCGCAGCTTCCAGAGGTAGTTGGCGGACAGGCGCGCGCCGGTGGCGCGATGGATGTCCGCGGCCAGCGCGCGGTGGGTGATCTGGTGCGGCCGCCCGTCGTTCCCGGTGGGCGGGTGCATTCCGTCGATGAGCGTGTTGAGCGCCCGCGTGAACGGGTGTAAGTCCTCCCCCATGGCAGCGTTGTCTCCTGTGGTTGACAGGGCATGTGGCGTAGATCATACTCGTGCGTGCTCCGCCTGCGCATGCCGTTGTGGTCGCCCCGAAGGGTGAGTGACCGCGAAGGGTTCGGCGCCCGAGAGCGGTAGCAGGTGGGGCGATCATCGTCGCTCGCCCCATCTCCTCGGCGTTTGCGGGGCGGCCCGTGCGAAACCGCAGCGCCAGAAGCGCTCTCGCGCATATGCCGCGAACTGCCTCTCGCTCCGGATGTGGACGGGTTCGAAAGCGGCGCGGATGAGTGACCGGGCGGACCCGCGTGTTGCCCGACCGGGTGCGTGCGCCGCAGACGAGGGCGCCGACGTTCGATGCCCTTGGCGGACCGCGGGTCTCGAGATGGTCGCGCCGGTGATCATCTCGTAGTAACGCGGGCGTGATCGCTCCACCGACGGCGGCACGATCGAATCGTCTGCCCGCGAGGGCCTTCCGGTGCGGGTTCCTCGAGGCCCGCTCGGTGTCGACGGCCTTTCGGGCGTGGCGATGCGTGGCACGGCCTGCGCACGCATGCGCTGGGGCGTCGGCCACCGATTCGGTGGAAACTCGGCGTTCGACCACACCCGTCACCCGCTCGGTGCCGGTGCGGCAACCGGAGGATGTGGGGTCCGCGGCGACGGGCCCGCGGGGTGCCTACCAGGGCTTCGCGCCGGTCGGAGGTCTTGGGCGGCCGCGCGGCGGGCGAACGTCGATCAGGAGGCGGAGGCTCCGGTCTGCCGGATCGCGTCGAGAACCTCGCCGTAGGTCATCGTCGTCGAGTTCACGAGCGCGCGCTCCGACGACACGTCGATGTCGACGGAGTCGATGCCGTTGACGCCGCGCAGCGCCGATTCGATCGCCGACGCGGACTCGCGCGTAACGTTGTGCAGGGTAACTGTGTACGTCATGCGAATCGCATTGACCGATTCGATCCGCTCAAACTTTCCTTTTTGTCGCGTTTGACTGCCGGGGGCCCGGGAATAGCGGAGTTGTCAAACGACTCGACGCAACAGGGATTGCCATGATCATCATTATCGGGCTCATCGCCTTGATCGCGGCCGTGATCGTCGGAGTTGCCGCCGTAGTGGGCAACACCGGCTCCGCTCAGCAACTGACGAGCGATTTCGCGGTATTCGACTATCACTTCCACGGTTCCACCGGAGCACTGTTCGGTTACGGAGTGACCCTCGGTGCGATCGGGATGTTCGGACTGGCCCTCGTGCTGTCCGGCGCCTGGCGGGTGACCCGTCGCGGCGTGGTCGCGCGTCGTGAACTCGCGAAGTCTCGCCGCGAGATGGCGGCGGTGCGGCGTGATCTGACGGCGGACACTTCCGCACCGGCGGCGCGGGCTCCTCAGCAGGAGCCGGCCTGGCGGCGGTGGCTGCACACCCCCCGTTCGGGTACTGCCCGGACCGATCGCGGCGCGACGGTCTCGACTTCGAAACCTGTGACCGCGAAGTAATTGAGAAGAAAAGGAATACGACAATGATCATTCTCGGCCTCATCCTCTTGGTCCTGGGCTGGCTGCTCGGAATTTCGCTGCTCACCACCGCGGGCATCATCGTGCTGATCATCGGGCTCGTGCTGCTGGTGGCCGGCTCGGTGGGCCGTCCGGTGGGTGGCCGCCGCTGGTATTACTAGGGATTGCTCATGAAGTTCGAAGATCGCCTCGCGCACCGAGTGCAAGCGACCAGGGGCAGCGTGAAGAAATTCCTCGGCCGAGCGACCGGCAACCCCCGGCTGGAGGCCGAGGGACGGCGTGAGCAGGGCCGCGGCAACGTCAAGCGCGCCGCGGACAAACTGCGGGACGCTTTCAAGCGCTGACCGCGCACCGCCCGCCCGTGCCGGGCGAAGGCCATCGGCCTTCGCCCGGCATCGGCGTGTTCCGAGCGGTGCCCTGCGTTCGAGTCAGAGGCCGGCGACGTCGGTGAGCTGGCCGATGCCGTAGGTGACGGCCATGGCCAGCGCGCCGCCGAGTACCACCCGGATCATCGCCCGGCCACGGGAGCTACCACCCAGCCGGGCGCTGACCGACCCGGTGAGCGCGAGCGCGGCGAGCACGGCCCCGAACGTCACCGGGATGCGGGCGGTGACCGGCGGTAACAAGATGGCCAGTAGCGGCAGCAGCGCGCCGAGCGTGAAGGCCACCGCCGAGGAGAACGCCGCCTGCCACGGATTGGTCAGTTCGGCGGGATTCAACCCCAGTTCGGCCTCCGCGTGCGCGGTGAACGCGTCGTGCGCGGTGAGTTCTTCGGCGACCTTGCGCGCCGTTTCGGGCGTCAGGCCCTTGGCCCGGTAGATCCCGGTGAGTTCGGCCAGCTCGTAGTCCGGTTCGTCGCGCAATTCCCTGCGTTCTTTCGCCAGCAGAGCCCGCTCCGAATCGCGCTGGGTGCTGACCGAGACGTATTCGCCCACCGCCATCGAGATCGCCCCCGCCGAAAGACCCGCGATGCCCGCGGTGAACAGGGCCTGGGTGTCGGTGGTCGCCGCCGCGACGCCGACGACCAGTCCCGCTGTGGACACGATGCCGTCGTTCGCGCCGAGCACTCCCGCGCGCAGCCAGTTGAGCTTGGATGCGAAGCCGTTGGCGTGCGGTTCGTGCGGATGTGCGCCGGAGGCGCCGGTCGTGCGGTCCATGAAGACGCACCTTAATCACCCCGCGACGCGCGGGCGGGAACCACGACGCTGGCGCGGCTATGTGCGGGGCGGGCGGGGAACCGCGAGCGGATGCGGAAGCATCGTGCGGTGGATGACCTGGAGGATCAGCAGGAACAGGACCGAAAGCCCCGCGGTGGCGAAATCCCCCGCCAGCACCGCGAGTACGGCGAACGCGCCGAAAACGGGGAACTCCAGCACCGCGCACCAGCGCAGGATCCGCAGCCGCCTGGCGTTGGCGCTCAGCCGCTGCACACCGTCGTCGATGATGGTCAGCGCCGTCTCGTAGCGCACCATGCCGTCGCCGACCTGGACGAACATGTGCACCGCCTGGTCGCGGCTGAGTTCGCCGAGCCAGGCCCGGTCGATCAGCCGCTTGCCCTCCTCGGCGACCTCCTTGATAACCGCGTCCATGCGGCCCCCTTCCCAGTCGATCGGAGAGTCTAGCGGCCGAATCGCGCCTTCCCAGGGGCGATTCGAGCGGGCGACGCCGCGCGGGCCGCTGCCGCGCCCTCGGATGACTACGAGGGCCGCTCGATCTCCGAACGGTCGTCACGAATGCCGAGCCACGCGAAGTCCCGTGCCCTGGTGATCGCGACCAGTTTCTGGCGCTCGGCCAGCCGGGCTCGTTCGCGGCTCGCGCCCGTTCGGGGCCCCGCGCCACCGGACCAACTCGGATGGAAGACCGCCGCGAAGTCGAGCCCCTTGGCGCGGTGCACCGTGCCGACCTTGACCGCGGGGTGCGGCGTCCCGTCGTAGTCCTCCAACGGCAGCGTCGCGATGCCGACGGCGTCGAGCGCCCCGGCGAGCCGGGCGGCCTCCTGCCGCGTCCGGGTGAGTACCGCGATGTCGGACAACGGTTTCCCGCATTCGCGTATGCCGTCGACCAGCGCCGGCTCCAGGTAGTGATCCGGTCCGCGCCAGATCCGCACCACGCCGTCGGGCAGGGTGACGTCGGCGTCGCGCAGCAGCACGCCGGGCGCGTCGTCGAAATCGCCGAGCTCGTTCACCGCATCGATCCCGGCGGCGTTCTCCCAGACGCGACGGCGGTTGCGGTAGTTGACCCGCAGGACCTCGCCGCGGCCGCGCAGGTCGATGCCCGCGTCGGCCATGCGCCAGCCCCCGGCGTACACCTGCTGCTGGCCGTCGCCGAGCAGCAACAGCGGGCTGGACCCGTTGCCGCCCGCGATGGCGTGGGCCAGCCGCAGCCCGGCCAGCGTCATGTCCTGCACTTCGTCGACGACGACCGCGTCGTAGGGTTCGGGCAGCGGCTCGTTGCGGATCTCGGCCAGGGCGATGGCGATGACGTCGCTGTAATCGGAGATCCCTCGTTCGCGCATCTCGCTCACGTACGGGACGTAGAGTTCGTGCCACACCTCGGCACGCCGGTCGTCGTCGAGACGAATGCCGTTGCGTCCGTGACGCTCCGCGCGCTGATAGACGTCGAGATCGTCGATCTCACGACCCTTGATGACCCGATCGATCTCCTCGCGCCAATAGCTTCGGTGCGGCTCGATGTCCTCGAAGACGGCTCTCGCCTGCTCCCAGACCCGGCCGAACACCTGGTCGGCTCCCCGCGGGTCGAGCTTCGGCGCCGCGATCCGCTGCTCGAGGAAAGCCATGGCCCAGGAATGCAGGCCGGCGAACTGGACGCGCCCCTCGGTCCCCGGCGCGAGTCGCCGGAAATAGGTCTCCTGGCAGTTCGCGAGCGTCTTGACGAACGTCGTGTACAGCTGACGTCCGGTGGACCGCTTCGCCTGCCTGGCCATGCGGTGCAGCGCGACCACCGTCTTGCCGGTGCCGGCGGGACCTGCGATCCGGGCGGGGCCGGTGTAGGTGCGCGAGACCAGCACCTCCTGTTCGGGATCCAGGAAGGTCATCCAGTGCTGGAACGGCATCTCCAGGGCCGCATCGCGCTGCGGCGACAGCACTTCCGACCGATCGAGCAGGGCCGGATCCGGCGCGTCCGGCGTCACGTCCTCGATCTCGAGCAGGTCGTACTCCCTGGCCGACTGGTGGGCGACGGTGTTCGCGATGGCCTGTACCCGGGTGGGCCGCAACTGCCGGGGGCGTGCGCGGATGACCCGATCGAGTTCACCCGGCCCGGCGACGGCGAACCGGCCGTCCCCGCGCCGCCGGATCTCGCCCGGTACGAGCAGAACGATCTGCGCGTCATGGGCGACGATCTTCTCGCGCCCGAACTGCAATTTGCCGAACGTCGCTTCGGCATGGCGGCGGAGGCCGTCGAGTTCGGCGGGGACGTCCTCGGCGAAGCGAAACGCGAAAAGCCCTGTGCGGCAGATCAGCAGCGCGTGGGCATGGTCGGCGGGCACCGGATCCCGGTGGACGAGAAGGTACCGTCCCGGCTCGGCCAGCGCCTCGGCGAAGAACGTCCGCTGCTGCGATGTGTAGCCGGGACTGCGGGTCAACGCATCGGTGACAAGCGAAAGCCAGGTGTTCATGGAGTCCCCCTTCCGGTGCACACCTACCCCGTCTTCGACGGTAAAGACACGGCGTCGAGGAGGGAATGGGTCGAGCGCTTTCGGGGGCAACCGTTATCGAAACGGACGGACCGGACGCCGGAATGTTGTCGTCGCGTCACCCGAATGTGTTGTGCGGCCGGGTTCTCGGCTGCGCGCCGGTGCGGCGCACGGCGCTGGGCGTTGCGCCCCACCATCTTCGGGCGCATCGGGTGAACGTCGCCTGCTCGGACAACCCGATCAGCGAGGCCACCTGACTCATCGGCATGTCCGTCGTGGTCAGATACCGTCGCGCCGCGTCCCTGCGGACCTCGTCCAGGATCGTGGCGAACGAGGTGTGCTCGGCGGCGAGACGTCGTTGCAGGGTGCGCGGGTGCACCATGAGAAGCCGTGCCACCGCGCCGATCTCGGGTGCGGCGGTGCCGAGCAATTGCTGCGCCGCGGCGCGTACCTGCGGGGCGATCGCCGCGGCCGCGTCGCCGGACTGCGCGGCCAGGAACGCCATGGCCAGCCGGTGCAGGTTCTCGTCACCGCCGGTGAGCGGCCTGCTCGCCAGGCTGCTCGGCACCCGCAGCGCCGCGAACGGCCGCTCGACGCGCACCGGCGCCCCGAAGAACTTCTCGTAACCGGCGACCGCCGCCGCCGGGCGATAGGGCAGCTCGACCGAGCGCAGCCCGTAGCGGTCGTCCACCAAGCGCTGAATGGTGCGATGCACGAATGCCAGCCCGAGGTCGGTGCCCTGGACGGGTGTGGGAAGTCCGGGCCGCATGCCGTAGCGCAGCGCGATCACGCCGCGATCGCCATAGGGGTCGGGCTCCAGCGTCAAGCTGAGCGACCGCGCGTGCAGGAACAGGTATCGCGACGAACACTCGAGCACGTCGGCCAGCGACGCCGAATTGCGGATGGCCAGCGCCAGCGGGCCGAGCATGTCCAGGTCCTGCCGATGGGAGATCCGTAAGCCCAGGTCGGGACAGCGCAGCTGGTGCGCGGCCAGTTCCAGCACCGCCGCGACTGACTCGTCGGGCACGAGCAGGTCGCCGGTGTCCAGGGCGGCCACCGGCAGGCCGCATGCCGTGGCCAGCGCCTCGGCGTCGCCACCCAGCTCGGCGACCGTCGCGCGAAATCCGCGCAACCCCGCGGAGCGAATCACCGACATGTCGTCGAGGATCAAATACTTGTCGCGCAAAGTCAAGAAAGCGGCCGCGCTCGGCTCGCACACTGGAGACATGACCGAAGCCGCCGCAGCACCGGACCACCTCGATGTCGTGATCGTCGGCGCCGGACTATCCGGCATCGGCGCGGCCTACCGGCTGCAGACCGAGTGCCGGGGCAAGACCTACGCCATCCTGGAGGCTCGCGACACCCTGGGCGGCACCTGGGACCTGTTCAAGTACCCGGGCATCCGATCGGACTCGGACATGTTCACCCTCGGCTACCCGTTCAAGCCGTGGCGTGACGCCAAGTCGATCGCCGACGGCCCATCGATCCTGCGCTACATCACCGAGACCGCGACCGAGCACGGCATCGACCGGCACATCCGTTACCGCACCAAGGTGATCGCCGCCGATTGGGACAGCGGCGCCGCGCGCTGGACGCTGACCCTCGAGCAGCGCGACGAGTCGGGCGCCACCGAGACGCGCACGCTCACCTGTGGCTTCCTCTACACCTGCGCCGGGTACTACGACTACGACCGGCCCTACGCGCCGGAGTTCCCCGGTATCTCGTCGTTCGCGGGTGAAGTGGTGCACCCGCAGTTCTGGCCCGAGGACTTCGACTATCGCGGCAAGCGCGTCGTGGTGATCGGCAGCGGCGCCACCGCGGTCACGCTGGTCCCGGCCATGGCGGAGCAAGCGCAACTGGTGACGATGCTGCAACGGTCGCCGACCTGGATCAGCGCCGTTCCGGGCCGGGACAAGGTGGCCGACAAGATTCGCGAGCTGCTGCCGCCGCGGCCTGCGCACCGCCTGATCCGAACCAAGAACATCCTGTTCGGCATCGGCTTCTACCAGTACTGCCGGCGCCGTCCGGAAGCGGCGCGCAAGCTGCTCACCGGTCTCACCACCCGCATCCTGAAGGACGACCGGGCCGTCGCCGAGCACTTCACACCCAGCTACAACCCCTGGGACCAGCGGCTGTGCGCCGTCCCGGACGCGGACTTCTTCAAGGCGATGAAGAAGGGCAAGGCCGAGGTCGTCACCGACCACATCGACACGTTCGTGCCGGAGGGCATCCGGCTGAAGTCCGGCAGGGTGCTCGAGGCGGACGTCGTGATCACCGCTACCGGGCTGCAACTGCTGGCCTTCGGCGGCATCACGCCCAGCGTCGACGGCGCGCGGGTCGAGTTGTCCGACCAGTTCGTCTGGCAGGGGACCATGCTCACCGGCGTCCCCAACTTCGCCGTGTGCATCGGATACACCAACGCCTCGTGGACCCTGCGCGCCGATCTCACCTCGCGGTTGATCTGCAAAGTGCTCAATCACATGGACCGCAAGGGCTACGCCGCCGTGGTGCCCGAGCCGCGGGGCGAACTCGGCGAACACCCGCTGCTGGACCTGGCCTCCGGCTACATCCAGCGCTCCATCGGCGACTTCCCCCGCCAGGGCGACCGTCATCCATGGAAGGTGCGGCAGAACTACCTGCTCGACTCGGCGACCACCCTGCGCACGGACTTGGACAAGACGCTCACCGGCATGCCGAAATCGGCGGTCCGGCCGCCGGTGCCCGTTTCCTAGCCCGGCGGAGGCGACCTATTCCGCGCCGGGGCGACCTATTCCGCGCCGAGGCGACCTATTCCGCGCCGAGGCGACCTATAGCGCGCGGAGGACGACGATGCCCTGGGTGGACCGCACGTACTCGGTGAAGGGCGAGTCCACCACTTTGTCGTTGCCCGCGAGCGAGGACGCGTTGCGGAAGACCGGCCCCGCGTCGGTCATGACGAAGATGCCGACGTGGGTGACGTCCAGGCCCGGCTGGTCGGTGTAGGCGCCGATGTAGTCGCCGGTGCGCAGCCCGTTGACGACGCTCTGGTCGACGGCCGCGCCGGGAATGTAGGTGATCGCGCGATCGACCACTGGGAGCCCTGGAAGGTAGTTGCCGCCGTCGGCTTTCGCGTTGAGGTGCTTGGTGACGGTCACCGCCGCGGGGCTCACCGCCGCTGTGACGTCGGTGGCCGCGACTCCGGTGGTGTGCGCCCAGTCGGTGAAGAAGTGTTTGCGCTGCCGGAAATCGACTCGGCCATCGGCGTAACGCGTCTCGATCAGGTTCCTGGTGAACTGGTCGCGGTCGGCGGATCTGCTGAGCGCCTCGACGTAATCGAGGTAGGTGAAGCAGTCCACCCTGCGGAAGTCGATGACCAGCTGTTCGGGCTGGGTCGCCGACCCGACCAGCATGTTCGCGCCGTAGGGCGTGCCGAGGAACGGACGCGACAGCAGCTCGATCAACTCCGCCTTGCTCGCCGAAGCGGGCGCCTGAGCGCGCAACGACAGCACTTCGTCGAGCTTGCGTGCGGTGAACTCGTCGAGCCGCGCGGCGTCCGGGGCGGCGAGCGCGGGCGGTGTCGACACCCCGGCGCAGACGAGGGCCGCGAGAACGAGCAGTACACGAGCGATGGTGCGCAAGACGCCTCCAGCAGCGGTGATCAGCCGATCGGGACACAACAGCGACCCCCACGGTAGCCCGGCGGCGGTCGCGCAGGGGGCGTCATCGCCTAGCGCCGTCCAAACACCCTTCCTGATGGACTGAACGCCGGGCCGCGTCGCAGCGACCCGAACGTCCAACCGAAAGGGATATCCGACATGACGAGAATCGTTCGAGCCACCCTCGCTCTCGGCGGTCTGCTCGCCGCAGGTGCGCTGCTGGTTCCGGCGACCGCCTCCGCGCAGCCGGGGCCGGGTGGACTGCTCGAAACAACATGCAGCTTCGCCCAGCTCGACGCCGCCGTCCACGCCCAGTTCCCCGATCTCGCCGCCCGGCTCGACGCGCATCCCGACCGCAAGGCGAAGTTGCAGGAGTTCCTGAGTCTCCCGGTCGAGCAGCGCAAGCAGCGTGCCCACGAGTTCCTGGACAAGCACCCGGAGGCCAAGGGCAGGCTCGAGGAGCGCCGCGACTCGCCGCAGGCGCAGGAGCACCGCGACAAGATGCGCGTCCTCGCCGAGACCTGCCACAACTACTGAGCCCCGACGGGCGAGGTGTCGGACTCGCCCGTACCCTCGGGCAGCCGCGCCGCGGTCGCGTCGACGTCGACGCGACCCCGGGCGGTGCGTCATCCCTGGGCGCGCGGGAATTCGACGGTGACCGCGAGACCGCCGTCCGCACGCGCCGCCGCACGGACCGTGCCCCCGTGGGCCTGTGCGACGGAGCGCACGATCGACAGGCCGAGCCCGGCGCCGCGTGCGCCGGAATCGGCCAAGCGTTCGGTGGTGGAGAGTCGGCGGAACGGTTCGAAGAGACTCTCGACCTCGAAAGCGGGGACCGGCGCACCGCTGTTCTCCACGGTGAGCACGGCGCGGTCGCCGATCGCTCGGGACCGGATGGCCACCCAGCCGTGCTCGGGGAGGTTGTAGCGCAGTGCGTTGTCCAGCAGATTGAGCACGAGGCGTTCCAGCAGCAGCGGATCTCCGAGCACAGTCGCGGATTCGAGATCGGCGGAGATCTCGGCCGCCGGCCGCGCGGCGCAGGTTCCGACCGCGTCGGCGGCGATCTCGGCGACATCGATGCGACGGTGTTCGGTCAGCCGCTGTTCGCTGGTGGCCAGCACCAGAAGGCCATCGATGAGCCGTTCGTGCCTGCGGTTGACCTCCAGGAGCGTGGCGCCGAGCCGGCGGGTGGACTCGGGAACGCCGGGGTCTTCCAACGCCACCTCGATCAGCGTCCGGTTGATGGTCAGCGGTGTGCGCAGCTCGTGGGAGGCGTTCGCCACGAACCGGCGCTGTCCGTCGAAGGCCCGGTCCAGGCGCTCGAGCATCGCGTCGAACGTGTCGGCCAGATCCTTGATCTCGTCCTGCGGACCGTCCAGGGCGATGCGCTCGTGCAGGCTGGTGTCGGCGACTCGCCGCGCGGTCGCGGTGATGCGTTGCAAGGGATGCAGGGCGCGTCCGGCCAGCAACCAGCCGAATCCGCCCGCGGCGATCCCCACCGCGCCGAGCGATACCAGCGACCAGACCAGCATGGCGCGCAAGGTGTCCCGCCGATTCCGCTGGGCCTGCTCGGTCAGCGCTTCGAACAACTCCGTGGAGCCCGGCGCCCGGTTCCGCTCGGCCCGTTCGAGCAGATACTGCCGCACCACCTGCTGCGCGCCGCCACCGGGCCGTCGCTCCAGCGACTGATTCAGGTAGAAGTACATCAACGCGATGAGTACCGCACCGGCCAGGAAGAACGCCGTCGCGTACAGCAGGGTGAGCCGCAGCCGGATCGTGCGCCCGCTCATCGGATCCGGTACCCCACGCCGGGCTCGGTCTCGATCACCCGCGGCTCGCCCAGCTTCCGCCGCACGTTCATGATCGTGTACCGCACGACGCCGGTGAACGGGTCGATGTGCTCGTCCCAGGCCTTCTCCAGCAGCTGCTCGGCCGAGACCACGCCGCCGTCCGCGCGCAGCAGTTCGGCTAGCACCGCGAACTCCTTGCGCGACAGCGTGACCGGTTCGCCGTTCCTGGTGACGGAGAACCGGTGCGGGTCGAGCCGGATGCCGGAGCGTTCCAGTACCGGGGGAGCGGCGCTGCGCGCCCGGCGCCCGAGCGCCTGGATACGGGCGACCAGCTCGGCGAACGCGAACGGTTTCGTCAGGTAGTCGTCGGCGCCCAGTCCCAGACCCGCTACCCGTTCGGCCACGGCGCTCGCCGCTGTGAGCATCAGGATCCGGGCCGAGCCGCCGGACGCGGTGAGCGTGCCGCACACCGCGTCACCGGAGACGCCGGGTAGATCCCGATCGAGGACCACCACGTCGTAGTCGTTGACGCCGGTACGCTCCAGCGCCGCCGCGCCGTCGTACACCACGTCGACCGCCATGGCATGTCGGCGCAGCCCATCGGCGATCGCGTCGGCCAGCAATGTCTCGTCCTCGACAACAAGCACCCGCACCCCGTCATCGTGCCCCCTGCCGCTGTTGGTTGGCCGTTAGTTCGGCCCGGGGCCGCCGTCCTGGGTAGGCTCGCGACGACCCGGCGCATCCGACTCCGCAGGAGAGACAAGTCATGGCAGGCGACTGGAACACCCAGATCATCGAAGAATTCCGCGCCAACCAGGGCAAGGTCGGCGGCCCCTTCGAGGGCCGCGAGCTGCTGCTGCTCACCAGCATCGGCGCCAAATCCGGTCTTCCGCGCACCAATCCGCTCGCGTTCATCCGCGACGGCGACGACATCGTGGTCATCGCCTCCAAAGCGGGCGCTCCGACCAATCCGGACTGGTTTCACAACGTGCGCGTCAATCCGACGGTCACCCTCGAGATCGGCACCGAAACCCTCGAGGCGACGGCGACCCCGATCACCGAAGGGCCGGAGCGCGATCGCCTCTACGCCGCGATGGTCGAGGTGATGCCCGGCTTCGCCGAGTACCAGGAGAAGACCGACCGGGTGATTCCGGTCGTCAAGCTGACGCCGCGCTGAGCAAAGCCGGTGCGCGGTTCGATCGTTGGGGACCTCGCCCCAGACCCGTTCCCAGTCGGCGCCGCATCCACCGCCGGGCTTGTCCGGTTCGCCGGGGCCCGGAGTCGTGCAGCGGATCGACGTTGCCACTGAGGAAGCGGCCGAGGCGAACCAGCCCCGATGCGCGGCGGCGAATTTCATGGCGCCGAGGCCAGGCGCCGCGGCTCGCCGGTGCACGCCGCGCGGAGAGGTCAGCCTGCCGTGATCCCGGTGATCAGCGTTTGATCGGTTCCGGTACGGGTGGTGATGAACTGGGTGAAGGTGTTCGGCGCTTCGTCCGGGAACTGCTGTGTCAACCGGACTTGCCACCGCGCTTGGCCGTCCGGGCCGTCCCCGGCCCGGGAGATCTCGACACAGTAGCGGGTGCCCGCAGGCACCTGGTTGATGCCGCGCTGGATCTGATCGGCGGGCGAGACCGCCGCGTCGGGGGCCACCACCGCGCGGGCCCGGTAGCCGGACCGTTCGGCGTAATAGGCGTACTCGAAGGCGAAGATCGCGTCGGGGCCGTTGCCGGTGCCGCCCGGATCGGTGCCGGAAACGACGTCGGCGGTGCGCTTCTGCTCACATCCCAGCGTGGCGATCGCCCACGGGGGCTTGACGCGTGAGGTGGATACCGAGGTCGTGGGGGCGGACCCGGCCGTACGCGGTGGCTGCGTCGCCGCCACTTTGCGCGAATTCGCGTCGGAACCGTAGATCATGGCCAGGCCGATGGAGACGGTGGCGACCACGATGCCGAGCACGATCAAGACCGTCAGTGAGCGGTTGCCGCGCTGTTGATCGGTGCGCCGAGGATGGCGCACGGGGGTGCCGGGATGGATACCGGAGCGATTGACGATCCCGGGCGTCGTGACGGGGCCGTCCTCGGACTCGACCGGCTCCGGCTCCGCGGGCGCGGGGCGCTGCTGCGCGGCCACCGGTTGCGGCACTCGCGCGGCCGGTGGCGCGGGTTCGAGCCATTGCTCCCACTCGCCGAGGCGCGGACGGACACTCTGTTGTTCCCGCGGGCGCGGCGGTTCCGCGGCCTCGTACTCCGGCTCCCGTCGACGAATCTGCTTGCGGCGTCCGGGTGAACGCCGTCGCTTCGACGGCTTGCTCGCGGGAATGCGCAGCATCGGCAGACCCGTGTCGAACGGATTGGCCTGGCCCGCGTCCTGACCGGGATGTTCCCGGTCAGGGGGTGTCATCGTCGAATTCGCCAAGCACCGGTACGACCGCTGTCACAGCGGACGGGATGGTCACGCCGAGCTGTCCGTCGCGCGGCTTGTGCTCGTGGTCCTCGCCGCCCGGTGGCGGAGCGGGCGGCAGCACCATGCCGCCGGTCGGGCCGGGATGAACGGGGCGGTCCGGGCTGCCCGCGGGCGTCGGCGGCGTCGCGTCACCGGGCGGTGCGACGGCGGGCGCCGGCTTGCTCTCCGGCTTCGGCACGTCCGCCCGCGCGGCGGGCGCGGAGTTGCCGGGCGGGATCACCGAACCGGGCCCGGTCGACGGCTTGTGCTCCTGCGACCCGCCGAAGTCGAACAGCTTCGAGGAATTCTTCGAGTCGTCGCCATTCGTGCCGGAGGTACCGGAGTTGGTGGTCGAGCCCGGGTTGATCAGTTCCGGGATCGCCTTGTCCGCGGCGGCCGCGACGGTGTCGATGCCGTGGATGCCGACTTCGGCGATCTTGTCGATGATGTGCGTGCCGATGTCGACGCCCGCGTTGATGGCCGTGGTGCCGAGGTCCACCCCCGCGGAGATCAGCTGCTGCTGCAATTGGAGCTGCGCGGCCATGGCCGGATCCATGGGCGTCGTGGTGGCCGGCGTCGTGGCGCCTGGTACGACCTGCCCGGAGGTGCCGGGGTTGACGGCCTGGCCCTGGCCGTGGGAGACGCCGGACGGTGCGGTGACCGTGAGCGGTCCCATCTCGTCGAGTCTCCTGGTGTGGTCGTCCATTTCGGTGCGCGCGGCCGTCACGGTGGTGAGCGCGTCGCGCAGCGCCTTGGTGGCGCGCGCGATGACCGCGTCGGTTTCCGGCGCGGAGGTCGAGTTGTCCAGGATCTCCCGTGCGTCGCGCCGGAAGTCGGCGATGATCTGGTCGACCTGCCGCGCCGCCCGCCCCGAGGTGGCGTGCGCGTCGGCGAGGACGGACAGGTAGGCGGGTCCCCGATCGGAGATGTCCCCGATCTGGGTCTGCGTCGTGCGCATCGCGGGCACCGCGCTGTCGGCGGCGCGGGATGTCCAGGTGGACTCCAGCGCGTGCAGGCCTTCGCGGTGCGGGCCCTCGGTGTCCGCCACCTGGGTGGAGGCGGCCGAGAGCGCCCCGGTCGCGGCCGCGCTGGGCACTCCGACGCCGGTGCCGAGCGAGGAGCGCAGCGTCAGCAGCGGGCGGACCAGGGCGGCCACGATCGGCGGGTCGGCCCCCGGTTCGGTGCTCGACGGCCGGGTGGTCTCGGCGGCGGGCTGGGTGGTGTGCGTGCGTTTCCGCAGTCCCATAAGGCTTCTCATGCCAGCGCCTCTCCCGAACGGGTGATCGCGCCCGCCGTTTCGGCGTCGACCTCCTGCGCGTTCTCGCTGTAACCGCGCAGGACCCGGCCGTAGGCGCCGACCAGTTGTCCGGCGGTCGACAGCGCTTCCGCGTGTTCGGAGACGGCCGCCGAGAAGCGCGCCGCGAATTCCGCGCCCACGAGACCGAGATCGGCGGCCAGCCGGTCGGGATCCACCGCGCCGGAGGCGACCGTGGCCGCCGACGCCAATTGTTTCGACACCGCGTCCGCAATCGCGGTGTAGGCGGCCATCGCCGCCGGGTCGAGCTTGAGCGTGTCCACTGTTCCCCTCCCGGATCCCAGTCTGTCGCTACCGCGCCATGATTCAACGCCAAGGGTACTGTGCCGGAGCGCTGTCATGCGCCCGATCCTCGGTGGTCCGTTTCGCATAGTTGCCACCCTTCCGCGTGTCCGGCGCGCGGCGCGGCGCGAGCGCGATCCCGCCGCGGCCGCGGACTTGGTCCCTGGCATCGGCCGACGCCGCTGTTCACGCCCTTCGCCGCGCCGGCCGCATCGGCGTCCACCTGAGCAAACGCGCGCGTGTCGAGATTGTTATTCGGAACAACAAATTACCTGTTGTGCGCTCCGTCACAGTCCAATATGTTGCTGTGAACAACATTCGCTCCACTCCGACCGGCCGGGACCTCGTCCCGGCCGGTGATGAAAGGCCCACTCATGCGCAAGGGCATGTTCAGCGCTGCCGCGTTGTCGTTCGCGCTCCTGGCCGCCACGCTCACCGCGTGCGGCGACGATTCCGCGAGTTCCGGCGGCAAAACGCAGATCGGCGTGATCCTCCCGGACAGCAAGACATCCGCCCGTTGGGAGACGGCGGACCGCAAGTACTTACAGCAGGCGTTCGAGGCCGCGGGCGTCCAGGCCGATATCCAGAACGCCCAGGGCGACAAGAACGCCTTCCAGACCATCGCCGACCAGATGATCACCAACGGCGCCACGGTCCTGGTGATGACCAACCTGGACAGCGGCACCGGCAAAGCGGTGATCCAGAAGGCGAAGTCGCAGGGCGTCACCGTGATCGACTACGACCGGCTCACTCTCGGCGGCGGCGCCCAGTACTACGTCTCCTTCGACAACGTGAAGGTCGGCAGCCTGCTCGGCGAGGGCGTCGCGCAGTGCCTGACCGGTCGCGACGCGGTGCGTCCGGTGGTCGCGTATCTCAACGGCGGACCGACCGACAACAACGCCACGCTGTTGAAGACCGGCTACGACGGAGTGCTGAAGGCGCGGTTCGACGCGGGCCAGTACGTCAAGGGGCCCGATCAGGCCGTCCCGGAATGGGACAACACGAAGGCGGGCACCATCTTCGAACAGATGCTCACCGGTCGGCCGGACATCGGGGGAGTAGTCGCGGCCAACGACGGTTTGGCCAACGCCGCGATCGCGGTGCTGAAGAAACAGAAGCTGAACGGGCAGGTGCCGGTCAGCGGGCAGGACGCCACGGTCCAGGGCCTGCAGAACGTCCTGGCGGGCGACCAGTGCATGACCGTCTACAAGGCGATCCGGAAGGAGGCCGAGGCGACCGCGAAACTCGCAGTGGCCCTGGTGAAGGGGGAGCAGGGCAGCACCAACGGCGCGGTGCGCGACCCGGAGTCCAACGCCGACGTGCCGTCGGTGCTGCTGGAGCCCAAGCCGATCTACCCGCGCGACGTCAAGGACGTGGTTGCCGACGGCTACGTCACCAAGGCCGAGCTGTGCACCGGCGAGTTCGCGAAACTCTGCGCGGACAACGGGATCTGATATCGCATGCTCCTTCCGCGGTTCGATGAGGGGATCGCGGAAGGGGCTCCATCCTTCGGAGGAGCTACCCAATGTCCGAACTGCCGGTCATCGAATTACGCGGAGTAGAGAAAAGCTTCGGTCCCGTCCACGTCCTGCACGAAGTCGCCTTCAGCGCCTATCCCGGCGAGGTGACCGCTCTCGTCGGCGACAACGGCGCGGGCAAGTCCACCCTGGTCAAATGCATCGGCGGCACCCATCCGATCGACGAGGGCGAATTCCTCTTCGAGGGCACGCCGGTGCAGGTGCACAGCCCGCGCGACGCGGCGGCGCTCGGCATCGAGATCGTCTACCAGGATCTCGCGCTCTGCGACAACCTGGACATCGTCCAGAACATGTTTCTCGGCCGGGAACGCAGGCGCGGTCTCGTGCTCGACGAATACGCGATGGAGGAACTCGCCGGGAAGACGCTGGCGAGCCTGTCGGTGCGCACCGTCAAATCGGTGCGGCAACAGGTTGCCAGCCTGTCCGGCGGACAGCGCCAGACGGTGGCCATCGCGAAAGCCGTGCTGTGGAACAGCAAGGTGGTGATCCTCGACGAGCCGACGGCCGCGCTGGGCGTCGCGCAGACCCAGCAGGTGCTCGAGCTGGTGCGCAGGCTCGCCGACCAGGGGCTGGCGGTGGTGCTCATCTCGCACAACATGAACGACGTCTTCGCGGTGTCCGACCGGATCGCCGCGCTCTACCTGGGCCGGATGGCCGCCCAGGTACGGACCTCCGACGTGACGCACGCGCAGGTCGTCGAATTGATCACGGCGGGACGCAGCGGCGCGCTCGGCCTCGAGGCGAGCGGAGCGACCCGATGACCGCGGTGACCACCGAGCGGCGACCGGTGGCGGCGCCGGTGACCGACCTGATGAGCGGCTACGTCGGCCGGGTGCGCGGCGGCGACATGGGTGCGTTGCCCTCGGTGATCGCACTCGTCGTGCTCTCGGCCGTCTTCTGGGCGGCGCGCCCGGTGTTCATGTCCGAGGCCAACTTCGCCAATCTGTTCACGCAGGGTGCGGCGATCGCGGTGATCGCGATGGGGCTGATCTTCGTGCTGCTGCTCGGCGAGATCGATCTGTCGGCCGGGTTCACCAGCGGTGTATGCGCCGCCGTGCTCGCCGTGCTGCTCACCGACAAAGGATGGCCCTGGTACGCGGCGGTGCTGGTGTCGCTGCTCACCGGCGTGGTGATCGGGCTCGTGATCGGCACGGTCGTGGTGAAGATCGGAATCCCGTCGTTCGTGGTGACGCTGGCGGCGTTCCTCGCGTTGCAGGGCGTGGCGCTGAAGATCATGGACAACGGTCGCAACATCTCCATCCGCGACGAGACGATCGTCGCGATCGCGAACAAGAACGTGCCGCCGGCGATCGGCTGGGCGTTGTACGCGGTGCTGGTCGCCGGATTCGCGCTCGTGCAGTACCGGAAGTTGCGGGCGCGCAGGAAACTCGGGCTCACCGGCACGACGGCGCGGGCGGTCGTGGTGCGCGTCGTGCTGCTGGCGATCGTGGCGGGGGCGGCGGTGCTGGTGCTCAACGGCGAGCGCAGCCGCAACCCGGCGTTGCACTCGCTGGCGGGGATGCCCATCGTCGTGCCGCTGATCGTGGCGCTGTTGCTGCTGTGGACGTTCGTGCTGGACCGCACCGCGTTCGGCAGGCACATCTACGCCGTCGGCGGCAACGCCGAGGCCGCCAGGCGCGCGGGCATCGCCGTGGATCGCGTGAAGATCACCGCCTTCGTGCTGTGTTCGACCATGGCGGCGGTCGGCGGCCTCATCGCCGCGTCGCGCGCGAACTCCGTCGATCCGAACACCGGCGGCAGCGACGTGCTGCTCACGGCGGTCGGCGCGGCGGTGATCGGCGGCACCAGCCTGTTCGGCGGCCGCGGGCGGATGCTGGACGCCGTGCTCGGCGCCGCGGTGGTCGCGGTGATCAACAACGGCATGGGGCTGATGGGCTACAGCGCGGGCACGAAATTCGTTGTGACAGGATTCGTGCTGCTCTTGGCGGCCGGAGTGGACGCCCTGTCCCGTAGGCGTGCGCTCCTACAGCGATGAACCCCCCAGCCCCGTGACGAAAGCCCGGTGAATGCGAGCAGCACCTTCGCCCGAGGAGATCCGCACGCGCAATCTCGCCGCGTTGCTGCGGCATGTGCACCGTGACGGCGCGGTGTCGCGCGCCGCGCTCGCCGAGCGAATGGGGCTGAACCGCAGCACGATTCTCGCGCTCACCACCGATCTGGCGGCGGCAGGTCTGGTGAGCGAGGAATTGCCCGGGCAGACCGGACGGGCGGGCAGGCCGTCGCTGGTGGTGCGGCCGCGGGCCGACCGGGTCTACGTCGTCGCGCTGGACGTCGGCGCCGACCGCCTCGCCGCCGCGCGGGTCGGGCTGGGCGGTTCGGTGCTCGAGCGCACCGAGACCGCCCGTCCCGGCGGCGCGTTCGACCCGGACGAGGTGATCGCCGCGCTCGCGGCGATGGCCAGGGCGATGATCGCCACGGCCGCGCCCGACGCTCGGTGCGTCGGCGTCGGGGTCGCGTTCTGCGGCATGGTCCGCGAGGAGGACGGCGTGGTGCGGTACGGGCCGAACCTCGGCTGGGTGGACGTCGCGTTCGGCGCCGCCCTGACCAGGGAACTCGATCTCGGCCTGCGCGTCGCGGTCGGCAACAACGCCAACCTCGGCGCGCTGGCCGAACGCGAACGCGGTGTCTGCGTCGGCCTGGCGAACTCGATCTACCTGCACGGCGATGTCGGCATCGGTGGCGGGATCATCGTCAACGGCGAATTGCTCGGTGGGGACGGCGGTTACGGCGGGGAAGTCGGCCACATGATCGTGAATCCGGGCGGGCGGCCCTGCGCGTGCGGATCCCGGGGCTGTCTGGAGGCCGAAGCGGGCGAACTCGGGTTGATCGCGGCGGCGGGACGCAGCGATCCGCCCGGGCAAGCGGCGGTGGACGCCATCGTCGAGGCCGCCGCCCGCGGCGACACGGCGGCGCGGGACGCGCTGCGCCAGGTCGGTGAATGGCTCGGCTACGGCGTCGCCAATCTGGTGAACGTCTTCAATCCGTCGGTGGTGGTGTTCGGCGGCGTGCTGCGGGAGATCTATCTGGCCTCGGCGGCACAGGTGCGCAGCCGATTGGCGGTGAACGGCCTGCAAGCCGTCCGCGAACGGGTCCGGTTGCGCACCAGCGCGCTCGGCGGCGACGCGACCCTGATCGGTGCCGCGGAACTGGCCTTCACCGACGTGCTCACCGATCCGTTGCAGACGCCTGCCCGACCGTCCGCCGCGCGCGCCTGAGGATTTAGGCCGGATTCACGCGGCCCCTGCCGCGCTGAACTCCGACAGGTGGCCGGCGAGCAGTCGTACGCGCACCCGCTGTTCCTCGGTCGTTTCCTCGGGGTGGTGGATCTCGATGCTCAGGCGGTCGTCGAAGGTGCTGATGATGATGGTGCCGCTCGGCTGCTGGAGCCGGTGCCCGGTCTTGTCCGGCTTGCCGAGCATGATCGAGCGGAAGTCGGTGATCCGCAGCTCGTCCGGCACCCGTGGTCTGCGCACACGTCCCCAATTGGTGGCCAGCACGATTCCCGGCGCGCGCGGCGGAGGGCCCGCGGTGATCTCGGGGATGTGCAGCGGGGTCTGCTGCACCATGCCCTTGTCGAGTCCGGCGCGCAGCGTATCGCTGATGTCGCGGGCCAGATCGACAAGCGTCGCGCCGGGACGCCGCGCCGGGACGAAGTTCGCGAAGCCGAGCACGTTGGTGCCTTCGGTCATCCCGATCGGTGGCGTCACCCGGCTGCGCAGGTCGACCGAGTAGGTGTAGGCCAGGTCGGTCAGCGGCAGCCCGCGCAACTCGGCCTCGGTGAGCAGGATCGCGGCGGAGGCGAGGCCGTTGATCGTGGTGTGCTCCCGGTGCCCGAGCTCGACCAGCGCCGCGGTCTGCTTCCGGGTCAGCCTGCAGCGTGCGGTGCGGGGGACGAGGTAGCCGGGATCCTCCGGGCCCGAGCGACTCCGGGCGACCTCCACGGGGCGGTGCGGCACGGCCGTGGCGTCGATCTTCCGCACGCCGCGCTCGTGCAGCAGGTCTTCCACCGAACGCGGGAAGCCGTGTGGCGGCAGGTCGGCCTGCCCGCGCCGGACGAGGTCGGTGTAGCAGGACCACAGCTCGGCGAACACGGCCAGCGAATGATAGGCATCCGCGACGCTGTGGTGGGTCACCAAGGTGACCCCCGCGCCTGCGCCGTCGCGCACGACGCCCAGCGCGGCGACCGCGGTGCGCTGGTCGAGCCGGGCGCCGGTGAGCAACCGCTCGGGATCGCCTTCGGCGACCGTCAGCTCCGGTGCGGCTCCCGCTGATTCGAGCAGAAGGTGCCCGCCGCGCCCGTCCGGCTCCAGCCGGGCGCCGAGGATCGGGCGGGAGCGAACCACGGCTTCGAACGCCGCCGACAGCGCGGCGAGATCCAACCGCCCCGCGACCCGAAGCGAATAGCCGACGAGCACTTCGCTGTTGGCGAAGATCGCCTCGCTCGGCGCCAGCGGACGGATGACGGTTGCTGCGGTCATGTCGCTTCCTTCACCTGAGCCTGTCCCGAGGCTAGTCCGAAGCCCGGACGCGCCAGGCTTTTTCGGCAGCATCATGTGTTTCCTGTATCGGCGGATCCGTGGCCGCCGTTTCGTCTCGTTGCCGTAACGACACCTGGTCCGAAACCCGCCCTCCGGCCCGGAGCCCAGGGTTAGCTGCGCCAGCTCCTAGAGTGATACTCTAGAGTTCTGCTCTAGAGGAGGCTGTCATGACCGAACTCGTCACCTACCGGCTCGACGACGGGGTCGCCACGATCACGCTCGACGACGGCAAGGCGAATGTCATGTCCGAGAACATGATCGGCGCCATCGCCGCCGCCCTGGACCGGGCCGAGGCCGACCGGGCGGTCGTCCTGTTGACCGGGCGCCCCCGGATGTTCTCGGCCGGCTACGACCTGGCGACGTTCTCCCGTTCCGCCGACGACATCCGCCGTACCCTGCGAGCCGGGGGCAATCTGGTCCATCGGCTGCTCGGTTTCCCGTATCCCGTCGTGGCGGCCTGTCCGGGGCACGCGATCGCGCAGGGAGCGTTCACGCTGCTGGCCACGGACGTGCGATTCGGTGTCACGGGGGATTTCAAACTGGGCCTCAACGAGGTCGTCATCGGGCTGACCATCCCGCACTACGGCGTGGAAGCGGCGCGGCACCGGCTCACCGCGCCCGGATTCGACCGGGCGGCGAACACCGGAATCCTGGTCGGGCCCGAGGAAGCCAGGGAAATGGGCTTTCTCGACGTGCTCGCCGCCGACGCGGACGACCTGCGCACACGCGCGACAGCCGAAGCGCACCGATTGACCGGAATCGACTTCGCGGCGCACGCCGGGACGAAACTGCGGGTGCGCGCGCAGGTGCTCGCCGCGGTCCGTTCCGGCGTCGACGCCGAGTTCGGCGCGTAGCGGGCCGTGCGCACCCGGGAGCGGATCCTGGCCGAGGCGACCGAACAGCTCCTGGCCAAGGGGTATTCGTCGTTCACGATGGCCGGCGTGCGCGATCGGCTGGGCTTGTCCAGCGGCAGCATGTTCCACGCGTTCGGGTCGAAAGCCGAATTGGCCGCCGCGGTCTACGTCTCCGGGATGCTCGACTATCAGCGGACCGTGCTGGAGGACCTCGACGCGCCGGATATCGGTGCCGAGCAGGCGATCCGCGCGATGCTCGCGGCCCATCTCGGCTGGGTGCAGGATCATCGTGATCTCGCCCGCTTCCTGTTCGCCACCTTGCCGGACGAGGTGGCGCGCGCCGCCGAGCCCGAACTGGCCCAGCACAACCGGGCCTTCTTCGGCGCGCTGCGCCGCAGGTATCGAGAGTTGCTCGGAACCGAGGACGTGGGCGGCGACGGCTATCCGGTGGCCCACGCGATCTGCGTCGGACCGGCGCAGGAGTATTGCAGGCAGTGGGTGCGCGGGCGCGTATCGCCGCCGCCGCGCTCGCTGACCGCGACCTTCCAGGATGCCGCCGTCGCCGCCCTCGCCACGCTGAGGGGTTAGCCGCTCCTGCTCACCACGAGGCCGGGACTTGACGAACGATGGAGTACCGGGACGCGGGTCCGCGCCGAGCGTGGCGCGGTACCGCCCGCCGATGCACGAACCGGCCGGTACACCGTCGACTGCTGTTCACCGCCATGCGGCCCGGGTCGCACGGCACCGATGGCCGTCGGCTCGCGCGCGGATCTCCGCGCCGGTTGCGGATCGGCCACGGGTGATCGACAGTGGTTGCGAGTTACGGTGCGGCGACGGGAGGCCACCATGGACCGTGCGGACGTGGTAGTCGTCGGGGCGGGATATGCCGGGCTGTGTGCGGCGCGGACGTTGCGAGCGGCCGGTCGGGATGTCGTCGTCCTGGAGGCGAGTGATCGTGCGGGCGGTCGCACGCTGACCGCGCGGGTCGGCGACGGATGGGCCGTCGATCTGGGCGGACAGTGGATCTCGGGCGCGCACACGCGATTCGCCGCGCTGGCCGAGGAGTACGGCGCCGCGACCTACGCGCCGCCCGAAGGGGTCGACCTGCTGGTGGAGGGAGTGGTCCGGCGGCCGTTCGCAGGCGCTCGCCCGCCGCTTCCGACGTTCGTCCTGCTCGTGCTCGCCCAGGCCATGTGGCGGATGGAACGGATGGCCGCCCGCATCGACCTCGCCCGCCCGTGGACCACACCGGGCGCGGACCGGCTGGACGCGATGACCGCGGCGACCTGGTTGCGCCGGAACGTGCCGGAGCGGCGCGCGCGGAACCTGGCGGAGGTGATGATCGGCGAGGAACTGTGCGTCGACGTGGGCAGCATCTCGATGCTCGGTCTGCTCACCACGATTCGCTCGGCGGGCGGCGTCGAGGCGGGGATCACCGCCGAGACGGTGACCCGCCTGTTCGTCGACGGCGCCGATGGGCCCGCGCTGGCCATCGCCGCCGAACTGGGCGACGCGGTGCGGCTCGGCGCGGCGGTCACGAGTATCCGTCAGGGCGTGGACGGTGTGCGGGTGAGCGCCGACTCCGGTGACGTCGACGCCGGCCACGTGATCGTGGCGGTGCCGCCCACCCTGGCCGGACGCATCGCCTACGACCCGCCGCTGCCCGCCGCGCGGGACCAACTGACCCAGCGCATGCCGATGGGCTCGGTCCTGAAATCGTTCGCGGTCTACGAGCGGCCGTTCTGGCGCGACGACTCGTTCACCGGCCAGTCGCTGAACCTGCACGATCCGGTGCCGGTCACCTTCGACGCGACCCGCCCCGGCGGTCCGGGCGTGCTCGGCGCGCTGGTGCCGGGCCGGGCCGCGCAACGGCTGGCCGCCCTTCCCCCCGGCGAGCGACGCGCCATGATCATCGGTTCGCTCGTGCGCGCTTTCGGGCACGTCGCCCGCGAGCCGATCGAGTGGCACGAAAAGGTCTGGGCCGACGATCCATTCGCCCGCGGCGGCTACAACTCCTTCTTCCCGCCGGGCGTCCTGACCACCCTCGGCTCGGCGCTGCGCCACCCGGTCGGCGCGATCCACTGGGCCGGAAGTGAAACAGCCACGGAATGGTCGGGCTACATCGAGGGGGCGATCCGCTCGGGCGAGCGCGCGGCCGCCGAAGTGCTTGCGGCCGATCGGGCCGTCGCCACAGCCTGATTGCCGCAAGGTTGCCAGAAGGCTGGCTCCGGCCTGGGGGAGGGATCACAATGGAGAGGTGTTCCAGCGGATCGTGGTGGGTTACGACGACTCGCCCGGCGCCAGGGCCGCCTTGACGATGGCGCTCGACTTGGCGTCGGTGCACCGGGCCGCCCTCACGATCGTCGCGGTCGAAGAGTATCTGCCGCACTACGGCCCGGTGGTCGGTGAGATCGAGGACGAACGCTCGATCGGGGAACAGACCTGCCGCCGATGGCTCGCCACCGCCGCCGAGACCGCCGAACAGCGCGGCATCGCGGTACGGGCCGAACTCCGCGCGGGTCAGGCGGCGCGGGAACTGGCAACGGCCGCCGCCGATCACGATGCCGACCTGCTGGTGCTGGGGCGCAGCGGGCACTCGGGCATCTGGGGGCGTTTCATGGGCAGCACCGCGGAGAAGGCCGCACGGCACGCCGGGTGTTCGGTTCTCGTCGCGCACGACGGCGTCGAGAAGGCCGGGCAGCGGTGAGTGCGGCGTCGTTGCCCGCGGTGGCGCCGCCGCGGAGGCTTCGGGTAAGAGTTCTGCGTGACCGATGAGCTGACCGAGGAACCGGCGGGCATCGCCGATCGCGCGCGAGGCCCCGCGCGACGGCGGGATTTCTGGCGAACCCACGGCTCGGCCTCGGTGGTCGTCGCCCTCGGTGGGGCGCTCGGGGCGCTCGCGCGCTACGGTCTCGCCCAGGGGTTGCCGGGCCGCCCCGGGCACTTCCCGCTGGCCACCTTCGTCACCAATGTCGCAGGCTGCTTCGCGATCGGCGTGCTCATGGTCGCGGTGACCGAGATCTGGACTGTCCACCGGTTGCTGCGTCCCTTCCTCGGGGTGGGCGTGCTGGGCGGGTTCACGACCTTCTCGACGTACGCCAACGAGGTCCGCGGTCTGTTGCGACCGGGCACGATCGTCGTCGCGGCCGGTTATCTGGCGGGCACCCTGATCTGCGCCCTCCTGGCCACTCTCATCGCCATGTGGCTCACCAGGGCCGGATACGAGCGCCTGCGGCACGGGTGGAGGAGGGCGTCATGACCGTGCTTCTGGTTCTCGTAGGGGGCGCGATCGGCGCGCCGTTGCGATATCTCATCGACCGTGCGGTGCAGGATCGCCGCGACAGCCTGTTCCCCTGGGGCACGTTCTCGGTCAATCTGATCGGCTGTCTCGTGCTCGGCGCGCTCAGCGGAGCGGGGACGGCGCTCGCCTCGCCGCTGTTCGTCCTGCTCGGCACCGGATTCTGCGGAGCGCTGACCACCTACAGCACGTTCGCTTACGAAACCGTGCGGCTGGCCGAGCGCGGCGCCTATTTCTTCGCGGCGATGAACGTGGTGGTCAGTGTCTGCGCAGGGCTGATCGCGACGGTGTCGACCTATGCGGCAGTGCACGCCCTGGTCGGCTGACCCGCGCCGACGAGGGCGTGTGCGACGTGATCCAGCTCACTCCGCCGCACTGTCGCGCGCCGCTCGGGGTCGGCTAAGCTGACGTGACAGATGCAGATATGCGCATACATTTGGTGCTGGAAGGGGTCTGGGTCGATGGGACACGAACATGGTCACGCGCACGGGCACGGCCTGTCGGGTGCGGCCGATCGCAGGTGGCTGACCATCGCGCTGGCCCTCATCGTCGGTTTCATGTCGGTCGAGGTCGTGATCGGCGTGCTGGCCAACTCGCTGGCGCTGCTGTCGGACGCGGCGCACATGCTCACCGACGCCGCGTCCATTGTCCTCGCGCTCATCGCGATCCGGCTCGCGGCCCGCCCGGCGAACGGCAAGTACACCTACGGGTACAAGCGCGCCGAGATCCTCTCGGCGCAGGCCAACGGAGTCACGTTGCTCGTGCTGGCGGGCTGGCTCACCTACGAGGCCGTGCGCCGTCTGCTGGAGCCGCCCGAGGTGACCGGCGGCCTGGTGCTGGCGACCGCGCTGGCCGGTGTGGTGGTCAACATCGCGGCCACCTGGGCGATCAGCAAGGCCAACCGCTCCAGCCTCAACGTGGAGGGCGCCTTCCAGCATGTGCTCAACGACCTCTACGGGTTCATCGCCACCGCCGTGGCCGGCCTGGTCGTGCTGACCACCGGTTTCGCCAGGGCGGACGCGATCGCCACGCTGATCGTCGTCGCGCTGATGGTCAAGGCGGGGCTCGGGCTGGTGCGCGAATCCGGCCGGATCTTCTTGGAGGCGGCGCCCGCGGGCGTCGATCCGGACGCGCTCGGGCGCGGACTGGTGGACATCGAGGGCGTCGACGAGGTGCACGACCTGCACGTCTGGCAGATCACCTCCGGCGATATCGCCCTGTCGGCGCATGTGCTGGTGCGCGCGGGTGCGGACTGCCACGGACTGCGTCAGCGGATCGAGCATCTGCTCGACCACGACTACGGCATCACCCACACCACGTTGCAGGTCGATCACACCCACGCCGTCACCTCCTCGGCGGGCGCGGAGGCGCAGCGCCTGCTGCCGGTGCTCGATGACCACTGCGACGACGCCCACGGCCCGGTGCACCGCGACCGCCCGTCATCCGCGGCGAACGCCGCGCCCTGACCTACCGGGCACCACGCGCACGAAGGCTCACCGCGAGCAGACCGCGGGAAGGGCTGAACGACGACGGCGTCACCTCCGCCACCCGCGGGCTCCATTCGCGCAGCAGTCGCGCCCCGTGGCTACGTTCGGCGCCCCACGGCATCGGCGGCACCGTGTAGTGCGGTGTTGGCAACGGTCAGTGATCCAGGCGGGGGAACGGCCGCTCGGCCTCCACCAGATAGGCCAGCTCCAGCAGGGTGCGTTCGTTGCCTCGGGTGGCGGCGAACTGCACACCGACGGGCAGCCCCGCGTCGGTCAGGCCCGCGGGGACGGTGACGGCCGGCGTCCCGGTGATGTTGTTGATCGGAGTGAAGCAGACGTAGGCGCGCAAGCGGTCGATGAGTTCGTCGAACGGCACGGTCGGGCTGAGGTAGCCCAGTTCCGGCGTGGTGTGGCCGAGCGTGGGAAGCAGCACCGCGTCGTAGGGTCCGAGTGCCTGTTCGTAGGTGGCCGCCGCCGCGCGTAGTCGGTAGAGCGTGAGCGGAGCGTGCAAGGCCCGGCGGAGGAAGAGGGCGCGCAGGCCGACGGTGAGGTCGTCCACGCGGCGCGCGTCGAATCGGCGGTCGAGGAACCGTCCCGTCGTGGTGATCGCGGCCGCGAGCAGGCCCCAGTAGTGCAGGAAGGCGCGTTCGATCGTCGCGTCGAACGGCAGCGGGACCGGCTCGACCGAGTGGCCGCCCGCCTCGAGGACACGCGCCACATTTTCGACTGCCTCCCGGGTCGGACCGGCGGCCAGCGGCCCTGCGAGGTTGTCGAGCACGACCGCTATCCGCATGCGCCGGGTCGGAGGGCCGTCGACGCGGCCGATCGGTGGCAGCGCCGGATTGCGCCAGTACTGTTCGGCCGCCGCGGTGTACGCCGCCGTGTCGCGCACCGTCCTGGTCAGCACTCCTTCACTGACGATGTCGACCGGCAACGTGCGCGCCAGCCCGGACACCACATGCCGCCCCCGCGTCGGCTTCAAGCCGACCAGTCCGGCGCACGCCGCGGGAATCCGGATCGATCCGCCACCGTCGTTGCCGTGCGCGATCGGGACGACACCCGCCGCCACCAGCGCGGCGGCGCCGCCCGACGAGCCGCCCACCGAATAGCCGGTGTGCCACGGGTTTCGGGTGGGCGCGAGGTGCGGCGTCTCACTGCTGGCGTTGAAGCCGAACTCGGGCATGGCGCTCTTGCCGAGAACGGTGAGGCCGGTGCTGATGAACTGCCGGGTGTAACCGCTGTGCGCACCGGCGGGGCGCGCGCGGAACGCGGCCGTGCCCTGATTCGTCGGCATCCCGGCCACGTCGGTGTTGTCCTTCACGAAACTGGGCACGCCATACAAGGCGCCGGTCGGCTCGGCGGGCAGCAGCGGGTGCGCGTAGCTCGAGTAGGCGACGGCCGCCAGCTCCTCGACCTGCCCGGCGCGCGCCGCAGCGGCGGCGGCGAGTTCACCCGGCGAGAGTTCGCCGTCGCGCACCAGGGCGGCCAGGGCGACGGCGTCGTGGTCACCGAGCGCGTCGTCACCGAAGGCGTGGACGCGCGTGGGTAGTGGAATATGAGCGTCGGCGGTCATCCCCCGAATCTAATGTGTTCGGCAGGCAGCTCGTCCAGAGCGGAAAGGACAGCAGGTGGCGGCGACATATCCGGATCCGGTGCCGCCGAAGGGCCGGGTCGGCTCGCTGTTGTTCGCCCTGCCGCCCGCGGGCAGGCGGTGGAGCGTGGCGGTGCGTGCCGCGCTGGCGTTCGCCGTCCCCGCCGCGATCGTCACCGGTTTGGGACACGCGGACGCGGCCGTGTTCGTCATGTTCGGCGCCTTCGCGGTGCTCTACGGCGAAGGGCGGCCGTACCGGGTGCGCGGCAGGGTCGTGCTGATGGCCGGATCGGCGCTGCTCGCCGCCTGTGGCGCGGGCGCGCTGATCGGCGGCGTGCTGGACGCGGGGTTCGGTTCGTCGCTGCTCATGGTGCTCGTGGTGTCGGCGATCGCGGTCGTGGCGGTGTTCGTCATCGACGCGCTGCGGCTCGGTCCGCCGGGTGCGCTGTTCTTCGCGCTCGTCTGCGCGGGCGCGATGAAAGCCGTCGAGGCCGGGGCCGCTGTGGTGACGCTGTTGCTCTGTACGGCCTGCGGTGTGGTCGCGTCGATCGTCGTCTCGATGGCCGGGGCGCTGCGCGATCGCCGCAAACCCGAACGGATCGCGGTCGACGCGGCGGTCCGGGCGGTCGACGCCTACGTCGCGGCCCGGGAGGCGGGGACGCCCGCCATCGACCTGCGCCACCGGGCGGGCGCGGCGATGGCCGACGCGTGGGCGGCGGTGTACGACGCGGGCGTGCCCTCGGACCCCGGAGAAGCCGAACTGCTGGCCACCCTGCAGGGTGCGCGGCGCGGCCTCGCCGGGCACGTTCCCGACGACGACACCGACGATCTGCTGGTCGATCCGCTGGTCTCGTTCGCCCGTCCGGGCGTCGGCTTCCGGCTGCGGCGCTCCCTGTCGTTCTCCTCGCACGCGGCGATCAGCGCGATGCGCGTCGCCGCGGGCTGTGTGGGCGCGGGTGCGCTGAGCGCGCTGCTCGGTCTGGACCGGCCGCACTGGGCGGTGCTCAGCGCCCTCATCGTCCTGCAAACCGGGCCCGATCGCGTGCGCGGGCAAGTGCGGGCCATGCACCGGTTCGTCGGAACGATCGCGGGCCTCGGGCTGTTCGCGCTCATCTACCAGCTCGGGCCCACCGGGTACGCGCTGATCGCACTGGTCGCCGCGTTGCAGTTCTGCATCGAGCTCTTCGTGCCGCGGAATTACGCGCTGGCCGTCGTCTTCATCACGCCGGTCGCGCTGATCGCGGGCGGGGTCGCCACCACGGGCGGCCCGATCGGGCCGGTGATCCGCGATCGGCTGTGGGAGACGATGATCGGCGTCGCCGTCGCCGTGCTGGCGCTGCACGGCGTCGCGCCGCACGGGCACCGGCGCACCTTCCACCGGATGGAACACCGGGTGCGCGCCGCCGCCCGCGCCCTGCTCGACCACCTGCGCCGCAAGCCGATGGACGCCGAAGCGTGGGTGCTGGTCCAGCATCTGCAATTCGAACTGGTCGGCGTGGTCCGCAGCGGCATCGACTCGGCGACCGACGACCCCGAGTGGACCAGCGAGTACTGGCCGGAGCACGCGGCTCTCGCGCACTTCGGCCACGATCTGCTCGCCGCTTGCTGGGTGCTGCAACCTGGACAGCGGCTGTCCGACGTGGACGGCTGGGCGGCCCGCCTGACGGCGGCCCGGTTCGCCCCGGAGGCGACGGCAGGACCGCCTGCTAGCGTTCGGCGCATGCATGACAGCGTGACCGTCCGGATGGCCGCCCCCGCCGACAAGGTCTGGGAACTGGTCAGTGACATCGAGAACACCGGGCGGTTCAGTCCGGAGACGTTCGCCGCGGAGTGGCTCGGCGGCGCCACCGGGCCCGCGGTCGGCGTGAAGTTCCGCGGTCACGTCAACCGCAACGGCTGGGGGCTGAAGTACGCGACCGTGTGCCGCATCGTCGCCTGCGAGCCCGGTCGCGAGTTCGCGTTCACCGTGCTCGGACCGAAGGGCATGCCGGTCAACACGTGGCGCTACGTCTTCGAACCGGTGGACGGCGGCACCGATGTCACCGAGTCGTTCCAACTGCACAGCAACCCTGTGCTGCGGCTGTACTGGTTGCTCGCCGGGTGGACGCGCGGCAAGACCAATGTCGAGGGCATGCGCGAGACGCTGAACCGGATCAAGGCCGTCGTCGAATGACCCCGTCCGACAGCCGCCCGGCCCCGGAAACCTCGACTGCTCCGGTGCTGCTCGTGCTCGGCGCCGGTCCCGGTGTCGGGCTGTCGGTCGCAGGCCTGTTCGCCGCCGACGGCTTCACCACCGTACTGGCCTGCCGGTTACCCGAGGAGGCCGAACCGCTGGTGGCGCGGTTGCGCGAGCAGGGGTTCCACGCGGAAGGCGCCGGGGTGGATCTGCGCGACCCCGCCGACGTGGGCCGGGTCGTCGCCGAGGTGGGCGAACGTTACGGCCGCATCGACGTGTTGCACTTCAATCCCAGCATCTTCCGGGAGGCCGATCCGTTGCAGCTCTCGGTCGCCGCATTGATCGAGGACTTCACCGTGGGTGCCGCGGCTCTACTGCCCGCGGTCCAGGCAGCGCGCCCGTTCCTGGCCGATGGCGCCCGCGTACTGGTCACCGGCAGTGCGGCCGCGGACAAGCCGTGGCACCGGGCCGCCTCGCTCGGCGTCCAGAAGGCGGCGGTGCGCAACCTGGTCACCAGCTTGGACGCCACCCTCGCGCCCGTCGGCGTACGGGCCGTCGCGGTGCAGGTCAACGGAGTGCTCGGCGAGGGAGCGTTCACGCGGGACCGGGTCGCCGCGGCGTTGCACGCGGCGGCCACCCGCCCCGTCGAGGGGTGGACGCCGCACGTCTCCTACGACGGCTGACTACCTCGGCCGGATCGCCGCGAACTCGATGGGCAGGTGCGCGGGACCGCGCAGATTCACGTGTTCCCGGTACGGCGGCGGGTCCACCGGCAGCGAGGGGCCTTCGACTCGTTGCGCGAACCGGGTCAACGCCACTCGAGCCTCCAAGCGAGCCAGGGGAGCGCCGAGGCAGAAATGCGCCCCGAGGCCGAAGGCCAGGTGGCGGTTCTCGCGCGCCGGATCGAATCGGTCGGGGTCGCCGAACACCGCCGGGTCGCGGTGCGCGGCGGCGATCAGCAGCACCACCAGATCGCCGCGCTGGATGTCCATGCCGCCGATGCCGAGTTCGTCGGCGGCGACGCGCGGGATCAGCTGGACCGGCGGGTCGAAGCGCAGCGTCTCCTCGACGACGCCCGCCGCCCGTTCCGGATCCGCGCGGAGGGCGGCGAGCTCCTCCGGCCTGCGCAGCAGGGCGAGGATCGCGTTGGCGATCAGGTTGACGGTGGTCTCGTGCCCGGCGACCAGCAGCAGCGCGCAGGTCGAGATCAGTTCCGCGTGGGTGAGCACGTCCCCGGCGTCTTCGGCGGCGATGAGTTCGGACAGCAGATCCGGGCCCGGGGTGCGCCTGCGGCGGTCGATGAGTTCTTCGAAGTAGGCGTGCAATTCGGTTCCGGCGCGCCGGATCTCGGCGGGGTCGGCGCGGAATCGGGCCGCCGCGCGGGTGGTCGGGTCGAGCGTGCGGGACAGCAGCGCCGACCAGGCGCTCAACCGCGCCTCGTCCGCCAGCGGGACGCCGAGCAGTTCGCAGATGACGGTCACCGGAAGCGGATAGGCCAGGTGGTCTACGGCATCGAATCGTCCCGCACGAGCGCGCTGGTCGAGCAAGTCGTCGACGATCTCGGTGATCCGGGGCTCGAGCTGCCGCACGACGCGCGGGGTGAACGCCTTGGACACCAGGCGGCGCAGGCGAGTGTGATCGGGCGGGTCGAGGAACAGGAACGACGGTTTCGCCTGTGCCGCACCGTCTTCGCGGGTCCCGTCGTAGATCGGCATCGAGCCGAGCTGCAACCGGGCCAGTGACCGGTCGACGCTCGCGCGCGGATCGCGCAATACCGCGGCGCAGTCGGCGTAGCGGGTCAGCACGACCACCGGCGCCGTACCGATCCGGAACGCGCCGCCGTCGCGTAGCCGCGCGAACAGCGGGTACGGATCCGGCCGCACCGCGGGGTCGAGCAGGCGCACGTAATCGTCGGTCGGGTGGTTCGTGGTCGTCATCGACACTCCCAGCTGTCCGGCCCGGAACGGGCACCGGTGTTGTCGGTATTATTCCGATACCGCCAGTAGGAAAGCAATACCGCGACGGGATGCGAAAATAGCGCCATGACACTGCGGCGCCCGGTCGACGATTCGGTCACCCGCGTCGTCGAACTGCTCGGCGACCGGTGGACCATCCTGCTCATCGCCGAGGCGTTCTTCGGGGTGCATCGTTTCAGCGATTTCGCCCGCAATATCGGCATCACCAACCGCAACCTGCTCACCAGCCGCCTGCGCATGCTGATCGACGCGGGTATCTTCACGCGCACCGACCACGGCGGCGGGCGCGTCGACTACCACCTCACCGCCGCGGGCCGCGAGTTGTATCCGATCGTCACAGCGATGATGGTCTGGGGTGATCACCACTTGGTCGGGCCGGAGGGCAGGCCGGTCGTCCTGGAACATCGCACCTGCGGGGAAGAGACCTCACCCATGCTGGTCTGCGACCACTGCCGCGAGCCGATCGACCCCCGCGAGGTCGAACCGAAGGCGGGTCCCGGCTTCCACCAGCCACCGGGTGCCGAACAAGCCGGTTGAGAAAATCGTGTGTTGCTGCCGAGCGGCGCTCAGTGCAGCTGGTTGACGAATGCCTCGGCGAGATAGAGCGGTAGGAGTAGGTAGTACAGCAGCATCGCCATCGAGCCGGCTCCGATCGTCAACGCGGGGTCCCGCGCGGTGCCGTCGCGGGTGTGCCGCGCAGGGATTGGAGACCGATTGGTCTCGCGAGTGCAGGAATGTAGTGCAGCTTCCCAATATCGGCAAGGGCGGCCAGCGTGTCGGCCGGACGGACCCTATCGAAGCGCGCTGCCCTGGACCCACTGATCCCACGGCAGTCCCCAGTCGCCGTTCTGCCAGACCTCCAGCGGGGCGCCTCCGGTGTTGCGGATCTCGACGACGTCACCGGGGACGGCGAAATCGAAGAACCACCGGGCGTTCTCGCCGCTGAGATTGAGGCAGCCGTGCGAGACGTCGGTGTTGCCCTGAGCCCAGATGGTGGAGTCGAGCTGGTGCAGGTAGATGCCGTCGGTGCTGATCCGGGTCGCCCAGCCGATGGACTCCTTGTAGCCGAGGCGGGAGTTGATCGGCAGGCCGTAGGTGGAGGAGTCCATGATCACCGGATTGGCCTTGTCCATCACCGTGTAGATCCCGGGTTGGGTCCAGAACGTGAGCGTCTTGCCGGCGATGACCTCGCTGCCGCCCATGCCCATCGAGGTCGGCATGGTGCGGATCAGCTTGCCGTTCTCGAAGACCTGGATCTGCTTGGTGTTGTCGTCGGCGATCGAGACGTGCGACGCGCCGATGGTGAACGTGGTCTTGGTGTCCTCCTGGCCGTAGAGCCCGCGGCCGAGTTCCTGGCCGTAGATGTTCGCCGCCACACCGACCTTGGTGCCCGGGGTGTAGTACTCCCGCGGACGCCAGTGCGCGTTGCGATCGTCCAGCCAGTACCAGGATCCCTCCACCGGCGGGTCGGTGGTGACCGACAAGTGCTTCTCGGCGACGGCGCGGTCGGGGACGTCCTCGTCGAAGTGGGCCACCACCACGGTGCCCACCCCGAACGTGCCCCCGTCGGACAGCGGTGTGCCGCCCGTGGTGGTCAGCGACACCTTCGTCTGATTGTTCGGGGTCAGCGTGGAGAAGGTCGCGGTGGTCGGCCCGGTCCTGCCGGTGACGGTGAGCCCTTCCGCGGTCACCGTGTAGGTGCGGCCGTAGCCGAGCGGCTCGGTGGGCTTCCAGGCCGTCTTGTCCGGCGTCATGATCCCCTGGACGGCGTTGCCCCGCTCGTTGGTCATGGTGACCGAGGTCAGCTGCCCCTCGGAGGCGCTGACCTGGATCGGTGCGAGCGGATCGACGTTGCGGGCCCCCGACGCGGGCGTGATGGTGAGGGGCGAGGGCGCGGGGCCTGCCGCTCCCGGCGTACCGCCCGGCTCGGACGACGACGAGCACGCCGCCACGATCAACGCCATGATCAGGGCGATCCCCGCGACGACTCCGGATCGGACGCGACTGGTCGCCAATGCATTTCTCCTGTTTCAACCCAGCGCAAACGAATGGCGCACCCGCGCCCACTGCCCCTTCGCATTTTACCGACCGCTCCATGCGCAACCCCACGCGAAGGAGGACCCACGGCAGATTCCCAGCCGGCGCACAGGAAGGGACTCGGCGGCGGATCGTCGCGGGTGCGCGGCCAGGGGTGACGGCCGAAAGTGCCGATCGGGGCGGTACCGGTGCGTGCCATGCTGGGGGCCGGAACCGACCGAGGGGAACGCATGCAGAATCGCCCATCGGCAGCGGAGCTGCTGGAATCGATCGCCGAATTGCTCGAGCAGACGCTGCTGCCCGCCCTGCCCGCGGGGTTGCAGCACAAGGCGCGGGTGGGCGCCAATCTCGCCAGGATCGTGCGCAGGGAGATCGAATCGGGCCCCGCCGCGGCCGAGCACGAGCGCGAGCTGCTCGACGCGGTGGCCGAGGGGGATGACGAGCGACTCCGGGAAGCGCTGGTTTCGATCGTGCGGGCCGATCTGGCGATCGCCAAACCCGGGTACGACGCCTGGGCGGGCGAGTGAGCGCCGACCTGGCACGCGGTCTGGCCCGGTTCCTCGAGTCGGGGAGCGGCCGCGCGGTGACGGTGTCGAACGTCGAATACCTCTCCGCGGGCGCCCGTCGCCGCAACGTCGCCTTCGAAACCGACCTGGAGGGCGAGGCGCGACGCCTGGTCGCGACCATCGTGCCGAGCGCGATCGAGCTGGTTCCGGTCGACGTGGAGGCCGCCGTCCGCGAACTGGCACGGACGCACGGTGTGCCGGTGCCTCCCGTGGTCGCGATCTGTACCGACAGCGCCTATGTCGGCGGGCCGTTCGTGGTCTCCGAACGGGTGGACGGGGAAACCGTGCCCCGCAGGGTATTACGGCTGACGGAGGCGGCGGGGCTCGGCGAACGAGTGGCCGAACAGCTTGGTGCGGCCATGGGCCGTCTGCATGCCATCGACCCGGCGACCGCGCCCGCTCGCCTGCCCGAAGCGGCCGCCGATCCGGAACGTCAGCTGACCGAGGCGGGCGAGCACGTGCGCGCACTCCTACCGGACCGGCCGGTGTTCGCCCTCGCGCTGCGCTGGCTGGAACGCCACTGCCCGCCTGCGCCGCCCCGTACCGCGCTGCTGCACACCGACATGCGCAACGGCAACATCGTCGTCGGGCCCGACGGCCTGCGAGCCGTGCTGGACTGGGAAGGCGCGCAGCGCCACGGCGATCCGATGCGCGACGTGGCCTGGCCCGCGCTGCGCATGTGGCGCTTCCGCGCGGACGACCGGGAATTCGGCGGGCTGGCGGGCCGCGCCGCGTTCGTGCGCGGCTACCGGCGCGCGGGCGGCGGTTTCGACGAGGACCGGTTCCGCTGGTGGAAGGTGATGTGCACGCTCGCCTGGGGCATCGGGCTGGCCGGGCAGGCCGCGGCACACTCGGACGGCAGCGTGCGAGACATCGTGATGGCGGCCAGCGGGCGCCGCGTGTCGGAAATCGAATGGGACCTGCTGATGCAGATCCGACCCACTGCGAAAGGCTGATGCCCGATGGATTTCGAGCTACCCGCGGAACTGGTCGAATACCTGGCCGAACTCGACGCGTTCATCGAGCGCGAGATCACGCCGCTCGAGCAGACCGACGACAACATCCGCTTCTTCGACCACCGCCGCGAGGACGCCCGCACCGACTGGGAGCGCGGCGGCCTGCCGAACGCGCGATGGGAGGACCTGCTGGCCGAGGTACGCAGGCGCGCCGACGCCGCCGGGCACCTGCGATACGCGTTCCCCGCGCAGTACGGCGGCCGGGACGGCACCAACCTGGGCATGGCCGTGATCCGCGAGCACCTGGCCCGGCGCGGCCTCGGCCTGCACTGCGATCTGCAGAACGAGCACGCCATCGTCGCCAACAACGTCGGCCTGCTGCTCATGCTCGAACACGGCACACCCGCGCAGCGGGCGCAGTGGGTGGACGGCTTGGCCTCGGGGACGAAGTTCTTCGCCTTCGGTATCACCGAGCCCGAGCACGGCTCCGACGCCACCCACATGGAGACCGCGGCGGTCCGCGACGGCGACGACTGGGTGATCACCGGGCAGAAGACCTGGAACACCGGCGTGCACATCGCCGACGCCGACCTGATCTTCGCGCGCACCTCCGGCGGCCCCGGCGACGCGGCGGGCATCACCGCGTTCCTGGTGCCCACCGACGCCCCGGGCTTCGTCGTCGAGGAATACCTCTGGACTTTCAACATGCCCACCGACCACGCGCGTGTCTCCCTGAACGGCGTCCGGGTCCCCGACAGCGCCGTCTTCGGCGGCGAGGGGCGCGGCCTGGCGGTGGTGCAGCACTTCTTCAACGAGAACCGGATCCGCCAGGCCGCGTCCAGTCTGGGTGCGGCGCAGTACTGCATCGACGAGTCGGTGGCCTACGCCAAACAGCGCAAGCCCTTCGGCAAGCCGCTGGCCGCCAACCAGGCGATCCAGTTCCCCTTGGTGGAGCTGCACACCCAGTGCGAGATGTTGCGCGCCCTCATCCACAAGACCGCCTGGTCGATGGACACCTACGGCACGTTCGCCGTCTCCGAGCAGGTCTCGATGTGCAACTACTGGGCCAACCGGTTGTGCTGCGAGGCCGCCGACCGCGCCATGCAGGTACACGGCGGCCTCGGCTACTCCCGGCACAAGCCGTTCGAGCACATCTACCGCCACCACCGGCGCTACCGGATCACCGAGGGCGCCGAGGAGATCCAGATGCGGCGGGTGGCGGGCTACCTGTTCGGCTTCATGGGAAGCAAAGCGCCGAAGGGCGTGTGACTCAGAGGCGGCGGATCCGGGCCAGCCACGCGGCGAGGTCGACGTGGCCGGACGCGGAGACCTCCAGGTTCGCCGCGTCCTGGGCCACCGGGTCGGTCACCCGCCCCCGGTAGCGCGCCTGCCGCACGTCTTCCACCGTCCAGCCGTCGCGGAACGACTCCCGGATCAAGGTGTCGCTGATCCGCGGGCCGAACCCCGGCTCGACATCGGAGAGCGCGAGGACATGGACGGTGCCGCCCGGCTTGCAGATCGCGTGCAGCCTGCGGACATAGGCGGCGCGCGCCTCGTCCTCGGTCCCGAAGACGTGGAACAGGGCGCTGTCGACGATGGTGTCGAACGCGGGCGCGAAGCCGGGCGGCTCACCGGCGAACTCCGGCCGGTCGCCGAGCGCGAGGGCGTCGGCCACCTCGAAGACGGCCGACGGCACACCCTGCTCGGCGGCGTTGGCGCGCGCGTACGCCACCGCGCTCGGCGACATGTCGATTCCGCGCACGTCGTACCCGAGCCTGGTCAGCAGGATCGTGTGCTCGCCGGCGCCGCAGCCCGGGTCGAGCACGCGGCCGGTGATGCCGCCGTCCCGTTCGAGCGCGACGATGGCCGGTTGCGGCTCGCCGATCACCCAGGGGGCGGTGTCGTTGTCATAGACGGTGTTCCAGAAATCAGCTGGACGAGTCATGCTCACCATGCTCCATCCTCAACCGTGCTCGAGGTCAACCCGCCACTCCCGCCGAGCCTGCTTTCCCGCGCGGCCGAGGTGCGTGCGTCAGGGCCGTACCGCTGGGTACGCGCGGGTTATGAGCACACCGAATATCGATCCAACCACGGCGGAGTCGATGCAGCAGGACGCGGATTTCGCCGACGAGCACACCAAGCCGACGCACGCCGACGAGCACCCGGCCGGCGCCGAACTCGAGACCGACGAGTCGACGCCGAGCGGGCACAGCGGCATGGATCAGTGAACTCGGCACGGTTCCGTGTGAGAACCGTGCCAGGGGCTCAGGCCACGGCGATCAATCGGGCCGCGTTGGCGGATTCATCGTCGACCGCCTGGTTGGCGGCCAATTCGGCGTGCACCCGATCGCGGTAGCGGGTGATCTCCCGCTCGGTGGTCGCGGCGTCCCAGCCGAGGTGCGCGCCGATCAGCCGCGCCACCCCGGGAGCGGCGGCCAGGCCTCGGTCGGCCGTTTCGATGGACACCCGGGTGCGGCGGGTGAGCACGTCGTCCAAGTGCAGTGCGCCCTCGTGCGTCACCGCGTACACCACCTCCGCGCCCGAGTATTCGGGTGCTCCGGTGAGCGGCTCACCCAGCTCGGGTTCGCGGGCGATCAGGTCGAACAGGTCGGTGATCGTCGAGCCGTACCGGCCGAGCAACCGCTGCACCGTCGCTCGCGGCAGGCCCGTGCGCTGCGCCAGGCCGTCGAGGTCGCCGGCGAGTTCCTGGTAGCCCACCGCGCCGAGGATCGGCAGGTGCTCGGTCACCGACGGCGCAACCGCGCGGCCGAGTCCCGCCACCGCCGCGTCCACGACGTCGGCGGCCATCACCCGGTAGGTGGTGTACTTGCCACCCGCGATGACGAACAGGCCTGGGGCCGGTTCGGCGACCGCGTGCTCCCGCGACAGCGTCGCGGTGTCGGACGACGCGCCGGACAGCAGCGGGCGCAGACCCGCGTAGGTGCCGACGATGTCGTCGCGGGTGAGCGGCTCCCGCAACACCCGGTTGACCTGATCGAGCAGGTAGCGCACGTCGGCGTCGCTGGCGGCCGGGTGGTCCTTGTCCAGCGACCAGTCCGTGTCGGTGGTGCCGATGATCCAGTGCCCGTGCCACGGGATGACGAACAGCACGCTCTTCTCGGTGCGCATGATCAGGCCGGTGTCCAAGTGCAGGCGATGGCGCGGCACCAGGATGTGCACGCCCTTGGACATCCGGACGTGGAAGGGGAACTCGACGCCGGTCATCCGGTTCATCTCGTCGGTCCACACTCCGGTGGCGCTGATCACCCGGCGCGCCCGGACCGCGTGCACCCGTCCGGTCTCCAGGTCGGTGACCTCCGCGCCGACGACGCGCTCGCCGTCGCGCAGCAGCGCTGTCACCTTGGTGCGGGTGAGCACGGTCGCGCCGTGCCCGGCCGCCGTGCGCGCGATCATCATCGTGTGCCGGGCGTCGTCGACCTGCGCGTCGAAGTACCGGATGGCCCCGGTCAGCGCGTCCTCGCGCAGGGCGGGCGCGAGTTCCAGCGCGCGCGTGCGCGACAGGTGCCGGTGCATCGGCAGGGCGCGGGCGCCGCCGATGGTGTCGTACAGGGCGACGCCCGCGCCGATGTAGGCGCGCTCCCACACGCGATGCCGCAACGGCAGCAGGAACGACACCGGCCGTACCAGGTGCGGTGCCAGCCGGTGCAGCAGCAGGCCGCGTTCCTTGAGCGCCTCCCGCACCAGCCAGAAGTCCAGCTGTTCCAGGTAGCGCAGTCCGCCGTGGATGAGCTTGCTGGAGCGGCTCGAGGTGCCCGCGGCGAAGTCCCTTGCCTCCACCAGGGTCACGGTCAGGCCGCGGGAGGCGGCGTCGAGTGCGGCGCCCGCGCCGACCACGCCGCCGCCGATGACGAGCACGTCGATCTCGGTGTCACCGAGCGAGTTCACCGCGCGGTCGCGGTATCGGGCGTCCAATCGTGCGGACACAGCGCTGTCTCCTTGTTTCGGGGATATTCGGGTACGACGGGGTCGCCGGCTCAGTCCTCGTCGTCGATCCAGTCGAGGGTGCGGGCTACCGCCTTCTTCCAGCGCGCGTAGCCGCGCTCACGCTGCGGTGGCGACCAGGCCGGGTGCCAGCGCTTCGCTTCGTTCCAGTTCTGGGTGAGTTCGTCGGTGTCGCTCCAGAAGCCGACCGCCAGCCCGGCCGCGTAGGCGGCGCCCAGGGCGGTGGTCTCGGCGACCACCGGGCGCGACACCGGCACGCCGAGGAAGTCGGCCTGCAACTGCATGCACAGCTCGTTGGCGGTGACGCCGCCGTCCACCCGCAGCACGTCCAGCCGGACGCCGGAGTCGGCCTGCATCGCCTCGACCACGTCGCGGGTCTGGTAGCAGATCGATTCCAGCGTCGCCCGCGCGAGATGGGCGTTGGTGCTGTAGCGGGACAGGCCGACGATCGCGCCGCGCGCATCCGACCGCCAGTAGGGCGCGAACAATCCGGAGAACGCGGGCACGAAGTACACCCCGCCGTTGTCCTCGGCCTGCCGGGCCAGCGACTCGCTCTGCGCCGCACCGGAGATGATGCCCAGCTGGTCGCGTAGCCACTGCACCGCCGAGCCCGTCACCGCGATCGAGCCTTCCAGCGCATACACCGGCTTCTCCGAGCCGAATCGGTAGGCCACGGTGGTGAGCAGTCCGTGTTGCGATCGCACGATCTCGGTTCCGGTGTTGAGCAACAGGAAGTTGCCGGTGCCGTAGGTGTTCTTCGCCTCGCCGGGACGGAAGCAGACCTGTCCGACGGTGGCGGCCTGCTGGTCGCCGAGCACACCGGCGAGCGGGACCGCGCCGCCGAACGGCCCGTCGGGCCGGGTGCGGCCGAACAGGTCCGGATTCGCCGACGGCGCGATCCTGGGCAGCATCGCGCGCGGCACCCCGAACAAGTCCAGCAGTTCATCGTCCCAGTCCAATGTCTCCAGGTCCATCAGCATGGTGCGACTGGCGTTGGTCGGGTCGGTGACGTGCACGCCGCCGTCCACCCCGCCGGTGAGCTGCCACAGCAGCCAGCTGTCGGTGGTGCCGAACAGCGCGTCGCCGCGTTCGGCGTCCCGGGCCACCCCGGGGACGTTGTCGAGGATCCAGCGCAGTTTGCCGCCCGAGAAATAGGTCGCGGGCGGCAGGCCCGCCTTGCGCCGGATGGTGTCGCCGTGCCCGGCCCGCTCCAATTCGGCGGCGATGCGATCGGTGCGGGTGTCCTGCCAGACGATCGCGTTGCAGTACGGCCGCCCCGTCTTGCGGTTCCACACCACCGTGGTCTCCCGCTGGTTGGTGACGCCGACCGCGGCGAGGTCGCTCGCGACGAGATCGGCCTTGGTCAGCGTGGTCTGCACGACCGCGCGGGTGCGCTCCCAGATCTCGGTCGGATTGTGCTCCACCCACCCGGGGCGCGGCAGGATCTGCTCGTGCTCGAGTTGGTGACGGGCAACCTCGTTGCCCCCGTGGTCGAACACCATGAAGCGGGTGCTCGTGGTGCCCTGGTCGATGGCGCCGACGTACCGGCTACCGCCCCGAGTCATCGCTGAGCCTCCGTTCGCCGCGCAGGCCGCGGGCGCGACCGTGCTCGAAACGGAAACTACGGCGGAATGCCGGACCCGGACAGCGCCGCCATTCGACAATGTCGAACGCTCGGGCCGGTCGCGGAGAACGCCATGGCTGCCGAGTCGGGCGAGGCGAAGGTATGGCGCAGCTCATACCGGGTGCGCCGGGTGTCGCACACGATTGTCGAATCACGACACGGGGGATAGGTTTCCGGACATGCCGGGTCCGATCCAGTCGATCGAGCGGGCGGCGGCCGTGCTGCGACTGCTGGCCCGCGGCTCCGGTCGTCTCGGCGTCGGCGACATCGCGGGCGCGCTCGACCTGCCCAAGCCGACCGCGCACGGCATCCTGCGCACGCTCCAGGGCGTCGGCTTCGTCGACCAGGACCCGGCGAGCGGCAAGTACCAGCTCGGCGCGGCGTTGCCGCACCTGGGCGGCGGCTACCTCGACGCGAACGAGTTGCGCTCCCGCGCTATCAACTGGGCCGACGCGCTGGCGGCGCGCACGGGCGAGGCGGTGCGGATCGGCGCGCCGCTGGACGGCGCTGTGGTCGTGGTCCATCACGTGTTCCGGCCGGACAACACCGAACAGGCGCTCGAACTCGGCGAACTCCTGCCGCCGCATGCCACCGCGCTGGGCAAGGTGCTGCTCGCCTATGACGCCGACCTGGCCGCGACGGTGCGCCGGGCCGAGCCGGCCGCGCTCACGCACCGCACCCTCGTCGACCGCGCCGCGCTCACCAGGGAACTGGCCGGCGTGCGGCGAGCCGGATGGGCGGGCGACATCGAGGAGTTCCGGACCGGCGAGGCGGGTATCGCGGCGCCGATCCGGGCGCCGGGTGGGCTCGTGGTCGGCGCCATCGGCATCACCGGCGCGGTGGACCGGCTCTGTGACGCCAAGTCGCGGCACCGGCCCGCGCTCGTCGGCCGGGTGCTGGACGCCGCACGGGCGGTGTCGCGCGATCTCGGTGCGGGCGACCGACCGCCGTCGCGCCGGTGACCAGCGGATTTCCTCCAGGAGCAGCATGAAGCAGCGTTACGTGCTCGCCATCGATCAGGGCACCACCTCCACGCGGTGCATCCTGTTCGACCAGCGTGCCCGGCTCGTCGGTGTCGCCCAGCGCCCGCACCGGCAGCACTACCCGCGGCCGGGATGGGCCGAGCAGGACGCCGTGGAGATCTGGCGCAACGTCGAGCGGATCGTGCCGCAGGCCCTGCGCGATTCCGGAGTGGCCGCCGATCAGATCGTCGCGCTGGGCATAGCCAACCAGCGCGAGACCACCGTGGTGTGGGACCGCCGCACCGGCACGCCGGTCGGTCGCGCCATCGTCTGGCAGGACGTGCGGACCGAAGAACTGGTCCGGGAACTGGAGGGCAAGCCGGGCGCCGACCGGATCCGCGAACTGTGCGGTCTGCCACCGGCGAGCTATTTCGCCGCGCCGCGACTGCGCTGGATGCTGGACACGATGCCCGGTCTGCGCGAGCGCGCCGAGCGGGGCGAGGTGCTGTTCGGCACCATGGAGACCTGGCTGATCTGGAATCTCACCGGCGGTCCGGACGGCGGCCTGCACCGCACCGACGTCACCAACGCAGGCCGTACCCTCCTGATGAACATCGGCACCCTCGCCTGGGACGACGAACTGCTGGAGTTCTTCGGCATCCCGGCGGGGATGCTGCCGCGCATCCAGCCGTCGACCGCGTCCTACGGCACTACGCGCCGGGTGGTGCCCGGCATCCCGATCGCCGCCGCGCTCGGTGACCAGCACGCCGCGTTGTTCGGCCAGACCTGTTTCGCGCGTGGGGAAACCAAGTGCACCTACGGAACGGGCGGATTCCTCATGATGAACACCGGGCGTGAGCTGGTGCGTTCCGGGCACGGCCTGCTCACCACGATCGGCTACCAGATCGGCCCGGAGCCGGTCTACGCGCTGGAAGGTCCGATCGCGGTCACCGGTTCGCTCGTGCAGTGGGTGCGCGACAACATCGGGCTCGTCACGAGTGCGCCGGAGATCGAAACCCTCGCGCGCACCGTCGAAGACAACGGCGGCTGCTACGTCGTGCCCGCGTTCTCCGGGCTCTACGCACCGCATTGGCGCAGCGACGCCCGCGGTCTCATCGCCGGACTGACCTCTTACATCACCAAGGGCCACATCGCCCGCGCCGTGCTGGAGGCCACCGCGTGGCAGACCCGCGACGTGGTGGAGGCGATGAACGCCGATTCGGGCCTGCGCGCCGAGGCGCTGCGCGTGGACGGCGGCATGACCTCCAACAACCTGCTCATGCAGATCGTGGCCGACGTCCTCGACGTTCCGGTGTCGCGTCCGTTCGTCGCCGAGACGGTCTCGCTCGGCGCCGCGTACGCCGCGGGCCTGGCCGTCGGTTACTGGCCGGACCTGGAAGGACTGCGGAACAACCGGCGCCTTGCCGCGCAATGGGTTCCATCGATGGACCCCGAGCTGCGAGCGGAGGAGTACGACAACTGGAAGCGCGCCGTGGAGCTGACCTTCGGCTGGGTCCGGTCGGCGAAGCGGGCGCGGCGGTGAGTCCCGGTCGCGGTCGCGTGCCGCCGGGACGAGCGTGTCGGGATGGTGGGTTAGCGTCGGAAGCATGCGGCTTCACGTGGGATGTGCGATGTGGACGCACGCGGCTTGGCAGGAAAGGCAGCTCGCGCCGGGGGAGCGGCTGCGCTGGTACGCCACGTGGTGCAATGCGGTCGAAGGCAATACGACCTTCTACGCGACGCCGTCGCGGCGAACGGTGGAATCGTGGGCGAGCCAATGCGATCCCGTGTTCCGGTTCGTCCTCAAGCTGCCCAAGCCGATCACCCATGAACGCAGGCTGACCGGCGTCGAGGAGGATCTGCGCTCGTTCCTCGCCGCGATGGAGCCGCTCGGGGAACGCATTCACGCCCTGTGGGTGCAGCTGCCCGGCTCGTTCGGCCCCACCGATCTCGGTGCGCTGGCCGGATTCCTGCGGCAATTGCCGCGCACATACCGGGCCGCCGTCGAGGTCCGGCATCCCGCGTTCTTCGCCGACGAGCAGGCGGCGCGCAGGCTGGAATACGTCTTGTCCAGGGTGGGCGCCGAATGGGTTCCGTTCGACACCACCGTGCTCTTCGACGGTCCGCCCACCAGTGCGGCGGAACAGGAGGCGGCGTCGAAGAAGCCGCGGGTGCGGCGCAGGATGCGCGCCCTGACCGAGTACCCGATCGTGCGCTACCACGGTCGCGACGATGTCGAGCGCACCGTCGGCGGCTGGCAGCCGTGGGTCGGCACGGTCGCCGAGTGGCTGCGCGAAGGCCGGTCGCCGACGGTGTTCGTGCACACCCCCGACAATGCGGGCTCGCTGGAGCTGGCCCGCCGCTTCCACGACGAGGTCCGCGCCCGGCTGCCGCAGCTCGACCCGTTGCCGCAGCCGTCGCCTGCCGAGCCGATGACCCTCTTCTGACGAAAAGAACGGTCCCGCGGGCAACTCCCGCGGGACCGTCCGGATCAACTCAGGACTGCAAACCGACCTCGATCTCGAGGGTGAGCGTGATCTTGTCGCCGATCACCGCGCCGCCGTCGGGCAGGGGCATGTCGATGGTGATGCCGAAGTCGCGGCGGTTGATCACGGTCTTGGCCTCGAAGCCCGCGACCGGCCCGTGGCCCATGCCGGGGTTGACGCCGAGGAACTCCACGTCCAGCGTGACCGGCTTGGTGACGCCGCGGATGGTGAACTCGCCGTCCACGATGAAGTCCTCGCCGTTCACCCGGAAACCGGTGGATTCGAAGGTGGCCACCGGAAACTCCTCGGCCTGGAAGAAGTCCGCGGTGCGCAGGTGCGCGTCGCGCTGTTCGTTGTCGGTGGTGACCGAGTCGACCCGGATCTCGGCCGTGGCCGAGGCGCTGCCGTCCTCGCCGATGACCAGCTTGCCGGAGAAGTCGGTGAAGCGGCCGCGTACCTTGCTGACCATCAGGTGGCGTACCGAGAAGCCCAGGGTGGAGTGGGCCGGGTCGATGGCCCAGGTGCCCGCGGTGAGAGCGTTGGTGGTTCCGGTCGACATGGTGTTCTCCTTGATGATTGAGAATTGAACTAGTTGGGTGTGGGTCGGGCTCGGTCGGTGGGAATGGGTCAGTGGGTGCCGAGTAGCTGCGCGAACGGTACCGGGTCGTCGTACGGATCGGCGGCCCGCTCGCGCGGTGTGCCGGTCAGCAGCGCGGCGAATTCCGCTGCGGCACGGTCGATCCGGGTGCTCAATCCGCCCGCCGCCGCGGACGCCCAGTCCTCCGAGGCCGCGTAGACAGCGGTGGGCGCGACCGCCGCGCGCAGGTAGCTGAACATCGGCCGCAGGGCGTGCTCCAGCGCCAGCGAATGGCGCGCCGAGCCGCCGGTCGCCCCGAGCAGCACCGGCATCCCGGCCAGCGCGTCCGGTTCCAGGACGTCGAAGAACGTCTTGAACAGGCCGCTGTAGGACGCGTTGAAGATCGGCGTGACGGCGATCAAGCCGTCGGCGCCGGTCACCGTGTCGATCGTCGCGCGCAGCCCGCCGGGCGCGAACCCGGTCAGCAGGTTGTCGGCCAGCTCGCGGGCGTGCTCGCGTACTTCGACCACGTCGAATGCCACGTCCGCGCCCGAGGCGGTCAGCGCCGCGCCGGTGGCGGCGGCGAGCCGATCGGCGAGCAGCCGGGTCGAGGACGGCTGCGACAGGCCCGCGGCGACGACGGCGATGCGGGTCATCGGGTCGCCTCCAGTGCGGTGTCGCGGGCGGCGACCAGGCTCGCGTGCGTGGGCGCGTCGGGCACGTGCGCCGGGCGCAGAGCCGCGAATTCCTTGCGCAGCACCGGAACCACTTCCTCGCCGAGCAGGTCCAGTTGCTCCAGGACGGTTTTCAGCGGAAGGCCCGCGTGATCCATCAAGAACAGCTGGCGCTGGTAGTCGCCGAACGCCGCGCGGAAGGTGAGCGTCTTGTCGATGACCTCCTGCGGGCTACCCACCGTGAGCGGGGTCTGCTCGGTGAACTCCTCCAGCGACGGGCCGTGCCCGTACACCGGCGCGTTGTCGAAGTAGGGCCGGAACTCGCGCACCGCGTCCTGGGAGTTCTTGCGCATGAACACCTGTCCGCCCAGGCCGACGATCGCCTGGTCGGCGGAGCCGTGGCCGTAGTGCTCGTAGCGCTGCCGGTACAGCGCGATCAGCCGCTGGAAGTGCTCTTTCGGCCAGAAGATGTTGTTGGCGAAGAATCCGTCGCCGTAGTAGGCCGCCTGCTCGGCGATCTCGGGGCTACGGATCGAGCCGTGCCAGACGAACGGCGGTACGTCGTCCAGCGGGCGCGGCGTCGAGGTGAACGATTGCAGCGGCGTGCGGAACTTGCCCTCCCAGTCGACCACGTCTTCGCGCCAGAGCCGGTGCAGCAGGTGATAGTTCTCGATCGCCAGCGGGATGCCGTCGCGGATGTCCTTGCCGAACCAGGGGTAGACCGGCCCGGTGTTGCCGCGTCCGAGCATCAGGTCCACCCGCCCCTCGGCGAGGTGTTGCAGCATGGCGAAGTCCTCGGCGATCTTCACCGGGTCGTTCGTGGTGATCAGCGTCGTGGCGGTGGAGAGCTGGAGCCGCTCGGTCCGCGCCGCGATGTAGCCGAGCATGGTGGTCGGCGACGACGGCACGAACGGCCGGTTGTGGTGCTCGCCGGTGGCGAACACGTCCAGCCCGACCTCTTCGGCCTTGCGCGCGATCGTCACCATGGCCGTTATGCGCTCGTGCTCACTGGGCGTCCGGCCGGTCGTGGGGTCGGTCGTCACATCACCGACCGTGAAAATTCCGAACTGCACGACGCCTCCTTCGTTCTCAGTCTGTCTCAATTTGGTGGATATGGCAACCAAAGGAACGGAGTCGGGTACGCGGGTATTCCCGCTCCGGCGATGTGGCGTCGGTTACGCCAGGTATTCCGTCAGCCAGGTGCGGGTGAGTTCGCGGATGACCAGCGCGCCGGTGTCGAGTTCGGTGGTGCCGAACGCGTGATCGAGGAAGGGGAGTTCGACGTAGCGGTGCGGCACGCGCGCGGTCTCCAGGGCCGCGGCGTAGGCGGCGGTGTGCTCGGCGAGCACCAGGTGATCGTTGGCGCCCTGGATCAGCAGGGTGGGCGGGGAGTCGCCGGTGACCTGCGCGGCGGCGCCGGTCGCGGTATAGCGGTCGGGGTATTGCTCGGGCGTTCCGCCGAGGTACTGCCGGGCCGCGTCGACGCCGAGCGCGGTCTCGGTGCCCGACGCGGCGAGGTCGACCGCCGGGTACAGCGCCACCGCCGCGCGCACCTTCGGCAGTTCGTCGGCGCTGCCGCAGCTGGGCCGCAGGACACCCGCGTTGATCTTGTTCGCGACGTTGACGGCCAGATTGCCGCCTGCCGATTCGCCGAACGTGGCGACCCGCCGCATGTCCCAGTCGTACCGCCGCGCGTTCGCGGCGGCCCAGCTCAGCGCGCAGGCGACGTCGGCGTCCGCGGTGTTCCAGCGGTGGTTGCCCTCGTCGGAGAGGCGGTAGTCCACATCGAGGACGGCGTATCCGTTCTCGGCCAGCCAGGTCGTGTAGGCGTCGGTGCCACGGCTGCCCGTGACGAAGGCGCCGCCGTGAATGCTCACCACCAGCGGCGCCGGTCGCGGCCCCGGAGCGGGGAGGTACAGGTCCGCCTGGATCGGCTGTCCGTCGACGGTCGCATAGGTGACGGTCTCGTCGGGCGCGCCGCCCACGGTGCTGAACGGCACGGCCGGGGCGAACGGGATCCAGACGCCCGCCGCGTCACGCGCCACGAACACCAGCGTCGCGCTGGTCACGACGGACAGCGCCAAGCCGACGGCGGCCACGCCGGTCACCGTGCCCGCGAGTCGCCGTCCGCGCTCGCCCCCGCGAAACACCGTCAGCGCGAGCGCGGTCGCGACCACCGCCAACACCATGTTCCACGAGCCGAGCGCGTCGCGGACGGCGCCGAGCAAGAGCACGGCCGACTGCGCGACCGCGTTGCCGAGCAACGGCATCACCCAGGAAACCGGCAGGATCGCGATCAGTTGCGCGAGCGCGAGATACGCGGCGAGCGCTCCGGCGAGCGTGAGCAGGCCGATGCGGACCAGGCGACGCGGGGACGCGGACTTTCCGGGCGTGGTCACGTCCGCTCCTCGCTCGTCGGTCATCAAGGTCTCCGGTTCCGGGTCGGGGTTCGCCGGCTCCAACATAGGTCGGTCTTCGTGGCCGCCGGTTTCCGGTGGTGGCGTGCCGGGACGGATTCGGGTAGCCGACTACGCGCGACTTCCGGTGGCCGGTCCGCAGAATCTGTCCCCACAGGGTTTCGACCACCGGTTCTCGAAGGGATGTGCATGGCTGGTTATCAGGATTGGTTGGCGCCTGCTCCGAATCCGGAGCCGCCCTTGGACAGTCGCCGTCGCGCCGAGGCGGAGCGGATGGCATGCGATCCGGCACCCGCTCGGGCGCTACCGTGCCGGCCGCGGCCGCACGCGAGCTCCAGTCGGTCCAGTGCCGGGATACGCAGCGCGGTGCGGCGAAGCCATGCCTCCACCGCGCCGGGCGAGGACGAGTCACGTTCGGCGGCACGCCGATTCGCCGAGTCGGCGGTGCGAGTCGTCCTCGAGGTGCTCGACCGCAGGAGAACCGTGCCGCAACTGGCCGTCGTCGCCGACGCCACGGTCGTCGCCGCGGTGCGTACGTTGATCGGCGCCGGTCTCGTGCCCGGCCGCGACCTGGGCGTCGCGGTGCCGATGCGGGTGAACGTGGTCCTGGTGGACGCCAAGACCGCCGAGGTCTTCGCCACCTACGGCCGGGGCAGGCGTCATTTCGCCTTGGCGGCGCGCATCGCGCGGACCCGCTCGGCGGGCTGGCGGCTGACGGCGCTGCGCATCCGATGACGCGCTCGGCGGTTCAGGACTCGCGACCTCGGTCGCCGTGCCGCCGCCGCGCGGACCGTCGGCACCGGCGCTATCCAGCCGATGCCCTCCGGCGGCAGGTCCTGGGCAGGCGAGGTGCTGACGGGCGTCCGCGACTCCGGAGGCTCCGCCGAGGTCCGTCGCGAACGCCCGAACGCGGCGGTCGAGTGTCGCCGCCGTCGGCCTCCAGATCGGGTGTGGGTCGGGCTATGCGGGCACGACGTCCCGGCTGGGCCGGATCGCGATCACCTCGGGTCTCGGCGGAGGCCGGATGGAGCGGCACCGGCGCTCAGCCGAGCTGAATGGATCGGCGTGCCATGCCGAACCAGTAACCGTCGATGACGGTGCGCAGCGTGCCCAAATCCTCCTCGCCCGCGCCGAGTGCGACGAACAGCGGCGCGAAGTGGTCGGCGCGTGGATGGGCCAGGCGAGCCGCGGGCGCGGTGTGCTCGAAGTCGAGCAGTGCGTCCAGGTCGCGGGTGGCCAGCGTCTCGCGGCCCCACGCGTCGAATTCGGCCGTGAAGGAGGGCACGTGCTCGTCGTCGGCGGTCAGCGCGCGCAAATTGTGCGTGAAGAATCCGCTGCCGACGATCAGGACGCCTTCGTCGCGCAGCGGCGCCAACTTCCGGCCGACGCGCAAGAGGACCTGGGGGGCCAGCGTCGGCATGGACAGCTGCAACACCGGGATGTCGGCGTCCGGATACATCTCCTTCAACGGCACGTAGGCGCCGTGATCGAGCCCGCGATCCGGCACGTCCGCGACGGCGGCGCCCGGTCCGCGCAACAGATTTCGCACCTTGCCGGCCAGTTCGGGCGCGCCCGGCGCGGCATAACGCACCTGGTAGTACCGCTCCGGAAAGCCCCAGAAGTCGTAGACCAGCGGCACCGTCCGGGTGGCGCCCAGCGCGATCGGCGCGGCCTCCCAGTGCGCGGAGACGATCAGGACGGCGCGGGGCCGGGGCAACGCGCGCGACCACGCCGCCAGTTCGGCGGGCCACCTCTCGTGGTCGGCCAGCGGCGGAGCGCCATGCGAGAGATACAGCACCGGCATTCTTTCGTCGGCCACGGTCATAGTGCTCCTCCCGGCTCGGTCGCCCAGGTAGTTCAAATTCGAACTCAACTGTAGCTTGTTGTTCAAATTTGAACAATAGGGTTAGGGTGGAGCCGTGCAGACCACGTGGCTGAACGTCCGCGAGATGGCGGTGTGGCAGAACTTCCTGGCGGCCGGCGCGCTGGTGGGTCGCGAGGTGGAACGGCAGCTCAAGCGGGAAGGGCTGTCGCATACCCAGTACGAGGTGCTCGTGCGGCTCGCCGACGCGCCGGAGGGCCGCCTGCGGATGACCGAACTCGCCGAGGCGCTCTACACCTCCAAAAGCGGTCTGACCTATCAGGTGACGCAGTTGGAGAAAGCCGGGTTGCTGGTGCGCGAGGCCTGTCCGACCGACGTGCGCGGGGTTATCGCTGTACTCACCGCCGCGGGCCGGGAAAGGCTGGCGCAGGTCGCGCCGGGCCATGTCGCGACCGTCCGCCGCGTCCTCGTCGACGTGCTCACCGACGCGCAACAGGGCGCTGTCGCGGACAGTCTGGGCGAGGTCGCGCGGCGGCTCGCTCCCTGACTCAGGCCAGCGACGCCAGCCAGTCGTGCATCCACGACAGCGCGGTCGCTCCGCCTCCGACGGGGTAGCTGCCGTAGGCGGTGTGCGCTTCGGAGCGGTAGAACTCGTCCAGCAGCCGAGCCCGTTCCTGGTTGGCCGACTCCGAGAGCTGGCTCTGCAAAAGGGGGATTCCGCCGTTGGACATCAGGTCGCCGACGATGGCGCCCATTTCCATCTGGTAGCGCCACAGGTAGGCCGGGTCGGGGTGCGAGGTCTGGGCCAGGAAGCCCGCGAAGCGGGTCACGAAATCGTCCGACGCCGTGGTGCAGTACAGATCGCCGATCGCGCAGATGGTGCGGGTCTGCGGGGTGAGGAGACCGAACCCGCCGATGCGCGGACCGCCCGCGCCCGCGCCGCCGACCGGTGGACCGACGAGCGCGTCGGCGGGGGAGCGGCGGGGATCGGAGATGAGCCCCACCGCGGCGATCCGATGCGGCGGCACGACGCCGAGTCCGGTGCCGATCTCGGCGGCGAGATCACCGGCGGCGTCCGCGCCCTGGCTGTAGCCGAGCAGCGCGATCCTGGTCGCGCCGCACTCCCGGCCCATCGCCGCGATCATGCCGCGCGCGTTGTCGACGGCCTCGCGTTTGGAGGCGCCGTATACCTCGCTCTCCCAAGGGAAGGCGGTCGCCGCGTAACTCACGTAGTCCACCCACGCCGAGGACGGCAGGCCGCGGGTGACTCCGGCCAGCATCCCCGGCCCGGGGCGCTCGCCGTCCGCGGTGGTCTCCCATGTTCCCGGGATCGCCACCACGTACAGACTCGGGCAATCCGGTGCGGCGACGGCGGGCCCGCTGCCCGGTCCCACACACGACAGCGCCATCACCGCGAAACCGATGGCCGCCGAGATCAACTTCGATCGCATGGCGTTTGCTCCTGGTAGTACAGGCGCCGCAGGCGCTCCCCGGCAGGAATCGGCCTCCGTGGGCGCCGCGGGCGCCGTGCGGTGGTCGGACCCGGCCCCGTCGAAGGCTGCATTGAGACTCGGTGGTCTCAAAGTGCAGCCAGGATAGCGACAGTGTGGGAGAGTGCACAATCGGAGTCTGAAGTGACGCGTATCACAGTCGATTCGGAACCGTCGGCGCTCGCCGATTGCTAGTGCCCCTGTGCGAGAAGAACTGTCATGGCCTCCGCCCATCGATCGATGGTTGCCGCGGCGGCGCGCTCGGAAGTGCGCAGCGGCCGGGACATCGCGGTGCCGCGCAGGATCGCGATGGTGAGCTCGCGGACGGCCGGGTAGCGCGGATGGGCGACCAGGTCCGGACCGAACAGTGCGTCCACCACGCGCCGCAAGTCGCGCCCGGCTTTTCGTTCGGCCGCGCGCAACGCCTCGGCAAGCGCCGGATCGGTCCGCGCGGCCGCCCACACCTCGAATTCGGCTTGCGCCGCCGGCCGTGCCATCGACTCGTACAGGGCGGTCAAGGCGCGGCGTAGCGGATCGGTCCCCGCGCCGAGCCCGGCCGCGACCTCTCGCACCGCCGCCTCGTTGCGTGCGACCAGGTGTCCGACCAGTGCGCCGATCAACGCGCCGAGGGTCGGGAAGTGATGCAGCAGCGCCCCGCGGCTCACGTTCGCGGCCCGCTGCACGGACAACGTGGACAGCGCCCGGTAGCCCTGCTCGGCAAGCAGGTCGGCGGCGGCGTCGAGGATGCGCACACGGGTCGCCCGCTTCTGTTCCTCGCGTCGTCCGGCCATACCAGCTCCTCCCGTCGCCGCGACATTTTCACAGTCAATGTTGACTGTCAAATGGTGGGTGCGCCAGACTGCGGAGACCGGTTCGCACCAGCGTCGAAGGGAAAGCGATGACCGACAGTGACAGCCAGGCCGACAGCGGGGCGGGCGCGTGGTATCGCAATTGGACCGAGACACCGGACACCCCGTGGGCCGGACGCCCCGACCCGGACGACGCCCGCGAGTACCGGACGCTGACCTACGAGCGGGACGGCCGCGTCGCCCGCATCACCTTCGACCGGCCGGAGAAAGGCAACGCGATCACGCCCGATACGCCGCACGATCTGGCGCACGCGGTCGAACGCGCGGATCTGGACCCGCGGGTGCACGTGATCCTGGTGTCCGGGCGCGGCAAGGGATTCTGCGGCGGCTATGACCTGAGCATGTTCGCCGAGCAGAGTTTCGCGGTGGCGGGCGGGCCCGATGAGGTGGCGGGAACGGTCGTCGATCCGGTGGTGCAGGGCCGCAATCACGATCCGGCGCGGACCTGGGATCCGATGATCGACTACGCGATGATGAGCCGGTTCAACCGCGGTTTCGCCAGCCTGATGCAGGCGAACAAGCCGACCGTGGCGAAGCTGCACGGCTTCGCCGTCGCGGGCGGCAGCGACATCGCGCTGTTCGCCGACCAGATCATCTGCGCCGACGACACGAAGATCGGCTACCCGCCGACCCGGGTCTGGGGTGTCCCGGCGGCGGGCATGTGGGCGCATCGCCTCGGTGACCAGCGCGCCAAGCGCCTGCTGTTCACCGGCGACTGCCTCACCGGGAAGCAGGCGGTGGAATGGGGCCTGGCCATCGAATCCTGGCCCGCCGCCGAACTCGACGCGCGCACCGAGGAATTCGTCGCCCGGATCGCGCGCATGCCGGTCAACCAGCTGATGATGGCCAAGCTGGCGCTCAACTCGGCGCTGTACGCACAGGGGGTGGCCAATTCCGGCATGATCAGCACCGTCTTCGACGGCATCTCCCGGCACACCAGCGAGGGATACGCCTTCCAGACGCGGGCCGCCACAACCGGTTTCCGCGAGGCGGTCCGGGAACGCGACGAGCCGTTCGGCGATCACAAACGGCATCGGGCGCAGGAGTGAACCCCCGCTGACGGATCGTCAGCGGGCGGGCGGGACGTTTCCGGTCGCGTCTTCCTCGATGCTGCTGTAGCCGAGCCGCACATCGTGCGCGACTTCGCCGCCGCTCACCGTGACCTGGCTGGCCACCGGCGGATAGCCGCGCGCGACGATCGTGTAGTCGCCTTCGGCGAGATCCGTGACGACATAGCGCCCGTTCTCGTCGGTGCGCGTCGTCGCGGTCGGCACGCCGGCGGCGTCGAGCACGCTGATCTGCACGTCCGGGACCGCCCGGCCGCCGTCCGCCCACGCCGACCCGGCCAGCACCGCCATCGGCGTGAGTTCGATGTCGTGGTGTAGCAGCCCGCTGTCCGGCACGGTCAGCGCGGTCGCGCTGGGTCGCATGTGTTCGGCGACCGCGACCAGGGTGTACGTGCCCGGCACCACGCCGTGGCACAGGTAAGCGCCGTCGGCCGCCGCGGTGGCCGAGCCGACCACCTCGCCGTCGAGGTCGGTCAGCGTGATGGTCGCGCCGGGCAGCGGCTCGCCTTGCCTGCCGGACCGGACCACACCGGACAGCTCGCCGGAGCCGAGCAGGGTGATGTCGAGTTGCTGCGGACGGTCGCCGACGGTGACGTTCACCGCGGCGGGCTGATGCCCGGCGGCCGAGACGATCAGCACGTAACCGCCCGCGTCGGGCGCGCCGAGGAGGTAGCTGCCGTCGGCGCCGCCGCCCGTGCGCGCTGCCTGCCGCCCGTGCTGATCGATCAGCGTGAGCGCTGCCGCGGGCACCGGACGGCCGTCCTCGCGATGGACATAGCCGCTGAGCGAACGGCCTTCGTGCTCCGCGCCGTCGAAGCTGGCCCGAGGTTCGCGCCGGTGTGCGCCGTTGCTCGCGGGATCGCCCGCGCCGTAGCCGCCCCCGGCCGCGGCGAGCACCGGTTCCGGCTCCGACAGCGCCTGCGCGGTGCCTTCCCAGACCTGATCCGCGTCCCAGTGCGACTCGGCGGCTTCCGGCTCCTCGACCGGCGTCTGCGCGACGGGCGCCGGAGCGTCCTGCAGCGGAATCTCTTTCATGAACATCAGCACCACGCAGGCCAGCAGCGCGACCCCGGCCGCCGTGTAGAACACGCCGTGCATGGAGTCGGTGAAGCCGGTGAGGATCGGCACCTTCAGCGCGTCGGGCAGCGCCGCGATGCCGCTGGTGTTGGACTGCATGCCGCTGAGCTGGTCGGCGCCGAACCCGGGCGGCAGCGCGCCGCCGAACGCGTCGATGATCCGGTTCGGCAGCAGGTTGAACAGGATGGTCAGGAACACCGCTACGCCGAGCGTGCCGCCCATCTGCCGGAAGAACGTGGCCGAGGCGGTGGAAACACCCATGTCCTTACGCGGTCCGGCGTTCTGCGCCGCGATGATCAGCGTCTGCATGCAACAGCCGAGCCCGAGCCCGATCACCGCGCCGATCGCCAGCGGCTGCCACAGCGGGCTGTCGTAGTGCACCTGCGCGTACAGGGCCGCGCCGACCGCGACGATGAATGTGCCCGTCACCGGCAGGATCTTGTAGCGTCCCGTCTGCTTGGTGATCCGCCCCGCCGCCTGCGATCCGACGGTGATGCCGAGCACCAGCGGCAACATGAGCAGGCCCGCCTTCGTCGGCGAGTAGCCGCGCACGACCTGGAAGTACTGCGGAACCATGGTGATCGCGCCGAACATCGCCACACCGACGATGAATCCCCCGGCGATGGTGACGCTGAAGGTCGAGTTCCGGAACAGCCGCAAGGGGATCAGCGCCGAGTCCTTCATCAGGAACTCCACCAGGACGAACAGCGCCAGCCCCGCCGCCCCGATGCCGTAGCAGAGCAGCGACTTCTCCGACGACCATCCCCAGTGGCGTCCCTGTTCGGCGACGATCAGCAGCGGCACCACGCCGATCGTCAGCGTCAGCGCGCCGAACCAGTCGATCCGGTGGTGCTGGCGCTGGTGCGGCACGTTGAGCACCTTGGCCACCACCAGCAGGGCGAGCAGGCCGACCGGGACGTTCACCAGGAACACCCACCGCCAGCCGTCGATGCCGCCGAGTTCTTCGTAGTCGGAGAAGAAGCCGCCGAGCACCGGGCCGAGCACCGTCGCGGTGCCGAAGACCATCATGAAATAGCCCTGATAGCGCACCCGTTCCCGCACCGGGACGATATCGCCGATGATGGTGAACGCCAGCGACATCAGTCCGCCCGCGCCCAGGCCCTGGAACGCGCGGAACGCGGCGAGCTGGTACATCGAGTCGGCGAAGGTGCACGCCACCGAGCCGATGACGAACAGTCCGATCGCCGTGAGATAGAACGGTTTACGGCCGTAGATGTCGGCCAGTTTGCCGTATAGCGGCGTGGTGATCGTCGCGGTGATCAGGTAGGCGGTGGTCGCCCACGCCTGCTCGTCGAAACCGTGCAGGTCGTTGGCGATCTTGACGATCGCGACGCTGACGATGTTCTGGTCGAGCGCGGCCAGGAACATGCCGAGTAACAGCCCGGACAGGATGGTCAGGATCTGCCGGTGCGACAGTGACGTGTCCGCGCCTGCGTCCGGGTTCCGCGGAGCCCGGATGGTGGAATTCGTCATGAATGAGCCCTATTTCGGATCGGCGTGGTGTCGGGGAGTTGTGGTCTCTATTCCTGCGGTGAGCCGGTCGAGCAGTGCGGTCAAGGTGTCCCGGTCGGTCGCGGGCCAGTCGGCCAGGATGTCGGCCAGCCACCGGTTGCGCAGCGCGCGGTTCTCCTCGAAGACGCGAACGCCCTCCGCGGTGGCCGCCAGCACGCACGCGCGGCCGTCGACCGGGTCGGCCCGGCGCTCCACCAGGCCGTGCGCCACGAGTGATCTGCTCTGTCTGCTGATGGTCGATGCCTCGGTGTGCAGCAATTCGGCGAGCCTGCCCGCGCGCTGTGGTCCCTCGTGCACCAGGCAGAAGAGCACGGAGTAGGCGAGTCGTTCCAGGCCGTCCGGACCGGGCCGAGCGGGCAGCCACTTCGCCCGGTTGACCGCGCGCATGAACCGGACCAGTCGCTGACCGAGTTCGTCGGCGGCCGCGAGTTCGGCCGCCGTGACCCGGCGCTCGCGAGCGGTTGCGGACATGACACCACCTCGATGTTCCCCACCAGCAGATTTGATTAGCAACCACAACTAGTTGCTTTGAGCAACTATACATCCCCTGGGTTGCCAGAGGTCTGCGCGGTGGGCCACCAGCGAGTCGCGTTGCTACCGTCGATGGCGTGTCCGAGCCGCTTGTTCGCTTCCGCGCAGCCCTGCCGTCCGATTGCCGATGGGAGCCGGTCGGCGGCGGGGAGTCCGGCGCCCGGGTTTTCCGGTCCGCCGACGGGTCCCGCTACGCCAAGTGCGTCGCTCCCGGCGAGGTCGCCGACCTCGCGCTGGAGCGGGACAAGATCATCTGGCTCGACGGCCACGATATACCCGGCCCTCGGGTACTGGACTGGCGGCCCGATGGCGACGGCGCCTGCTTGGTCACCAGCGCCGTGCCCGGTGTGCCCGCGAACGTCGTCTCCGCGCAAGATCTCGCCCTCGCATGGGATTCCATCGCGGACACGGTGCGGCGCCTGCACGATCTACCCACCGCGGAGTGCCCGTTCGACCGTGGCCTGGCGCGGATGTTCGCGATCGCCCAGGACGTGGTGGTCCGGGGTGCGGTGCACACCGAGTTCCTTCCCGAGGAGCAGCAGGACACTCCGCCCACGGTCCTGCTCACCAGGCTGGCCACCCGGTTGGAGCCCAGGATGACGCAGGAGTCCGCCGAAGCGGTGGTCTGCCACGGCGATCTGTGCCTGCCGAACATCATCCTCGATCCGGAAACGCACACCGTCGCCGGATTCGTCGACCTCGGCCGCCTCGGCATCGCCGATCCGTACGCCGATATCGCTCTGCTACTGGCCGATGCTCGGGAGTCATGGCAGGACGAGCGGCGCGCCGGAAACGCCGACCGCGCCTTCGCCGATCGCTACGGCATCGATCTGGATGCCGAGCGGCAGCGGTTCTTCCTCCATCTGGATCCGCTCACCTGGGGGTAGTCCGAGTCATGTCGCGGGCTGAAGCAGCACCGCGGTGCCGTAGGCCGCCACCTCGCTCATGGTGCCCGCGATCTCGTTGCAGTCGAAGCGCATGGCGATGACCGCGTTCGCACCGAACGACATCGCGTGCTGGCACATCCGCATGATCGCCTCGTGCCGGGACTGGTAGAGCAGCTGGGTGTACTCGGGGATCTCCCCGCCGCCCAGCGAACGGAAACCGGCGCTGAAATTCGACCCGAAGCTCCGGCTGCGCACGGTGAGTCCGGCGACCTCGCCGAACACTCGGACGATCTCCTGGCCGGGCACGTCGTTCATGGTGGAGACCAGGATCGGGAACTGCGGTCCGGGTGGCGGGGGCGGGGGATACGGCTGGGGTGGCTGCTGGTGCGCGGGATACTGCGGGTACGGCTGCGGCGGCTGGTTCATGCGCGGGATGCTACGGGCGGCGGCGATTCCGTTGCGGCCGAGGTATGCCCGCCGATCCGGAACCACACCGACCGCCCGGTCCTGATCAGCCGGTATCTCGCGTTCCGGGGACCGCCGCGCCGCGATTCGGGCTTTTCTGTTGAGCATTCGACCGACAGAATCCGAAAAGATATGCAATGTTGTTATTGCGCAACGGCATTGAGAGGGAACCCACGGTGGCCGAGTAGGCACCGGTAAAAGGGGGTGCGGCGAGATCATGTCGTCGAACACGTCCGAGCCCGGCGGCCGACGCGCCCGCCGAGGCCAGGTCCGGACCGGACGCGTGCCCACGTGGCCGGGAATGATCGCCGGACAGGAGCCGCCGCCCCGCGGCGACCGGCATCGGGCGTCCCGCGCTCGGCGCGGCCCACGCCGCGCTTGGCTGGTCGGCGGCGTCGGGCTGGCCGCATCGCTCGCCGCCGCCGCGCTGGTCCTGGTGTACACGGACGCGGCCTCCGCGCCACGGCAATCGGCCACGGTGGCGGACCCGGTGCTCGGCGGTGGCCCAGGCTGCGAGCCGACCCGGGGCGGACAGTTGGTGCGCGGCAACGGCACCGGCTCGACCGCGTCGGGGCCGGAGGTGATCCTGGCGTTTCAGCACGCCTACTACGTGACTCGCTCGGGAGCGGTCGCGCGATCGCTGACGGTGCCGGACGCCGCGGTGCCGCCGGTCGCCGTGATCGACGCGGGCATCGCCTCCGTGCCCACGGGAACGCAGCACTGCGTCATGATCACCCCCATGCTCGACGGACGCTACGACGTGGTCATCACCGAGTTGCGCCCCGACTCCGCCAATCGCACCTATCGCCAATTCGTCACCGTGGCCACCACCGACGGCAAGGCGACCATCATCAAGATCGCCGCGCCGAACTGAATTCGGCCGATCTTCCGTTGTGCCGTTCGCGCAGGTGGGCTTTCGCTACGATGCCACTGCCGGGGCGGTCGATCGGCGAAACGCATGGCATCCGCGGTCGATTCCAGGGGAGGTCGTCGATGGTGTTCGCCCGGTGGTGTGTGCTTGCCGGTACGGCTTTTTCGATGCTGCTGGCGCTGCCGGCCGCACCGTCGGCGGCGGACCCGGAACTTCCGGTGGTGGTGGCGCCGCCCGAGCAGGACCCTTTCTATCGGCCTCCGGCCGAGCTGGTCACGTCGAAGCGGCCCGGCGAGATCCTCGCCGCGCGGCCGGTCACCATCGCCAATCAGCTCGACGGGGCGCTGGACGCCGAGGCCTGGCAGATCTCCTACCGGTCCGGCAACAGCGCCGATCAGCCCATCGCCGCCGTCGCGACCTTGCTGAAACCCGCCGCGGGGAACGGCAAATTGGTGTCCCTGCACGCCGCCGAGGATTCCACCGGACTGTTCTGCGCGCCGTCCTACACGGTGCGCCGGTCGGCGCAGGCCGGTCTGCTGGACGGGCAGATCGACCCGTTGCGCAGCGCTCCGGCGTTGCTGGCGCAGGGATGGACGGTCGTGGTGCCGGACCATCAAGGCCCGAATTCGGCGTTCGCCCACGGCCCGCTGGCCGCGCGGATCGCCTTGGACGGCATCCGCGCCGCGGAGGGTTTCGGTCCGCTGCACCTGCCGGGAGCGGCCACCGAGGTGGCGATGTGGGGATACTCCGGAGGGTCGATCCCCACGCTGCACGGCGCGGAACTGCGCAGCGCCTACGCGCCGGAGGTGAATCTCGTCGGCGTCGTCTCCGGCGGTACCGATGTCGATCTCGAAGTTCTGTCCCGCGAGGCGAACAAGGGGCCCGGCGCCGGTCTGGTCGCGGCCGCCATCATCGGTCTCGCGCGCGAGGAACCGGAACTGGACGCCTACCTGTGGGCGAACGCCACACCGCGCGGACGGCAGCTACTGACCGCGAAGGACCGCGGTTGCGTGCTGTACCAAGCCGCGCTGGAACCATTCCTCGACATCGACAGCCTGGTGCGAGGCGGCATACTGCACACACCGGTGCTGCGCGCAGTCTTCGATCGGACCAGGATGGGCAAGTCGGTCCCCGACACACCGGTCTTCCTCTACCACGCGACCGCCGACTGGCTCGTCCCCATCGGCCCCGCCGACGCGCTCGCCTCCATCTACTGCCGCGATCCCGCCGCCCGAGTCACCTACATCCGCGACCATGCGAGCGAACACCTCACCCTCAACACACTCGCCGAGAATCGCGTGATCGCTTGGCTGCGCGACCGGTTCGCGGGAGTGCCGGTGCGGGACAACTGCACCGTCACCGATATGGGCTCCATCGCGCTCGGGCGATGAAGGCCGCCGTACCGCCCTACTCGAGCCCGGCGACCTTCCGGCAGCGCCAGTCCAGGTAGTTGATCAGCGTCCAGAAGTCCTTGAACGCCGGGTTCGTGGTCTGGCCGTGGTGATAGCGGTAGTAGATCTGCTGGGCGATGACGGCCAGGCGGAACAGTCCGAAGACCTCGTAGAACGGCCAGTTCTCGGCCGAGCGGCCGGTGCGCGCGCAATAGTGCTCGACGATCTGCGCGCGGGTCAGCATGCCCGGCAGGTGACTCGGCTGGCGGCGGGAAGCGCGCATGACCTCGTCGTCGTCCGCCTGCACCCAGTAGGCCAGCGCCCCGCCGAGATCCATCAGTGGGTCGCCCAGGGTCGCCATCTCCCAGTCCAGCACGCCGACGATCGCGCCGGAGCCCGCAGGGTCCAGCACCAGATTGTCGAGCCGGAAGTCGTTGTGGATGACGGTGGTGGCGACGTCCGCGGGCTGGTTGGCGTCGAGCCAGGCCATCACCGCGGCGAAATCGCTGACATTGTCGGTGCGGGCGTCCACGAAACGACGCGACCAGCCCGCGACCTGGCGGGCGACATAACCGGCGCCTTTGCCGATTCCGGTGAGACCGGCCGCGACCGGGTCCACTTCGTGCAGCTCGATGAGGCAGTCGAAAGCCGTAGTGGACAACCGTCGCGCCTGGTCCGCTGACAGGCTGGTGCCTGCGGGGAGATCGCCGCGCAGGATGGTGCCCGCCACGCGCTCCATCACGTAGAACTCGCTGCCGATCACTTCCGGATCGGCGCAGCGAGCCACCATCCGTGGTACGTAGCGGTAGTGCGGGCGCAACCGCTGCTGCACCAGGAATTCGCGGCCCATATCGTGCGCCGAAGCCGCCTTGGTGCCGCCGGGCGGGCGGCGCAGGATCAAGTCGCGATCCGGGTACCGCAGCAGATACGTCAGATTGGACGCGCCTCCGGAGAATTGGCGCACCTCGGGCGGCTCGCTCAGACCGGGCACCTGCTCGGCGAGCCAGGCGTGCATCGCGGCGACGTCGAAGGCGTCCTCCGCGCGGACGGCGGCGGCGTCCGCGGCGTTCACCGGTCGGTTCCGTATTTGCGCAGCTCCTGCCGGGCGATCACGCCGAGGTGCACCTCGTCGGGACCATCGGCGAAGCGCAGCGAACGAATGCCCGCGAAGGCGCGCGCCAGCGGGAAATCGTCGGAAAGTCCTGCGCCGCCGTGCAACTGCATCGCCATATCCAGCACCTCTTGGGTCATCCGCGGCACGACCGCCTTGATCTGGGAGACCTCGCTGCGCGCGCCTGCCAGTCCCTTGGTGTCCAGCAGCCAGGCGGTGTGCAGGACGAGCAACCGCGCCTGGTCGATCGCGACGCGCGCGTTGGCGATCCGCTCCCGGTTCCCGCCGAGGTTGGCCAGCGGCTTTCCGAACGCCGTGCGCGACAGGGCGCGACGGCAGGCCAGTTCGAGCGCGCGCTCGGCCAGGCCGATGGCGCGCATGCAGTGGTGGATGCGGCCGGGGCCGAGGCGGCCCTGGGCGATCTCGAAACCGCGCCCCGGCCCGGCGATCACGGCGTCCAGCGGAAGGCGCACGTCGGTGAAGGTGACCTCGCCGTGCCCGAAGGGCTCGTCCAGGTAGCCGAAGGTGCTGAGCATCCGTTCGACCCGCACGCCGGGCGTGTCCAGCGGGACCAGCACCATGGAGTGCCGCTGATACGGGTGCGCCTCCGGGTCGGTCAGGCCCATGAAGATGACGAACGCGCAGTTCGGATGGCCGATGCCGGTGCTCCACCACTTGCGGCCGTTGAGCACGATCTCCTCGCCGTCCACCACGGCGGTCGCGGCCATGTTGGTCGCGTCCGAGGAGGCGACCTCGGGTTCGGTCATGCAGAACGCCGAGCGGATCGTGCCGTCCAGCAGCGGCCGCAACCACTGCTCCCGCTGCTCGGCGCTGCCGTAGTGCAGCAGGACCTCGGCATTACCGGTATCGGGCGCGTTGCAGTTGAACACCTCCGACGCCCAGCCGGAGGCCCCCATCACCTCGGCCATCGGCGCGTACTCGACGTTGCTCAGACCCGCCCCGAGGTCCGGATCGGGAAGGAAGAGGTTCCACAGACCCGCCGCCCGCGCCTTCTGCTTCAGCTCTTCGACCACCGGCGGCACCGCCCAGGGCGATTCTCGCAGGGCGGCCGCGTGCTCTTCGTCGCGCGGCTCGATCTCGTCGCGCACGAACTGCCGCACCTGGTCGGTGAGGCGGACGGCTCGGTCGGAATGCGTGAAATCCATACCCATCCTCGTGGCTCGCTGAGCATTGCTCAACTTCCGGTCGAGTCCATTGGTAGCATATTGTTGAGCATTGCTCAATAGAGGAGGGCCGATGACCGAGGTTGCCGTGCAGGCGAGCGGCCGCCGCTCGGCGGACGACCGGCGCAGACAACTGATCGGCATCGGTCTGGGCATGCTGATCGATCGCCCCTGGCACCAGATCACCATCGACGCGGTCGCGCAGCAGGCGGGCATCTCACGCGGGCTGCTCTTCCACTATTTCCCGACCAAGCAGGACTACTACGCGCAGCTCGTGCACGCCGCCTCGCAACGATTCCTGCGCGGTACCGGCCCCGACCCGGACGCCGCCGACCCGCTCGCGTCGATGATCGCCAATTTCGTCGGCTACATGCGCAGGCGCAGTGGACCGCTGGTGGGACTGCTTCGCGCCGCCGGGCAGGATCCGGTGCTCGAGTCGATCATGGAGCGGATGCACGACGAGCTGACCGAGCGGGTGTTCGCCGCGCTCGGCAGGCCCGCGCGCTCGACCGCCGAGCGCCTGGTGGTGCGATCGTGGTGGGCCATGGCCGAGGACCTCACGGTGCAGTGGTTGTCGCGCGACGACGTGGACCAGGACCGGCTGGACCGGCTGCTGTACGACACGTTGACCCGGGTGCTCGACTCGGTGGACGCCGAAAGCTGAGTGGTTCGCCCGCCCCGGGAATTGCCCTGCGAAACTCATCCGCGATTCGGGTGGCGTGCACCGAAATATTCATGGCCCGGGGGCCGGTGCGGAGAGTGGCCGGCCCGGTGCCGCCGAGGGGCGAATCTCGGCAGCACCGGCGTATCCGAACGCGCTGCGGGAGCGCACGCGCCGCCGCGAAGGGAAAGCGCGCCACTCCAGCATAGAGCGATCAATGGTCTGGTGCGCGGTGGCGAAGAAGTGCCTGCGACCCGCCGGAAATCACCTCGTGCCGCGTGTGTCGGCCGCGGCACGCCGAATAGTTGGGTGAGATGGCAAATGAACAGTTTCGCCAGTAGCGGTGGATCGACTATGAATGAGACGTGCCGTTGCCATACGTGATCACTTGTCTGCCATCGATTCTCCCGTGCGGGGAGCGCTGATGGTCATCGAACATCCCATCGAGGACGAGGTCACACAGCTGGCGAGGCGGGTCGAGAAGGCCCGTGGACGGCTCGCCTACCAGTTCGATCCGGCGCTGACCGAGGCGCTGTCGGAGGACGAACTGTATGCCGAACGTGAGCTCGCCGAACGGATTCGCACCCAGGAGCGCGGACAGCGCTGGAAAGAGGCGCAGGCTGCCGCCGCGGCCTCCGACCGCGCCAGGCAGACCACCGAAGCGATCGAGAAGGCCGACATGCGAGACCTCCTGCTCGCCCGCAAGGCGATTGCCGCGCAACGACGCGAATCCAGCCCGCACGCGAAGCTGGCCTCGCTCTACCGGCATCGGTCCTGGTCGCTGCGCGCGCTGGCCGGTGTCGTCGCGGCGGGCATGCTGTGGTCGGCGGTCAACGTCCAGCACAACATCGCTCCCGGTGGCGCGACCGATCCGCTGTACTGGTTCAGCTACCTGCTCGAAGGCATGATCAGCGTCTGCTTGATCATCATCATGATCGGCACCAACAAGGTCGCCGAATGGGGCGTGGTGGACAACCGCCGCCAGGTCGCGACCGCCGAAATGGCCCTGCTGGCCTTGACCGTCAGCCTCAACACCTACCCCTACCTGCGCGCGGGCGCCTGGTACGACGCGGCCGTGCACGCCATCGCGCCGGTGATGATCGGTGTCGCGCTGCTCATCCACGACGCGGCCAGCGCCCGCTACGGCCTCGCCATCGCCAGGGCCACCGAGCAGGTCCGCGACCTGCCCGACCCGGCCGAGCAGATCCGGCTCACGCTGCCCCGATACCGGATGCCGGTGGCTCCGGAAGCTCCGGGCATCCCGCACGAGCACGTGATCCCCGAACCGCAGCCCGTCGTGGTGGCGCCTCCGGTGGAGGTCGTCGAGCCGGAGGCGGTGGAGGCCGTCGAAACCAACGGCGCGCGGGTGGAATTCGAAGAGCAGCCCGAGGTCGGGGTGCAGGTCGAGAAGAAGCGGCCGCCGGTCGAGACGCCGCGCAAGCCGGTGCTGCCCGAATCCATCGAAGACCTCGACGCGATGGAAGTCTTCCAGACGCGTCCCACGAAGCCGGTGAAGGTCGAGGCCACCGACGTCACGATCGCCGCCAACGGCCACGCGCCCGCCAACGGCAAGAAGCTCGTCGTGAGCGAGCCTGTCGCGCCCGCACCGGTTCCGGCGGCCGAGTCCGAGGACCGGCCGGCCGCGCGGGTGCCCGTCGAGGAGTCCACCGCGGCGAAGGTGGTCGTCCGGCAGCCGTCTGCGGCCAAGCCGAACACCACGGTCTCCGAGGCGGAGGTCCCGACGGCCGAACTCCCGGCGGTCACCCGACGTCCGCAGGCCGAGGTGAAGAGCGACGGTCCGGCGCCCGAGCCCAAGAACGGCAAGGACACTCCCAAGCCCGACGCCGCGCAGCCGCCGACGGCCCGGACCCCGGATATCTACGACACCGGTTCATTCCGCGTCGCCGACATCCTGGAGCAGGAACTCGCCGAGTTGCAGGCCGAACGCCGTCGCGCTCGCGCAGCGAGCAGGCAGCGTTCCGCCTCGACAGCGGGCCGCGAGTCCTAGCGAGACCCGTCTTCGACGATGCCCGCCCGCGCCCTACGCGCGGGCGGGCATCGGCGTCTTCTGGGCACCGCTCGGGATCGGGTCGCCGCTGCCGTCAGAAGGCCGCGCACGGCGTCGGCGGACCGTGGCTCGACTGCTGAGAGCGGATCTGCCGAGGGCAGCGAGGGAGCGGTTCGACGCCGCGTGTGCGGCACCGTGGAGCCATGGCTCACGATGACAAGACCCCGATGTTCAGCTGGCGGGCGCGCGAACAACTGCTCAGCCGCCGCATAGTCGTGCTAGACGGCGCGCTCGACGACGACAACGGGACGCTGCTGATGACCCAGTTGCTCACACTCGCCGCCGAGGACCCGGACGCAGGCATCTCGCTGTGGATCCATTCGCCGGGCGGATCGGTTCCCTCGATGCTCGCCATCCGCGACGTGATGCGGCTGGTGCCGTGTGAGGTCTCCACGCTTGCGCTCGGATTGGCTTGCAGCGCGGGACAGTTCCTGCTGTCGTCGGGGAGCAAGGGCAGGCGTTTCGCCCTGCCGCACGCGCGGGTGCTGATGCACCAGGGATCGGCGGGCATCGGCGGCACCGCCGTCGACGTCGAGGTCCAGGCCGACGATCTGCGCTACACCGTCGACACGGTGCTCGGCATCATCGCCGAGGACACCGGCCAGCCGTTCGACCGGATCTACGAGGATTCACTGCACGACCGCTGGTTCACCGCCACGCAAGCCAAGGAATACGGCTTCATCGACCACATCGTCGACTCGTTCGGGCAGATCGTCCCGCAACGCCAGCGAATCGGGATCTCGGCATGAGTACGTACACCATTCCCAATGTGATCGCGCAGCATCCACGCGGCGGCGAGCGGATCACCGACATCTACTCCCACCTGCTCGCCGAGCGCATCGTCTACCTCGGTACGCCCATCGACTCGGGCGTGGCCAACGCGCTCATCGCGCAGCTTCTGCACCTGGAATCGGAGAGCCCCGAGCAGGAGATCAATCTCTACATCAACTGCGAGGGCGGGGATCTGCCCTCCATGCTCGCGGTGTACGACACCATGCAGCACATCCAGTCACCTGTGCAGACCACCTGCGTCGGTCAGGCGATCGCGGTCGGTGCGGTGTTGCTGGCGGGCGGCGAGCCCGGCCGCCGCGCGATGCTCCCGCACGCCAGGGCGGTCCTGCATCAACCCGCCGCGCGGGGGCAGGGAACGATCCCCGATCTGATCCTGCAGGCCGACGAGCTGGTGCGCATGCGGGCGGAGATCGAGTCGATCCTGTCGCGCCACACCGGGCAGACGGTGGAGCGGCTCCGGCGCGACACCGACCGCGACCGGGTCTTCACCGCCTCGGCCGCGGTCGAATACGGCCTCGTCGATCAGGTCCTTGGGCGGCGGGACTAGGCCGCCAGGGCCATGAGCGTGGGCCCGGCGCCGGAACGCGGCGCCGACCGCTGCAAGAAGGCGAACCGGCGCCGGGCGCGGAGTTCGTCCGCCACCTGGCCGGTGAGCTCACCCAGCGTGGTGCCGAGAGATCCGGCCAGGGCGGCGATCATCTCGCTGGACGGCTCCTTGCGGCCCCGCTCCACCTCGGACAGGTACTGCGGGGAAATGCCTGCCCGCCGGGCGGTTTCGGTCAGTGTCTCGCTGCGGTCCTGCCGCAGGGTGCGCAACTGTTCGCCGAGCACCTCGCGCCACAGGGGTTCCGGCGGCGTCGGCGGGACCTGCGGCCGGTCGTCGCGTCCACCGGGAATCGAGTGAAGTCTCGGGTGCTCGCTCATGAGCCGAGCGTACGGTCCCGGAGCGTGGGTCTGCCCGGCATTACGCTCTGGGCGGACGGCTGCGGCGATATGGGCGGATTCGGCGTGGTCGCCGCCGTAATCCGAGCGGAGGCGAGCATGATGGGAAACCATGCCCGAGAATTCGAAGGTCTCCGATCTCAAGCCGCGCAGCCGCGACGTCACCGACGGCCTGGAGAAGACCGCCGCCCGAGGAATGTTGCGCGCGGTCGGCATGGGCGACGAGGACTGGGAGAAGCCGCAGATCGGTGTGGCCTCCTCGTGGAACGAGATCACTCCCTGCAATCTGTCCCTGGACCGGCTCGCCCGAGGCTGTAAGGACGGCGTCTTCTCCGGTGGCGGCTTTCCCATGCAGTTCGGCACCATCTCGGTCTCCGACGGCATCTCCATGGGTCATGAGGGAATGCATTTCTCCTTGGTTTCGCGGGAGGTGATCGCCGACAGCGTCGAGACGGTGATGCAGGCCGAGCGGCTCGACGGTTCGGTGCTGCTGGCCGGTTGCGACAAATCGCTGCCCGGGATGCTGATGGCCGCGGCCCGGCTGAACCTGTCGAGCGTGTTCCTGTACGCGGGGTCGATTCTGCCCGGCATCGCCAAGCTCTCCGACGGCAGCGAGCGCGAGGTGACGATCATCGACGCGTTCGAAGCGGTCGGCGCCTGCGCCCGCGGGCTGATGAGCCGCGAGGACGTGGCCGCCATCGAACGGGCGATCTGTCCCGGCGAGGGCGCCTGCGGTGGCATGTACACCGCCAACACCATGGCCAGCGCGGCCGAAGCGCTGGGCATGTCGCTGCCCGGCAGCGCGGCGCCGCCCGCGACCGATCGTCGTCGCGACGGTTACGCCCGGCGCAGCGGCGAGGCCGTGGTCGAGTTGATCCGGCAGGGCATCACTCCCTCCGACATCCTCACCAAACCCGCCTTCGAGAACGCGATCGCGGTCGTCATGGCGTTCGGCGGCTCCACCAACGCGGTGCTGCACCTGCTGGCCATCGCGCACGAGGCGAACGTCGATCTGTCGCTGGACGATTTCGCGCGCGTCGGCCGCCGCGTGCCGCACCTCGCCGACGTCAAACCCTTCGGTAAGCACGTGATGACCGATGTGGACCGGATCGGCGGCGTGCCGGTCATGATGAAGGCTTTGCTCGATGCCGGTTTGCTGCACGGCGACTGCCTGACCGTGACCGGAAAGACGGTGGCGGAGAACCTGGCCGACATCACTCCGCCGGATCCCGACGGCAAGGTGATCCGGGCGATGGCGTCGCCGATCCATCCGACCGGTGGCATCACCATCCTGTCCGGTTCGCTCGCGCCGGATGGCGCCGTCGTCAAGTCGGCGGGCTTCGACTCCGACGTATTCACCGGCACGGCCCGGGTTTTCGACCGGGAACGAGCGGCGATGGACGCGCTCGAGGACGGCACGATCGCGGCGGGTGACGTGGTCGTCATCCGGTACGAGGGCCCGAAAGGCGGTCCCGGGATGCGTGAGATGCTGGCCATCACCGCGGCGATCAAAGGCGCGGGACTGGGCAAGGACGTCCTGCTGCTCACCGATGGACGCTTCTCCGGCGGCACCACCGGCCTGTGTGTCGGGCACGTCGCACCGGAAGCCGTGGACGGCGGCCCGATCGCCTTCGTGCGCCACGGCGACCAGATCCGCCTCGACGTCGCCGCGGGCACCCTCGACCTGCTGGTCGACGCCGAAGAACTCGCCCGCCGTCGCGAAGGCTGGAAACCCCTGCCGCCCCGCTACACCCGCGGTGTCCTGGCCAAATACACGAAGCTGGTGGGCTCGGCCTCGATCGGGGCCGTCTGCGACTGACGGTCCGCCCGAACGACCGTCCGGCCGATCGCCGTCGTCTTTCGCGACTGATACCCGGGCCTACGACGGCCTCAGCAGCCCCGCGCGGAATGAAATCGCTGCCGCGCGGGGCTCCCGAGGTGGTACTACTCGCTCGCCGCTGCTCGCGCGATCAGCTCGGCCACCACGTCCGGCGCGGACACCGAGACAGCGTGGGAGGCCGAGACCTCCACGGCTTCGGCTCCCGCGCGTTGCGCCATGAATCGCTGCGCTTCCACCGGAATGTTCTTGTCCTCGCCGGTGATCAGCGCGAACGACCGGATGCCCCGCCAGGCGGTGGCGGTCGCGGGCTGTTGCAAGGCGTCCAAGGCCACCGGCCGCTGGGTCGCGGCCATCAGTTCGGCGGTGGCGGCGGGCACGTCGGCGGCGAACTGGCGGTGGAATTCCTCTTGCCGGATGTAGAGCTCGGTACCGGTGCCCCCGTCGGGAAGCGGGTAGGAGGCGGGCCGGGTGGTCGGGCCGAGCGTCGATCCGGGGAACTTGTCCGTCAACTGCAGTGCGCTCTCGCCCTCGTCGGGGATGAATGCGGCGATGTAGACGAGCGCTTCGACATTCGACTTCCCAGCGGCAGCGACCGTGATGACGCTCCCGCCGTAGGAATGGCCGACCAGAACGCACGGCCCTTCCACGGAGTCCAGAACCGAGGCCACGTAGGCGGCGTCGCTGTCGAGGCCGCGCAGCGGGTTGGCGGCCGCGATCACGGTATGCCCTTGTGCGCGCAGCCGTTCGACAACCCCGTTCCAGCTGGAGGAGTCGGCGAACGCACCGTGGACCAGCACGATGGTCGGCGCGGAAGTATCGGTGCTCACGAGTGTGGTCCCTTCGAGGTCAGGCGGGGTGCAGGGCGGACCGCAGCGTCGCGACGGCCTGCGCGACCGCGGCCTTGGCGGCATGGGTGTCGTGCAGCGAGTTGACCATCACGAAGTCGTGGACGATGCCGCCGTAGCGCACCTGCGTGACCGGCACGCCCGCGGCGCGCAACTTGCCCGCGAAGGCTTCGCCTTCGTCGCGCAGCACGTCGGCTTCGGCGGTGATCACCAGCGCGGGCGGCAGCCCGGCCAGCTGTTCGGTGGTCGCCCGCAGCGGCGAGGCGGTGATCTGCGCGCGCTCGTCCGCGCTGGTGGTGTACTGATCCCAGAACCACTTCATGCCCTCGCGCGTGAGGAAGTACCCCTCGGCGAACTGCTGGTAGGAGCCGGTGTCGAAGTTGGCGTCGGTCACCGGGTAGAACAGCACCTGCTGCACGAAGGAGACGTCGCCGCGCTCCTTGGCCATCAGGGTCAGCGCGATCGCCATGTTGCCGCCGACCGAGTCACCCGCGATCGCGATCCGGGACGAGTCGAGGCCCTTCTCCGCGCCGTTGGCGGTGACCCACTGGGCAACCCGGTAGGACTGCTCGTTGGCCACCGGGTAGCGCACATCCGGCGACCGATCGTATTCGGGGAACACCACGGCGGCGCCCGCGCCTACGGCCAGATCGCGCACCAGGCGGTCATGGGTGTGCGCGTCGCCGAACACCCATCCCGCGCCGTGGGTGTAGACGATCACCGGCAGCGTCTCGGTGACGCCCTGCGGCTTGACGATCCGGACGCGCACAGAGCCGGTCGGCCCGCCATCGACGGTGATCCACTCCTCGTCGATCTCGGGCTTGAAGATCGGCGCGTCCTGCACGGAGTCCACCGCTTTGCGGCCCTCCTCGGGCGCGAGCTGGTAGAGGAACGGCGGCTGCGAGGTCGCGTCGACGAACTCCTGCGCCGCCGGTTCGAGCGAGATGCCCAGCGGGTTTCCTGACATGATCGTGCCTCTCTCGTAAAAGGTGGTGGGAACTGTTGTGGCTCAGGCCGAGCGGGCGATCGCGTCGGTGATGACGGCGACGACCTCGTCGGGGTGGGTCTGCATCACCAGGTGTGGTCCGTCGATCTCGACCACGGCGCGGAATCCGGCGCGCTTGTAGCCGAATCGCTCGACGTCGGGATTGATCGTGTGGTCGGCGCTGGACACGATGCCCCACGCCGGTTTCGTCTTCCACGCGGCCGCCGAGGCGGGCTCGCCGAACGCGATCGCCGACAACGGCCGTTGCGAGACCGCGAGGACCGCGGCCTTCGCCGGATCGAGGCCGCCGGCGAAGATCGCGGGGAAGGCGGCGATGTCGACCGAGACGTCCGTGCCGGGCTCGGCGCCCTCGATCGGGTACGGCGCGTAGACGAGGTGGGCCGCCAGGTCGGAATCCGGGAATCCGCCCTGCAACTGCCCGAGGCTCTCGCCTTCCTCCAGGGCATAACCGGACACGTAGACCAAGCCCACGACGTTGTCGGCGACGCCTGCCACGGTGATGACCGCCCCGCCATAGGAATGCCCGGCCAGCAGCACAGGCCCGTCGATCTGCTCTACGAACGACTTGATGTAGGCCGCGTCGGCCGACAGGCTGCGATTGAACACCGGGGGAACCAGGACGCGATGGCCTCGGTCGAGCAGCCGTTCGGTGACGGGGGCCCAGCTCGCGGCGTCGGCGAAGGCGCCGTGCACCAGGACGATGGTCGGACTTGCCGGGGCAGACATCGTGTTCCTTTCTCCAGCGCTCGCAAGTGGCGCTGCGGCCGACTCAGTCTGGGCCGCACGCCCCGTTTCGCGCCCCTCCCCACGGGCCACAAAAGCCTCCGATCAGGACACGGCCTGCTCCAGCACCAGATCCGTGCGGGCGGTCGACCGGAAGCGCTGCTGGTACTTGCGCGGGGAGATGCCCAGACGGGTCACGAACGCGCGGCGCAACGCCTCGCTGGTGCCGTAGCCCGCGGCCATGGCGGCCTCCGTCACGCTGTATCCGGCGTGCAGCATGTCCCGGGCCGTCCCGAAACGGATGAACGCGACGTACTCCGCGGGCGAGCGTTCGAGTTCCGCGCGGAACAGCCGGGTCAGATGCCGGACGCTGACGCGCGCGTGGGCGGCCAGCGTCTGGACGGTGTGCGGATAGGCCGGGTCGGCGCAGATGAGGTCCACGACTCCGCGAACCAGCGGGCTGCGCGGCGCCGGTCCGCTCAGCGACGCGGAGAACTGGGATTGACCGCCCGCGCGCTGCATGTGCACCACCAGCGACTGGGCCACGTGCCGGGTGACGTCGGCGCCGTGGTCCTCTTCGACCAGCGCCAGCGCCAGATCGACGCCCGCGGCGACCCCCGCCGAGCTGTACAGATTGCCGTCCCGCACGAAGATCGCGTCCGGATCCACCTCGATCGACGGGTAGCGCCGCGCCAGTTCGGTCGCGAACTTCCAGTGGGTGGTCGCCCGCCTGCCGTCGAACAGGCCCAGATCGGCCAGCAGGAACGCGCCGCTACAGATGGACGCCAGCCGCCGCGTGTTGCAGGAGAGATGCCGCGCGGCGGCCAGCACCTCGGGAGTCACGAATTTGCCGGGTGGCAGCTCGCTTCCCGGGATCACCACCGTGTCGAAGCGGCCCGAGTCCTCGGCCGCGCAGCTCACCTCGACCCGCGCGCCGATCGAGGTCTGCGCGTCCTTGCCATCGGCCGAGACCAGGACTACCTCGTACCCCGCCACCGTCTGGTTCGCCTCGACGAAGACCTCCGCGGGCCCGACGAAGTCGAGCATCTTCACGCCGTCGAACACCAGGATGCCCACACGTTTGCTGGGCGGAGCGGCGAAGTTGTAGGACATGTCAACATTATTATGGAGGTACGGCTCCAGAACAAGTGATGTGCCGGACCTCGCACGCCGATTGGTACGGTGAGCCCATGGGACGGCCGCGCCAGTTCGACGAATCGAACCTGCTCGACGCCGCGACCGAGCTGTTCTGGTCGAAGGGTTTCGACAGCACATCGGTGGAGGACGTCTCGCTGGCCACCGGCGTCGGGAACGGAAGCATCTACGCCGCCTACGGCAGCAAGCAGGGTCTGTTCCTGGCCGCGTTCGAACGTTATTGCCAGCGCCGCACGCGGCTGGTCCGTGAGGCCATCGGTTCGGCGCGCGGTTCGGCCCGCTCCGCGGTGCGCGGGCTGTACCAGGCGATCATCGAAGACTGCGCCGCGCAGCCGGATCGGCGCGGTTGCCTGATGATCAACAGCATCGCCCAGCTCGCCGGCCGGATCCCCGAAGTCGCCACCATCGGCAGCAGGACCACCACGGAGATGGAACAGGGCGTCGCCGACCGGCTGCGACCCGCGATGCGCGCGGCCGGAGACGACGACGAAGCCACGCTCTCAGCTGTCAGCGCCAATGTCGTGGTGGTCGCCCAGGGGCTGATCCAATTGAGCCGCTTGGGATTTCCCGCGCAGCGGCTGCACGAGATCGCCGATGTGTCGAGTGCGGCCCTGCCATCGGCCTGGGCCGATCAGCTCGTGCACTGACCCGGTGCGAGGACATCGGCCGCCATCTGTCTCCGCCCGAGTGCCGGTGAGCGCCCTGCGCGCGTCGGCTTGTTCCGACCCGCCGAAGCGCGGGACGCCGCCGCAATCGATCCTCCGGCCGTCGTCAGGCGTGTATCGACCTGCCGCGCAGCGAGCGCCGTACGACGTCAGCGCGTCGTCCGGCCCGCCCCGGTTCAGGGAAGCGTGCCCGCCGCCCGGCCGTTCGTGACGCGGAGCAGGTCGAGCTTCCCCGCGTCGTCGCTCCCTGCCGCGGCCGTGTACGTGACCATGCGGAGGTCCGCGCCCGGAACGACGAGGACGTCGCAGTCGAGGGAGATGTCGCCGATCTCGGGGTGCCGGATCGTCTTCCGGTCGCTCGTGTGCTGGGACGCGGTCGCCGTCGTCCAGAGCTGGGCGAAGGCCTCGGACGTGGTCCGCAGATCGTGGACGAGGCGGTCGAGCCGGGCGTCGGCCGGGTAGCGGGACGCCGCGTCCTTCAGATCGGCGACGATCGAGGCCGCGAACGCGCCTTCCGCGCGGTCGGACCGGAAGGGCCGGACCGAGGTGCGCGCCGCGCCCGCGCCGAAAACGGCCCGCGCCAGGTTGCGCTCACCGGCCGGGACCATCGAGGGGTCACCGTGCAGGGCGCTCCACATGCCGTTCCACCACACGAGCGTCCAGTCGGCGGCGAAGACCCCGATCGGGACGTCGCCGAGACGCGCGGTGAGCCGTTGGATGCCAGGGGGCACGTGCGTGCCGATCGTCCCGTCCTGGGGCGGCAGGAGCCCGGCTCCGCGATACAGCTCGTCGCGCTCGGCCCGGGAGAGCTGCAAGGCTCGCGCCAGGGCGCCGACCACCTGCGCCGAAGGGTTACGCGCCCGTCCTTGCTCCAAGCGCAGGATGTAGTCCACCGAGAGCCCGGCCAGCTGAGCGAGCTCCTCCCGGCGCAGTCCCGGAGCGCGGCGGCCGCGCGTCACGGCGAAGCCGGCGTCGGCGGGCGACAGGCGATCCCGCCAGGTGTGCAGGAGTTCGCCGAAATCGGAGCGAGCGGAAGTCACGCCTTCATTCTGGCCCCCGCGGGCGGGACCAGCCTGGGTACTGCCAGTCCAGGTGACGGGCGTGGCACTGGTTGCCAGGGGCCGCGGCGGTGACCATGGAGACGCCCGACCGGGCCGTCGGAAAACAATGCGGGAGGTTCCATGCCGTCGACCATCGTGATGACCGGGGCGAGTCGCGGGATCGGCCGTGTCGCCGCGGAGCGCATTCTCCGGGAGGCGCCGCAGGCGCATCTCGTCGTCGCCGCCCGCGGGGCCACCGGCGCACGACTGGCCGCCGAACTCGGCGGGACCGGGAGCCGGGTGTCGCACGTCGCCGTCGACCTCGGCGTGCCGGACAGTGTGCGTTCGGCCGCGGTCGAGATCCGCGGCAGGCTCGAACGGGGCGAGCTGCCGCCGCTGCACGGTTTCGTGGGCAACGCGGGGATCCAATACACGAACGCGCTCACGGAGGGGCCCGGCGGATTCGAGTCCACCTTCGCTGTCAACGTGCTCGCCAACCATCTGTTCGTCCGCCTGTTGGAGGACCGCTTCGAGACCCCGGCCCGGATCGTGATCACGGTGAGCGACACCCATTTCGGCGACTTCGCGCACAACTTGGGGATGGTGCCGGGCCCGGTCTGGCGGTCGCCCGATGTCCTCGCCCGCCCCGGCGCGTTTCCCGAGCCGGGCGGCACCGCCGCCGGACGCACCGCGTACTCGACGAGCAAACTCGCCGCCATCTACCTCGTGCACGAGTACGCGCGCCGCCTGCGGACCGGGATCGATGCCGTGGGCTTCAACCCGGGGTTCGTCCCCGGCACCGACCTCGCCCGCAACGCGGGGCCGGCGTCCAGGTTCGCGATGCGCCGTATCCTGCCACTGCTGACCCGCACGCGGTTCGCGACCAGCCCCGCCGCCGCCGGGCGCTGTCTCGCGGACGTCGTCCTCGGCGCCACCGCCGCGCCGACCGGCGCCTATGTCGACCGCGACCGGGTGGCCCGCTCGTCGGAGGAGTCGTACGACCCGCGGCGCGAAGCCGAACTCTGGGAAGCTCTGGAGCGTTTCATCGCGCCCTACGCCGCGTGAGCCGAGAACCCCTCCGACTCGAAACTCCTAGCCGGTGGAACCGCCGACCCGACAGCGAAGCACCCGGTCCCGGTGCGGGGTGACCCGCCGATCGCGGCTCAGCTCACAGGTAGGGGAAGCAATCGATGTCGCGGTGCGTGAAGCAGGGCTGCTCGACCGGTCGCAGCCAGCGGGCCGGGACGCGCAGCGGTTCGACCTCGGGCAGGCGCACGGGCCGGTCCTCGCCGTCGAACAAGGTCCCGCGGACCCGGAACACCCCGTCCGGCAATCCGAGGGCATCGGCTTGCTCGGGAGTCAGCAGCACGGCGATGCGCGAGTTCGCGGTGATCCGCAGGCCCTCGACGGTGATCGGATCGCTGGTGTGATCGATCCCGGTGACGGTGAGCCGGAACCGGCCGCCGCGCAGCCACGACCACGCCCAAGTGAGCGAGCCCGGCTGGTCGCAATCGGGGTATCGACTGCGCGGCAGGCGCTGCGGGACCAGCACCATATAGGTGCACCCGACCTCGATATCGCGGGTCCGCATACTTTCAGCGTGACCGCCGCACCGCCTGCTCGCAAGGAAACCGGCAAAACCACCGCACCACGTGCGGGCGAGGGTTCGGGGCGAGCGGATGGTTGAGAACGGCACTACCGTCCTCAGCGGATGAGGCGATCGCCGAACGCTTTGCCACCGATCCGTCCGACCGTGAGATTCCTCAGCTGCGATCGAGTGAACGTCACTTTCAAGCGGTTCAGTATGGGGGCGAGGGGCCGGGGATCGATGTCGCGGAGTGCCTCGGTGAGCAGGCGGATGGGTTCGCCGCACGAGTCGTAGCGGTCACCGGGGTCCTTGGCGAGCGACCGGTGCAAGATCGCGTCGACTTCGGGCGGGATCCAGCGGTGGCGCGCGGAGAGCGTGGGAGGCGGCTCGTGCAACTGGGCCTCGGCGGTGGCCATGAGGTTCGCGCGAGCGAACGGTGTGTGACCGGTGAGCAGTTCGATGGCCGAACAGGCCAGTGCGTACTGGTCCGTCGCCGGGGAAACGGTCTCCGCTCGCAGTAGCTCCGGCGCGGCGTATGGCACCGAGACGACGACGAAACCATTGGAGGACAAAGGCGGTTCGGGCCGGTGCAGCCACCGGGCCGAATCGAAGTCCGAGATCTTGACCGTGGCGGGCTCGTCCGTGCCGACCAGCACGTTCGCCGGCTTCACATCGAGATGGACCACCCCGTTGGCGTGGGCGAAGTCGAGTCCGGCCGCGACATGCCTCAGTACGTGGAGCACCTGCCGGAGATCGGGGTGCCGATGCGGCACCAACGTCGAACCCGTCGCACCTGCCACGTACTCGTGCGCCGACCACAGCCTGCCGTCGGTTTCACCGTGCGTATACATGCGCACGATGTCGGGGTGCCGCAGCGCCGACAAGATGTCGAACTCGTGCACGAATCGAGCGCGCGCCTCGGGCGATCGGCTGTCCTCGGGTCCCAGGATCTTCAACGACACCGGCCGCGACCATTCCGGATCCTCGGCCAGGTACACCGCGCTGCTGCCCCCGTGACCGAGCGGGCCCCGCACGATGAATCCCGCGAACTGGTCACCTGGTTCTAGCAGCACCGCCTCACCATAGTTCGCCGCACGGGCTCGCAGGCCGGGGTTTGCCCACGTGTGCCCAACGGCACTGCACCACGGCGGCAGGTTTTCTGCCGGAGCCGTGGGCCTGCTTCCCCGCCGACCTGAAGGTTGTGGTGCGAACACCTCAGGCCGGCAGGCAACAGATGGGCGTCAGACGGCAGTGATCGTCAGGGTGTAGCCGGCCGGCCCGCCATCGGCGGAGGAGACGACGACCTGGTAGTCGTTGCCGTCGGCGACGAGATCGGCATGCGGGACCTCGTTGGCGACCTGCGGCCCGATCAGCGGGGCCACCGAGACGCGGGCATTGCCGGTGACGTCGAAGCTCAGGCGCTGCCCCGGCGCCGTGGCGATGGAGTAGCTGTCGGCCTTGCCCTGGGCGACGTTGCCACTGGCATCGATGTGGTTCTGGCCAGGGGCGATCTGCAGGCGCTGCACGACACCGGGGACCGAAGGAATGCCGGGCGCGGCTTGGGCGGTCGCGGCCCCTCCGGCCGCGGTGAAGCCGACGACGGCGAGCACCGCGGGCACGGCACCCACCAATGAACGAAACAGTCGAGATGCGGTCATGGCCATCATCTTTCCTCAGGACGTGTGCGAGATCTCATGCGGCTGCGATTAATCGGCAACTGGGCGGCCGGACCTGCGCAGACGGAGGACAACGACATCGTCCGGCAGGCTCCCGGGCGTGGTCCGGTCGCCATCGCTGCTTGCCGCGCTGGGCTCGCCAGGTCAGCGAAGTTCCACCCGGACGAACGCGTCGGCAGGCTGCGTCGAGGCGAGACACGGACGTCGAGGTGCTCCCGGCGCCGCGCGGTCAGCCGGGTGCGTCGACGGATCGGGTGAGTGCGAGGTAGAGCCAATGATGCGCGGCGCCGACGGTGGGGGTGTGGGTGATCCGGTCGGTGAGGTGCCAGTAACGGTGGATGCGGTGATCGGTGTCGGTTGCGCCACTGAGCAGTTCGTGGCGGAACTGTGGTGTGTCGCGGGTGCCGCGGGCGGCGGCGTGGGCGTCGACGAACTGGTCGAGCTCGGGGCCGGGCCGAGGTGGCTGGTGGGCGAGCAGTCGGTGACCGGCGGCCTGGCATGCCTGAGCGACCCCGGCAAGGAGCTCACGCCGGTGGCGGATGACGGTCCGGTCCGATCGCCAGAACTGGCGTGACATAGCGACGTGGAGCGCGGGATCGGCGGTGAGAGAGACCAGTTCGGCATAGGCGGCGATGTCGTGGGCCGGGGGGTCGTCCGGTAGGCCGGGCACATTCATCGCGACGAATTCGTCGAGCAGGCCCGGTGGGATGGGAGCGAGTACGCGTCGCCAGAACGTCACGATCGCGTCGTGTGTGCGGTGGCGGTCCTGGATCGCGGCCAGCGCTTCCAAACGAGCGGCCCGTTGGGTCGACGCGGCGTCTTCGACGGCCCGCAACGAGGCACGCCGCCACGTCGAGGCGGCCAGTTCGATGTCCAGCGCACGACGTTCGGCGGAGACCGCGTCGGCGAGGGAGACGGTGCCCGCGAGGACGTCCGCTATCGCGCTCAGAGAGACGCCGAGCGCGCGCAGCCTGCGCACCAGCAGCAGACGATCGACCGCGGTGCCGGAATCGAAGATCCGGTGCCCGCCGGTGGTGCGGTGTGAATCCAAGATCCCGTGATCGCAATAGAAGCGGATCGTCCGGACCGGCACGGCGGTCAGCCGCGACAACTCCCCGATGCTCACCGAGCCGGTATGTCGTGTGTCGTCGGTCACGATCGCTGGAACCTCCACCCGGGTGGAGTTCCTACCGTACTGGAACACCCCCGCTGAGAAGGAGCACGCTGATGACCGAGAGCGCGACGATGACCACCGACCAGATGTGGCGAGCGGTCGTCGCTGAACGGTCGAGTTTGATCGAACTGCTGGAGACTCTGCCGGAGTCCGACTGGAACCGCGCTTCCCTGTGCGAGGGCTGGCGGGTCCGTGACGTCGTCGCCCACATCGTGCTCTCCGCGAACCCCGGCCTCGGCTGGATTCTGGTCAACGTGCTTCGCGCCCGTGGCAACTTCGACCGCGCCATCCGGGAGACCGCGATCCGTCTCGCCGACCGCACCACGCCGCCCCAGTTGCTCGCCGCGCTGCGCGAGGGAATCACTCTGCGCTCGACGCCGATCGGCACCACCCCCGCCGATCGACTGATGGACCTGCTGGTACACGGCCAGGACATCGCGGTGCCCCTCGGCATCACCCGGCAGATGCCCGTCGATGCCGCGCGATCGGCTCTCGAAAGAATCTGGGCCACGAACGGATTCCGATCCCGCGAGCTGTCCCGGTATCACCTCGTCGCCACCGACACCTCTTGGGCCGTCGGCTCGGGACCTCTCGTCGAAGGCCCGGCCGCCGCACTGCTCCTGCTGGTCACCGGTCGCCGCGCCGGGCAGGAACACCTCGCGGGCGAGGGCGTCCCGCGACTGAACACCCGGTAGCCGCCGAGAATTCGGAGTTCGTGTCGGTGCCTCGTGCCAAACTGACGACGTAGTCACCTGGCCAGAGGAGAACGAAGTGGCCACCATTGATGACCGCCCCACGGTGCGACTGGTCGCCCATTGCCGTCGCTGTCACGGTTGGCTCCTGTCGCCGCAATCGGTCGCCCAGGGAATCGGACCGACCTGCGCCGCCCGGGAGCGAGCCGAGGCTGCGCGGAATTCGGCAGAACTGACATTGTTCGAGGTCGCGGCGTGAGTGCGAGCCGGTCGCCGGTCGGCGGGCTCGGCTGATCGGTCCACGGGTCAAGTGCGCATGGCGGCGGCCGCGATCGCAACCGCTGCACCGGTCGCCGTCTCGCGCCGGTGTTCCAGACGGGTCATCCGCCTCGGCGCATCAGCAGATGGCCTCTGCGGAACCGCTCGTTCTCGCACGGTTCACGCAGCATCCGGCCGATTTCGATGAATCCGGCGGCGCGAGCCAGACTCGCGAGGTCGTCGATCGGCCACCGGTAGGCTGCCGTCACTTTGTGGTCGAACACCGTCACCGGCTCGTTCTCCGATTCGAAGAACGCGAGCAATAGGTGTCCACCAGCGGCGAGCACCCGATGGAACTCGGCGAAGTACGAGGGGACGACCTGCGGCGGGGCGTGGATGACCGAGTACCAGGACACGATGCCGCGCAGCTCGCCGTCGCCCAGGTCCAAGGCGTCCATGGAACCGACCTCGAACCGCAACTGCGGGTAGGTCTCGCGGGCGAGCTCGATCATCACCGGTGACAGATCGACGCCGAAGACGTCCAGTCCCAGGTCTCGCAGGTGCGCGGTCACAGGTCCGGGGCCGCACCCGAGTTCGGCGACGAGTCCGGGATCAGCGCTCCGCGTGACTTCGGCGAACGCGGCGAGCACCGCGCGATCCAGTGCGATGGCCTCGAGATCGTCGCGGGGGAGTTCGGCATAGCGGACGGCGACGGCATCGTAGGCATCTGCCGTCGCACGAAGGTGCGAGGAGGGTTCGATCACAAGCAAGCACCCTAGGGCCTCCGAACTCCACGGCTGCGATCAGGACATCAACTCCTCTGTCTCGCAACGTAATCCGAGTACTGCCGCGCACCAGGCCGGATATCCGCAACCTCGGCTCCGCCCTGCACCGGCGAAGTCGCTCCCGGCCTGCGGGCCACTTCGAATCCGTTGTCTCGCCCCGGTCCGGAACCCCGACCCGCGATATGAATGCTCTTTTCTTCTCGGTGTTGTTTCCGTGTTTCCAACCCTGACCGCCGCGACGAGGGCTACCCAGTGCCAGCCGGAGCCTGGGCACCACGTGACCAGGTTCGCGCCAGCGGGTGCGGGGATACTGGCCACGTGCCACTGGACAGACGGGCAGAACTCGGCGAATTCCTGCGATCCCGGCGGGCGCGCTTGCGGCCCGAGGAACTCGGCCTGCCGGACTACGGCGGTCGGCGCCGCGTTCCCGGGCCGCGCAGGGAAGAACTCGCGCAGCTGGCCGGGGTGACACGTCGGTTACGCACTCCTCAAATGCCCGCGTACGGGGAGGGAGACGACAGTGTCACCTATCCCTACAGCAGCCCCGTGATTCGGCGCGGCGAATGCACGAATCCTGCTGAAGTACTAGCTCGCCGACTGACGGAAACAACGAAAACTCTACTGGCAGGCCATGTTCCGCTCTATCTGGAACACGGCAACATTCCAACGAAGCCGTAGCCGCGCAAATTCACACGTAGGTCGTGTTGCGAAGTAGGTGGTCGTGGGGATCGGTGTGGGCTGTCACTGGGGCCGCGATTCGTTCGACGTCACCGATCCGTGCGAGCAGCCTGTGTCTCGACGCAGGCGACGGCGGCGTCGAGCGCCGCCTCCAGCGGCGCGGGTTCGCGCTGGGCCCGGGAGACGAGCATGCCGCCCTCGTAGGCGGTGACGACGACGAGCGCTAGGCGGTCGATATCGGTGTCCTCGCGCAGTTCTCCCGCATCGCGCATGGCGGTGAGGCCCTCGGCCACGGCGGCGGTGAGGCGGCGTAATCCGGCGGCCACCAGTTCGAGGAGTTCCGGATCGGTGTCGGGGATGTCCTCGGCGAACGAGGCCAGCGGACACCCTGTGCGGCAGCCGGTCGCGCGCGCCGCGGCGACCACCGCGTCCCGCCACGCGCGCAGATCCTGCAGCGAGCGCATATCGAGCAGCCACTTGTTGGCGGCCACGACCTCCGTGCTGGATTGAATGACCGCCGCCAGCAGGTCCCGTTTGTTGTCGAAGTAGTGATAGAGCTGCGAGGCGCTGACGCCCGCCTCGTGCTGGATCGCCTCCATCGTAGTGCCGCGCGCACCGTTCGCGAGCATCAGGCGCGCGGCGGCGTCGACGATCCTGGCGCGGCTACGCAGTCCTTTGGCGGTCAGGGTGTCGGTGGACGCAGGCATTGGGATCTCCGAACTCGATTTTGGTATTGCCATTCCATTCTGCGCTCCGAGAATGAGAGCAATGGACACAACGAATCCATTGGCGGTCCCGTCGGCTTCGACCGCGCTGGTGACCGGAGCGACGAGCGGTATCGGATTCTCTGTCGGTCGCGCGCTGGCGCGGCTCGGCTGGACCGTACTGGTGCACGGGCGCAGCGCGGAGCGTGCGCGGGATGCGGCCGCGCGCATGGGCGACGTGCCCGGCGGTCTCATTCCCGTCGATGCCGACCTCGAGACGCGGTCGGGGGTGCGGCGACTGGTCGATCAAGTGCACCGCGCCGCACCGGACGGTCTCGGCGTCCTGGTCAACAACGCGGGCGCCGCGTTCGATCGGCACGGCCTCACCGCGGACGGCGTCGAACGGACGGTGGCCGTCAACCACCTTGCGGCCGCCGGACTTACCCACAGCTTGGAATCGCTCCTGAAACCGATGGGTGAACAGCGGCATTCATCGCCGCGGGTGATCATGATGACCTCGTATCTGGAAGCGCGGGCCCGTCCGATCGAGGACTGGACATTGCCGGGGGAGTGGACGCAGATGCGCGCGTACGCGTCGAGCAAACTCGCCAACCTCGCCTACACCTACGCGCTGGCCGAACGGTGGCACGACCGTATCGAGGTATACGCGGTGGACCCCGGGGCCGTGCGCACCGGATTCCAGCGCAGCGCGGGCGGTCCGCTGCACCTGATCGGCCTCCTCGGCGCTCCGTTGATGACCTCACCGGAGCGGCCGGCGCGCACGGTGGTCGCGACGGCCACCGGACCCGCCCACCCGAGCGGCAGCTACATCCGTGCGGTCCGCGGCGTGGACACCGGACGCACGAAGCTGTCCTCGGCCCACTCCCGCGATCGTGCCTACCAACGCGACGTCTACGACGCCACCCAGCGCTTCCTGGGCGGCTGACGGTACTCCACAAAAGACCGGCCAGGCTACCGCGAGTTTCTCCGGATACTCAGGCCCGGGGACGTGCTCGTGATCTGGGAGCAGAGCCGCATCACCCCGCGAGGAGGAGAAGAAGGGGTGAAGCACATCTGGCTCGCGTAACCCAGCTCTTCCCCGCTGACAGCCCTGTGCGAGCCCTGCCAACCAAGAAGTCCGCCGAGCAGTGGATCGGAGAGAACTCCTCGTGGCTGTTGTTCTCGGAGAGCGACGGCGACGGACACTTCATTGCCCGAACCCGGGGCCGACCCCGTTGCCGTCTACAGCATCGAAAGAATCCCGTTCGGAAGTGAGGAGGTGACACCACGATGCGAAGGCTTCCAGCGCGACGGCTGGGAAATACTCGCGCAGTGCGTGCCGCAGGCGTTGAACATGGCGGGTGTGCCGTGTCCGCGCCGTGCTCGAGACCCTGGGAACATCGGCGACAAATGTTCGGGTTGGCGCAGGGGTCATGTTGGTCCGGTCGAGCGGCAACACCTCTACCGGCTCGCGCGACCTTGGTCGGAAGGAGACCGCGCGGATGCGCCGCAGCGGGTCCGGCCGGGGTTGCGGCGGCTGCTGGACTCGGCCGCCGACGTGCCCGCGTACATCGTCGGCCGCAACACCGATGTCCTGGCCTGGAACCGCCTGGCCGCCGCGCTGATCACGGACTTCGGCGCACTACCGCCCGCCCAGCGGAACCTGGCCCGCCTGGTCTTCCTGGACGAGGGCATGCGCAGCCTCTACGCCGACTGGCCGGAGAAGACCCGCGACGTGGCCGCCTACCTCCGGCTCGACGCCGGGCGTCACCCGGAAGACCCGGAAACGGCGGCGCTGCTCGACGAACTCTCGGCTGCCAGCCCCGAGTTCCGGCAAGCGTGGGCCGAGCACCAGCTGAAGGACAAGACCCACGGCCGGTACGTCTACCGGCACCCAGTGGTCGGCGAACTGGACCTCGGCTTCGAAACCCTGCGTCTCCCGGACGATCCGGACCAAGCGCTGATGGCCCACACGGTCGAAGAGGGCTCGCCCTCGCAAACCGCCTTACGGCTACTCGCGAGCTGGGCCGAGGAAACGCGGCCGGTGACCTGAGAGCACTCACCGCCGCCGCGGAAACCGGCTGCCCGCCGATGGCACAATCCCGCTCGCTTCCTCCACCATGGCTCCAGCTTCGATCACAGTGCTGGACAGCGATCTACACCCGGCCTCGGACTCGAACGGATCCGGATGTGTCAAGGAGACGCTGGTGATGATCCGACCGCTGTAAGCGGTTATGTCTCGTTCATCAGCAGCTCGTATGACCTGCATCGGTCGCTCAGGCTGTACAGATCGGTCTTGACCAAGAGCTCGTCGGCGCCGGTGGCATCGACCAGCGCCTGTAGCTGCGGCAGCACAGTCGAAGTGCCCCCGACGAATACGCCGGTCAGCTCATCGTCTGTCTTCCGATTCTTCGCATACCCGTGTGCCTCAGCTGTTCGAGGACTGGGTAGCTGGGTAACGCCGCGCACCACGCTCAGGTGCGTGCGACGAAATCGACGACCGATCTGGTCGGATCGGCCCTGGTGTGGGAAAGAAACGTTCGTTCGTGACCCACACCAGGGGTGATTGCGTTAGTTGAGCTGTTGCGGTACTGCCGTGAACCCCGTCTCGCCGACGGTGATGACGCAGTGCACGTCATGCCGGTCGAGCTCGTGCAGCGCTTCCAGCAAATGGGTGGACATCAGCGATTGCCACTGTTGCCATTTCTGGTCTTCGGGATAGAGCGAGGATTTGCTCACCTCGACGTAGTAGGCGCGCAGTTCATCGTCCGTGACCGCGAACTCGATGGGCAGATCCAGTCGTTCACCGCCACGGCCGGTGATCTGCAAGCCCTGATCCGACGACGAGATCTCCACCTGCCACTCGCGGCCTGCCGCGATCACCGATTGCGTCAGTTCGGCTGTGGTGGGGTGCGAGCTAGGCACGACATTTACCTCCAGGGAACGCAGTGACGATGACGCCGTTATCGACGATGACTGTGGGTTCGACGGTTTTCGCGATCTGCCCGTTGACGTGGTTGACCAAGTATATCTGCCCTGAGTAACAGGTTCTAGCGCCCTGCGGGACAACGAGGTCGGGAGTATCCAACGATTTACTGATCGCCAGATCAGCGATGTCGCGCCAGTTGCGGTTTTCTATCGCTGCAAGCCCTTGCCACTCCTCGCCGTGCTTGGTTTGGATGTGTCGGAATCCATAGTCGGTGTTCCCGCAGTTCAACCGCGCTTTGCTGTACTTCGCGACAACTTTGTCTTCGGGAGTGCTGATACCGCACGCTCCCCACACTTGCTGTGCGGAAGCTGTTGGCGCGGAACTGATGACGGCGGGAATCGTCGCTGCGATCAAGGCAATGATGGTGAGTTTCGTGTGGTTCATGATCTCCCCCTTGGGTGTTGCGATCCATGCACATCAGCAACTGTTGAGTTGCCGTCTGGGATAGGCTTTCTTATTCATCCACTTGGACGTGGCCGTTCTAGACGCCGTTCCATTGTGTGATCTACATCACATGTCATCGGCCGTGGTGTCGTCAGAAGAGGGTGTCGCGGGCCCGCAACGGTCGTAGCCGGTGGGTCCAAACTGGGCTGGTTCGGCGTCGATATCGACCTCGATCGCACCGAAGGGGTCAGCGTTGTCCGAGTGGGCCGGTGAGATATGTCAGGCTATTGATTTGCGCGATGTGACCGGCCCTCGTTCAACTGCGCCTCAAGTGATGTGATCTCATCCAGATCGATCTTCAGCGGCTCGACCATCGGGAATTTATCCATTGCCAGCACCGAATCCGCTACAGCAGGCGCGAACACATCACTCCGGAGGCGGCGGGGTTGCGATCGTGACGGTTGCCCCGCGCTCGGCCGCAGCGCGGCGCGCGGCGGCAACTACGGAATCGGCCCGAGCACCACCCGTGTCCAACTCGCCGGTGCCGGGGCTCACCGGAGCCGCTGGATCCGGCAGGTAGCGCCGCCGCCGCAGTGCCGAGGTCCTCGACTTGCTGGGCGAGGAATGGATCCCCAGGCCAGAATCCCAACCGCCCAGCGATCATCGGCTCACTCTTTGCGGGTGAACTCTGTCGGGCTCCTCCGGCCGGGACGTGATGGCTCGGATCCTGCGTCTTGCCGCTCGGCGGTGATTACCGGCGCGCCTGATACATCGCGAGTTCTCCCCGTCGGGCAGCCCGCCACCACCGCTGCCCGGAGTCGATACCCCGCCGGATCTTGCGCACAGCGGGTATCTGGGTGAGCAGGTGTCGCTGGTAGCGCCACGGCATTTGGGGCCCGTGTCGAGCCGCCATCGCATAGGCGAACTGCACGGCGCTGCGGTCGAGATACCTGTCGGCGTGTTCGAACCAGATCATGCTGGTACGGGCGGCGGCCTGGATCGGGCGCAGCGCAGCGCGCCGCTGCGCATCGTAGTTCTCCAGCGCGTCGGCGACCTCGGCATGTTCGTACAGGCTCTGTGCGAGCACGACGGCATCGACGATTGCCAACCGGGTGCCCGAGCCGATGGTGAAATGCGTTGTGTGCGCTGCATCGCCGAGCAGCACCACATTGTCGTGATACCAGGCATTGTTGGTTATCTCGGGAAAGCGGCTCCACCTGGCGAACTCGCCTCGCGTCTTGCTGATCAACGAGTGACCGTCGAGAATGCGCGCGAATATGTTCTCCAGAACACGCAAGTTCTCCGAGTTGTCCAGGGAATCGAATCCTAGTCCGTGCCAAGTCTGTGGTTGGCACTCGACGATGCAAGTGCTGATTTTTTCGGCAACCGACGGATAGGCATGGAACCAGATCCAACCGGCCGAGGTGTGCTCGAAGGCGAAGGTGAAGCGGCTGAAGACCTTGTCCGTACCGAGCCAGATATATCGATTCTCGCCGAGCGTGACGGACGTGCCGAAACGAGGATCGCCCAGCTGCCGTACCCTGCTGTTCGCGCCGTCGGCGGCGACGATGAGATCGGTGTCGGCCAAGCCGGACAGATCGTGGACCTCTTGCCCGTGCTGGACATCGACGCCCAAGTCGCTCGCCCGCCGGGAAAGTACGTCGAGCAATGCAGCGCGCCCCATGCTGAACCCGTAGCCCCCGAAATGCGCGGTCTGGTCGTCGCGCACATGGATTGCCTGTTCTCGCCATAGAACCGAGCCGGCACGCACCGCCTGGGCGCTGTCGGGGTCGTTGCGATACAGAATGTCGAGCAGGTCGTCCCAGTACACGACGCCCCAGCCATAGGTGGACCCGAGGGGATCGCGGTCGATCACCGTGATGTCATGCGCCGGGTCGCGCCGCTTCATCGAGATGGCGAAGTACAACCCGGCCGGCCCGCCACCGACACACACAATCTTCATCTCGTCACCGGTTCCAGCCCGATCGGTCGAACCTGGCCGCGCATATCGCTACTCGATGCGACCGAGCCCGGCACGCTGTGCGTGTCCGGGCTCGGTCACCGGCGCTAGAAGCTGCCCCAGCCACCCCAGCCGGGTGGGTTGAACCAATTCCACCAGCCTGGGCCGTTACCCCAGCCGCCGCCGTTACCCCAGCCGCCGTTACCCCAGCCGCCGCCGTTACCCCAACCCCAACCGCCGTTACCCCAGCCGCCGCCTTTGCCCCAGCCGCCGCCGTTACCCCAGCCGGGGCTGTCGACGAGTTGGGTTGCGGAGGTAGGCGTCGTTGCGTGCGCGCTGGGCGCTTGCGCCGCGGCTGCGACGACCGGAATCGCGGCGACAGCGGCTATACCGCTGGCGGCGGCCAACCGGGCGAACTTCGTGTGTGAATTCTTTCTCTCGAACATGATAGGGCTCCAGATACAGTCCCGACCTAGTTGAATCCTACGCTGTTTCGCCGCACTCCAGAAGTTGCGCGTTGACAAATAGGTGCAGAAACAGGGAGGTGGTCGGCCGGTGCCCTATACGGATCAATTTGCGGAGCAATTGCGGAGTTGAAACAACGCCACCGGGTGGCTCAGCTGCTGGGATCGAGACGCCCCACGACCTCGGCTACGACCGGAATCAGCGCCTGCTCCGTCCCGCTCGCCCCTGATCGGACAACCGCTGCCCGGCCGTCCCCAGGCCGAGCAGTGGTCTCCGGTATCGGCCTGGCGGTCCGGCCATCGGCTCCGGGCGTGGGCCGAAGATCCCCCCGCCCGCAGCCGCCTCCGACTCGGTCGCGTACTCGCATTCGCCGGCCATGATGGGTGCCACCGGGAGCGGTCGGCGTCCAGTTGCCGCCCCCATCTTGTATCTCCGGCGATGCCTGGCTCGGGAGATCAGCTACAGGAAAGCAGCGATTCGAAGGCGCTGTGCAGGTCGGACTCATCGAAGACCTGGAGCGCATCGTCCGATGCGGTGTGACGCCAGATGACGTAATGAGCAGCCAGATAGCGAAGATCTCCCCACGGCTCCTGCGCGTGGACTCGCGCCAGCACTCGTCCGCAGCGCAGGCATTCGAGCCACGGAACGACGAGCAGGCCCGTCAGGGCAGCGTTCGCAAGGCCGATCCGGGCTGGTGGGACCGGCGTCGTCCGATCGTCCGGGAGCAGCCGGATGGACGCTTCATCATCGGAATCTCTTACGCACGCGATGATTTCGTCGTGGCGGGCCAGCCGCTCGCCCCATTGCTCGGCAAGTACTTCGATTTCGGCGCGTGTTCGGTCGCTGATGGGCACCTGCTGTTCGAGTAGCCGTTGGGTCAGCATCCACAACCCTGCTTCCTGGTGGCCGGACTCGCGGCAGGCGCGGAAGCTTTCGGCGTCCTCGGCCGAGGGCAGCAACGCGGCCAATCGTTCCCAGAGGTCGGCTTCGTATGCCGCGTATCGGCTATCGCTACCCACTGGCGCGACCCTACTGCACAGATCCGTGCACGTGCCGGCTCGAATACTTCGCGGGCATCCACGTCCGACGGCAGTTCCCCGCGGTCGACGGCCCTGCGGATGACGTGCGCGGTTCGCTCGAAGCGGTCGACCCAGAAGCGTCGGCACCTCGGGATCGGCCGACAGGGCGGTGGTCGTGCCCAGCAGCCGCGCGATGCCGGGGCGCGAGATCAGGTGGGAGATCGCCAGATAACGGAGGCGGACGGGCGGGTCCTCGTCTTCGGCGGCGCCGCGAGCGGCCGGGGGCACGGGATGGAGCGTCGGGCCAGCAGCGGCCCAGCTGCTGTCGCGGTTGCTTCACTACCTCGCGCTAGGGAGCACCGGAAAACGCGCACTTGACATTGCTAGTAATTTCAGTCGAGACTGAACTGACTAGCTTGAGTTCGTATGGAAGGTGGTCGCGATGACTCCGCGTCCCGTGCAGGCGAGGTTCAACAGTCTCGGCACCTCGTGTGCCGGTGACCTGTATTTGCCGGAGGCGGACGCCCCGGTTCCCGGTCTGGTGCTCGGGCACAGCGGGGTGATGGTCAAGGAGGCGCTGGCCGTGTTCGCGCCGCACTTCGTGCGCGCCGGGTTCGCCGTGCTCGCGATCGACTACCGCACCGTCGGTGCCAGCGAGGGCGAACCTCGGGGCCAGGACTATCCGCAGCGGCAGGTGGAAGACTTCCGCAGCGCGATCTCCTACCTCCAGAGCCGACCGGAGGTGGACCCGGCACGGATCGGGTTGTGGGGTGTCAGCGTCGGCGGCTCGGTCGCGGTGCAGGCCGCGGTGCTCGATCGCCGCGTGAAGTGTGTCGTGGTGCAGAGTCCCAGCGTGTGGAACGGGTGGCGGTACCTGGAGAGGTTGGCCGGCCGCGCCGGTGTGCAGGCGCTGCGCGACCGGCTGGACGAGGACTGGCAGCGCCGCTACGAGGGCGCAGCCAGTGCCAGGGTCCCGCACCTGAGTCTGGACGGGGAGACCGTGCGGGACACGCCGGACCTGGCTGCGGAGATGTTCCCCAGCTACCGCAACGAGAAAACACTCGACTCCACCGAGCACCTGCTCACCTTCGCGCCGGAAAACCTCATCCACCGGCTGGCGCCCACCCCGCTGTTGATGGTCGCCAACGGCGGGTGGGACCCGTACCACATGCTCGAGGAGGCACAGAGCGCGTTCGCCAGGGCCGGCGAGCCGAAACGGCTGGAGGTGCTGCCCTATGACGTCCTCGGCCTCTACACCGGTCCCGGCCTCGACGAGGCGATGGCGCTGGCCGTGGACTGGTTCGACCGCTACCTGCGTAAGACCCGGCTCGCCACCGTCACCCCGACCCCTACCCGCGAGTCGGTTGCCGCCATGACACAGTGACGGCTCCGAGAAGTCGGCTGAGGAGGAGCGCTGTGTCCAGTCAGGACAACCGGGATGAGGTGCTGCGGTGGATCGAGCGGGTGGCCACGTTCTGCGTGGAGGAATGGGCGCTCGCACCGATCACCGGACGCATCCTCGGCCTGCTGATGATCTGCGACCCGCCCGAGTGCTCCGCCGGCCAGATCGCCGAGACGATCCAGGCCAGCCGCGCTTCGCTGACCTCCAACATGCGTTTCCTCGCCGCCATCGGGCTGGTTCGCAAGGTTCGCGTGCCGGGTGACCGCACCACCTACTACCGCATCGAGGACGACGCCTGGCACAAGGTGATCCAGCGCAAGCTCGACAGCCTCGGCGCCTTCGGCGACATCGCCGATGAAGGCATGAAACTCGCCGGTGGCAGAGGGCCGCACACCGAACGTATCCGCGCCGCCCAGCAGTCCCTGACCTGGCTACGCGACATCGCCGCCCGCAATCCTCCGACAACGTAAGGACTTCTCGTGCAACGCCTGCGACTGGACCTGGACCCGCTCCGGGAAACCTTGCTGCTCACCCTCTACGCGAGGGTTCTGGACGCCGAGCTTCCCCACCCGATCCTCGGCGACATCCACTCCGCCGGCATCGCCGACGCGATCGACTACGACTTCGCCAAGCTCGGGCTGAAGCCCAGTCTCGTCTGCGGCACCGCCCTACGCGCCAAGAAACTCGACGAGGCGGTCCGGACGTTCGTCGCCGGCCACCCTGACGCCGTCGTGCTCGACCTCGGCTGCGGCCTCGACACCCGAGTCCTCCGCTGCGACCCGCCCGCCGGCGTCGACTGGTACGACGTCGACTTCCCCGACATCGTCGACCTGCGGCCCCAGTTCCTCCCGGACCGGTCCCTGCGCATCGGCGCCGATCTGACCACACCGGGCTGGCTCGACCCGCTGCCTCGCGACCGGCCGGCCATGATCGTCGCCGAGGGCCTGCTGCCGTTCCTGCCCGGCGACACCTTCCAGCGGATGACCCAGGAGTTGACCGCGCACTTCGACACCGGCGAACTCGCCATCAACGGCTACACCCGCTTCGCCGCCTGGTCGATGAAGTACCACCCGACGATCAAGGCCATCGGCATCACCGCCGCGCAGGGCTTCGACGACCCGCACCACCCCGAGACCTGGAACGCCGGCCTGACCTTGGTCGAGGAGCAACTACTCACCCGCGCCCCGGAAGTCGCCGACTTTCCCCAGCCACTGCGCGCGGCCACCCGGCTCATGAGCCACAGCACCGCGCTGTCCCGGCAAGGCACCCGCATCCTCCGCTACCGGTTCTGATCAACCTCCATCAGCAGCACACCGCGCGATCTCCTGATCCGGCGCGGTCAGCCTGTACGCAGTCGTGCCAATTCCACCGTGGTGAGCCCGTTGGTCAGCAACCATTCGGCCGCGCCGCCGTAGTTCGCGGACAGTTTCGCGAGGAAACGCCGCATCACCTCGGCCTCGACGCGGAGAATGCCGGGTCCACTCGAATCGACCCCGGTCACGCGCGGTGGCTTTGCTCGCCGCGGTCCGCCCGAAATTCGGCGAGTTCTCGAAGCACGGTCCGCGGTAGCCGGGAGCATCGCCGGAGCGGGGGTGATAAATGCCGATCCGGGCTGGTGGGACCGGCGTCGTCCGATCGTCCGGGAGCAGCCGGATGGATGCTTCATTATCGGAATCTCTTACGCACGCGATGATTTCGTCGTGGCGGGCCAGCCGCTCGCCCCATTGCTCGGCAAGTACTTCGATTTCGGCGCGTGTTCGGTCGCTGATGGGCACCTGCTGCTCGAGCAGCCGTTGGGTCAGCATCCACAACCCTGCTTCCTGGTGGCCGGACTCGCGGCAGGCGCGGAAGCTTTCGGCGTCCGCGGCCGAGGGCAGCAACGCGGCCAATCGTTCCCAGAGGTCGGCTTCGTATGCCGCGTAACGGCTATCGCTACCCACTGGCGCGACCCTACTGCACAGATCCGTGCACGTGCCTAGAGAAAGAGGGAGGCGGTGAGCTGTGGAGGGTGGCATGTGAACGGATGTGGATAAGTGGGGATGGGCTTCGGGTTGAGCGCGGTCGCCCCAGGCGCGGACCGTCAGTGGGACACCCCGTGCAGGATGAGCGTGTGCTCGATGCAGCGCGCGATGAATTCGTCGTCGAGCGGACCATCGACCACCAGGAGGCGAAAATATATCGGGGCGGAGAGGGTTTCGAGTACTTCGCGGGCATCCACGTCCGACGGCAGATCCCCTCGGTCGACAGCCCTGCCGATGACGTGTGCGGTTCGCTCGAAGCGGTCGATCCAGAAGCGTCGGCGCGCCTCGGCGACCTCGGGATCGGCCGACAGGGCGATGGTCGTGCCCAGCAGCCGCGCGATGCCGGGGCGCGAGATCAGGTGGGAGATCTGTTCGGCGAGTTGCCGGAGATCGCCGCGCAACGTCCCGGTATCGGGGGCGGGGTTGCCCGCCGCCGCCAATTCGGTGACGGTCTCGGCGATCAGGGCCGTGCGCGTGCCCCAGCGCCGATAGATCGTCGTTTCCGCGACGCCCGCCCTGGCCGCGACATCGCCGATGGTCAGCCCCTCGATCCCATGTTCGGCTACCTGCTCCAGCGTGGCGGTCAGTACCGCGTCGCGCACGCGCGCCGACCGTCCCCCGGTCCGCTTGCGCGGGGCCGGGGGCGGTGACAGTTCCTCGATGCTCGCGTCGCGTCCGCGCTGATCCATGCCCCTGTTCTACTCGATACGCGAGCCGGTGACGGGCGGACCGGGCCACGATCAGTTCGGTCAGCGTAGGTACGCGGTGATCCAGTTGGCGAACTCGCAGGTTAGATGCCACTCGTGTTCGGCGATGTACAGGCCCGGAACGGCCGCCGGGAAGGCCACCGCAAGACGGCTGCGGAAGCCCTCGCCGGGCTCGTCGTGGAACTGGTGCCGCACGCCCCTGGATGACGATGCCGTCGGCGAGTGCGGCGGTTCCGATGACGGCGAGCGGATAGGGAGGTCGCGAGTTCGGCGGCGACTAGTGCCCGCAGTCCGTCCGAGCCGATCAGGGTGCGCGCCCTCGACAGGGCGACGGCGCGGCGGCGATGTCGTCAACGGCGACGGCGAACCGATCGATCAGGGAGTCGAGTCCCCCGTAGCGGGTGACTCGGATCACCCTGTCCACAACGCTGGGCTGTTAACGCCAGAAATACTTGCGTTTGTGCGAGTGTGGGATTACGTTGACGCTGATCTGCCCGGCGTTAGCCGACCGCGCTTCCCGAGCGGGCCGACGTTGGTTCACCCCGCCGACGGAAGTGGTCGGGACGGAAAACGGAGAGGAAGGCGAAGCTCATGCGCGAGCCCATCGCGATTCGGACGTACATTGGCGGCGAACAAATCTCGCGGGAACAAGTACGAGCATGGGAAGCCCGCCGGGCCGAGGTGGTGCTGACCAAGCTCGCCCGCCGTCTGGGATCGCGAGCCTTCGCCGAACTCGCGCCGGGAAAGCGGTTGGACGGACTGCTCGGCGCTCCGCTCGACGCGCAACGATCCGCGTTGACCTCGATGAAGACTCGCTTGGGGCACGCGGGCGTGTACGCCGCGCTGAGGCGTGACCTCGAGATCGCCGAGCGGATGACGCGCACCGGGGTCGCGCTCAGCCGGGGCAGCACCGAGCACGCCGTCACCCGCTTGGAGATTCCCGGCTACAGCGCCGAACGATTCGCCGCCTGGTTCTCCGGCCTCACCGCCACCAACGCCGAGACCGATATGGTCGACGCCTGCCCCGACCACTACCTCTTGCGCGGTCTTCCCGACGGCCGCCAGGAAGTCGTCGAAACCACCGGCGGGTCACCCCTGGCCACTCGATTTCTCGTCGACTACGGCAGCACCGAAGCGCTGACCATCCCTGCCGACCCCCGCTACCCCCACCAGATCGCGGGCCAAGCCGTGCTCGACGACGGCCTCGTGATCGGCGGCGTACGACACCAATTCCTCAACCGCCGCGCAACGATGGAAGCCCTGCTGACCGTGCAGTTCCCGGCGAGTCTGCCCACTCGGTTCATCCACCAGCACCGATGGCACCTTGCCGTGGAATTCGGCAACTGGATCGTCGCCGCCGCATCCACAGCCGCCACGTAGTGAGCTGAATTCGGCTACACGTTGACGCCGATGACGCTGCGGGCACGCCGAAAATGAACGCGCACCGTTGACCGTCCGTTCGGGTGCCACGAAAGACGCGAACACTGCTTCCCTCGGGTGCGGGTGCCGTCGGGTTCGAGCGGCGGGAGAACTCAGCGGTGTAGGCGCCTCGCTATCCGAGTTCGCTGACCCGTGCTCGGGCCGTCGACGTCGATGCCGAGCAGTACCCACCTGTGGCGATGACGGTGTGACCGTCCGGTGACCTTCGCGCCGGCAGCACTCCGGCATCGAGCCGGGTCAGTTCCAGGCGAGAGCCCGGCCGCCAGTCGAGGCCGGTGGCGGTGTGCTTGTCGAGGACGCGGCCTCCGTCGCCGACGGTGCAGAGACCATAGACGACATCACCGTCGGGGTACGAACCACGCGGTTCGTGACCTGCGGTCCGTAAATGAGTTCCTGCAACGGCGACTGCGGCGGGATGACCGGCGCGATCACCGCCGACCACCCCCGCTAGCAAACTTTTCGCAGGCGGCAGATGTGTCGCAATCTGGCAGAGGTGCCAGGAATCGGTGCAGGTTAGAGCGTGTTTCCACTGGTGGCCACCGCGTGCGCGAGTGCACTCCAGCATGCGGCTCCGGAAAGTGTCACGACTGACGTGATTCTGTGCGCGAGAGGGGACTTGAACCCCTACGTCCGTGGACACCAGAACCTAAATCTGGCGCGTCTGCCAATTTCGCCACTCGCGCTTGATGGTACGACCGTCCAAACTCTACCGGGCGTTTCGCCCATTACGAAGCATTGGGAGGGTGTGGCGTACTCGTCAGTAACCTTACCTGGGATTATAACGATTTGGACAACCTCAACATGAGGGGCGCTCATGTTTCGTACGCGTTGGTAACCCGACGGACCAGCGGGTTCAAACATGAGGCGGAGTCATGTTCACCACTATTCTGGTACGTACGTGCACGAATACTCCTAAGTAGCGGCCACATGCGAGGGCAAACGTGAGGATTTCCTCATGATTTTGTGCCATTCTCGCCCGTATCAGGCCGATCACCCGCGATCACTCGTGAACCGGTAGGGACCGGCGTGTCGCCGAGGCATGTCGCATGGAGAAGGAAGTCGAAGCGTCTTGACGATCAACGAGAGCACCAAGACCGAGTCCGGACAGAGCACGAAGGCGGTAGCCGCCGCCGGGAAGGCCGCGTCGGGCGGGGCGCGGTCGCCGCTGTTGGATCGTCTGCTCGACGGCGTGCCGTACGCGCTCGCCTTCGGGGGGCAGGGTGCGCAGTGGTTGAGCGAGCTGGAGGAGATCGGGCGCGACAGCGCGCTGGAGCCGGAGCTGACCGCACTGGTCAACGAGGCGGCCACGCTGCTCGAGCCGGTGGCCGCGCAGTTGCTGGTGGTGCGTCCGGTCGGCTTCGACCCGATCGGCTGGATGCTCGAGAACGAGCTGGCCGACACCGACGAGGGGGAGACCTCCGCGGCTCCGTCCGAGCATGTGCTGCGTTCGGCCGCCGTCTCGATGCCCGGCGTGATGCTGACCCAGGTGGCGGCCGTGCGCGCGCTGCGATTGCAAGGTCTCGATCCGGCGGCGCACGCGCCGGTCGCGATCGTCGGGCACTCGCAGGGCCTGCTCGCCGCCGCGGCGGTCGAAGCCGGTGGCGCCCGTGATGCCGAGCTGCTCGCGGTAGCCCAGATGATCGGCGCCGCGGCGGGTTTGGTGGCGCGGCGGCGCGGGCTGATGCCGGTGGGCGAGCGCTCGCCGATGGTCGCGGTGTCGAATGTCGATCCCGAGCAGTTGCGCGCCGTGGTGGCCGAGGTGTGCGAGGGAGCCGATCCCGCCGCGTCCGTGGTGGTCTCGATCCGCAACGGACGTCGGCGCGCGGTGCTCTCCGGTCCCCCCGCGCAGCTGGAGCGGGTGCGCCAGCGGTGCGCGCAGATGCACGACGAGCAGGCACGTGAGCGCGACGCCAAGGTGCGCGGCGGCTCGGTGTTCGCTCCGGTCTTCGAGGACGTGGCCGTCGACGTGGCGTTCCACCACCCGGCGCTGTCCGACACTGTCGAACTGGTGAGCAGCTGGGCCACCCAATGCGGTCTGGACGCCGAACTGGCGGGCCGGTTGGCGCGGCAGATCCTGGTCGATCCGATCGACTGGGTGGAGGTCGTCGAAGGCGTGATCGCCGCGGGCGCGGAATGGATTCTGGACCTGGGCCCGGGCGATCTGCTGTCCCGCGTCACCTCGGGCACGTTGAAGGGCACCGGCCTCGGCATGGTCGCGGCCGCCACCCGCGCCGGACAGCGCAGCCTGCTCACCCCGGGGGCGGCGCCGGAGCCCGCCACCCCGTGGTCGGCGTTCGCGCCGCGCCCGGTGCGGCTGCCCAATGGGCGCATCGTGGTCGAGACCGCCTTCACCAAGCTGACCGGACGTTCGCCGATCCTGCTGGCGGGCATGACCCCGACCACGGTCGACGCGAAGATCGTCGCGGCCGCGGCGAACGCGGGCCACTGGGCGGAGCTGGCCGGCGGTGGGCAGGTGACCGAGCAGATCTTCGCCGACCGGGTGACCGAGCTGAAGAAGCTGCTGCACCCCGGTCGCTCGGTGCAGTTCAATTCCCTGTTCCTCGATCCCTACCTGTGGAAGCTCCAGCTGGGCGGCAAGCGACTGGTGCAGCGGGCCCGCTCGGCAGGCGCCCCGTTCGACGGCGTCATCGTGACCGCGGGCATTCCCGAGTTGGAGGAAGCCGTCGCGCTGATCCAGGAGCTCACCGAGGTCGGCATCTCGCACGTCGCGTTCAAGCCGGGCACCGTCGCCCAGATCCGGGCCGTGCTGCGGATCGCCGACGAGGTTCCGGACTACCCGGTGATCATGCACATCGAGGGTGGTAAGGCCGGTGGCCACCACTCCTGGGAAGACCTGGACGACCTGCTGCTGGACACCTACGCCGAACTGCGCAACCGCGCGAACGTGGTGGTGTGCGTCGGTGGTGGCATCGGAACCCCCGAGCGCGCGACGGAGTACCTCACCGGCCAGTGGGCGGTCCGGCACGGCTATCCCGTGATGCCGCTGGACGGCGTGCTGGTCGGCACGGCGGCGATGGCCACGCTGGAGGCCACCACCGCGCCGGAGGTCAAGCAACTGCTGGTGGACACCCCCGGCACCCCCGACTGGGTCGGCGCGGGCACCGCGTCCGGCGGAATGGCCTCGGGCCGTAGCCAATTGGGCGCCGACATCCACGAGATCGACAACGCTGCCTCACGCACCGGCCGCCTGCTGGACGAGGTCGCGGGCGACGCCGACGCGGTCGCCGCGCGCCGCGCGGAGATCATCGCGGCGCTGAACGCCACCGCCAAGCCGTACTTCGGCGATCTGACCACCATGACCTACCAGGACTGGCTGGAGCGCTACGTCGAGCTCGCGGTCGGGCTGGACCGCCGCAAGGACTTCGACTGCGGCAGCGACCTGGGCGACGCGATCGCGGAGGCCACCAGCTCGGTGTGGCTGGACATCACCTGGCGCGAACGGTTCGCGGAGATGATGCGCCGCACCGAGGCCCGGCTGCATCCGGCCGACCGCGGCGAGATCGCGACGCTGTTCGCCGCCGACGAGGATTTCGAAGACCCGGTCGCGGCGCTGTGCACCCTGAAGGACGCCTACCCCGCGACGGCGCAGACCCTGCTGCACCCGGCCGACATCCCGTTCTTCATCGCGTTGTGCAAGACGCCGGGCAAGCCGGTGAACTTCGTGCCGGTCGTCGACGCCGACGTGCGCCGCTGGTGGCGCTCGGATTCGCTGTGGCAGGCGCACGATCCGCGCTACTCGGCCGATCAGGTGTGCGTCATTCCCGGCACCGTCGCGGTCGCGGGCATCACCCGGGTCGACGAGCCGGTCGGCGAGCTGCTCGACCGCTTCGAACAGGACACCGCGTACTCGCTGGTGCGTGCGGGCGTGACGCCCGCCGCGGTGGACGCGCGCCGCACAGCGGGCGTCACCAGCGGCCCGATCGACGCCGTGCTGGCCGCCCCGGACGTCCAGTGGGCCGGGCGTACCACGATCAGCCCGGTACACCGGCTCGGCGACCTGTCCGAATGGGTCGTCGACGGTAATGGTGCGGTGCATCCGCCCAGCGGCGCGACACTCGCCGAGACCACCGGCCCCGAGCCGGAGAACAGCTACCTGGAGCTGACCGTCCCGCTGCTGGCGGGCAACGCGGTGCGCATCCGGATCACGGTGCCGACCTCGGTCTACAACGGCGGCGCCCCGGTGGTCACCGAGGCCGACGCGCACGAGGCCATGGCCGCGCTGCTCGCGGTCGCCGCGGGCCAGGATCTTCCGGAGGTCAAGGGCAAGGTCGCGCACGTGAACCTGGCCTGGATACCGGATCTGATCGCCGACCACGCCGGCGTCACCGGTTCCGGCCTGCCCGCCACGCTGAGCACGCTCGGCCGTACCGTGCCGGACGTGCTGGTCGGCGCCTGCTGGCCAGCCGTGTTCGCGGTGCTCGGCGCGACCCGAACCGCGAAGGGCGAGAGCGTCATCGAGGGCATGCTGGACCTGGTCCACTTGGACCACCAGGTGCACCTCGCCGGTGAGCTGCCCGCCGAGACCAGTGTGCTGGCGGTGCGCGCGGAGGCGGGGGAGACCCTGGACACCGACCTCGGCCGCGTCGTCGAAGTGCACGTGCGGATCACCGCCATGCTGGACAAGCCCGAGACCGGGATGTCGATGCCGGTGCTGGCCACCCTCACCGAGCGTTTCGCGATCCGCGGGCGCAACGGCGCGGGCGAACTGACCGATCCGCCGCGCGCGGCGGGCACGGTGTCCGACGCGGCCACCGACACGCCGCGCAGGCGTCGTCGCGACGTCACGATCGTGGCGCCGCGCACCATGCACGCCTTCGCCGCCGTCTCCGGTGACCACAACCCGATCCACACCAGCGATTCCGCCGCGAAGCTCGCCGGGCTCGGCAGCCCGATCGTGCACGGCATGTGGCTGTCGGCCGCCGCGCAGCACGTCGTGTCGGCGGTCGATCCCGCCGCTTCGACTCCGGCGCGGAGGCTGACCGCGTGGACCACCCGGTTCCTGGGCATGGTCCGCCCCGGCGCGCAGATCGATGTGCGCGTCGAGCGCGTCGCGGTCGACGCGGGCAGCGAGATCGTCGAGGTCTCCTGCCGGACCGAAGGCGAACTGGTGATGACCGCGACCGGTCGCACCGCGGCGCCGAAGACCGTATACGCCTTCCCCGGTCAGGGCATCCAGCGCAAGGGGATGGGGCTCGACGCCCGCTCCCGGTCGAAGGCGGCCAAGGAGATCTGGGAGCGCGCGGACAAGCACACCCGTGCCGCGCTCGGCTTCTCGATCCTGGCCGTGGTGCGCGACAACCCGACCTACCTCAAGGCGCGCGGCGTCGAGCACCGGCATCCCGACGGCGTGCTGCACCTGACCCAGTTCACCCAGGTCGCCATGGCGGTTCTCGGTGTCGCCCAGGTGGCGGAACTGCGTGAGGCCGGCGCGTTCGTCGAGGATGCGCTGCTCGCGGGTCACTCCGTGGGCGAGTACAACGCGCTCGCCGCCGTCGCCGGGGTGCTCCCCTTGGAGGCGGTGCTCGAGGTGGTGTTCCAGCGCGGTTCCGCGATGCACGAGCTGGTGCCGCGCGACGCGCAGGGCCGCAGCGATTACCGGATGGCCGCGATCCGTCCCTCGCAGATCGGGCTGCCCGACGCGGAGGTCGTCGGCTTCGTCCGGGAAGTCGGCGAGCGGGTCGGGGAGTTCCTCGAGGTGGTCAACCTGAACCTGCGCGGGTCGCAGTACGCGATCGCGGGCACGGTGGCCGGACTGGAGGCGCTGGAGGAGGAGATCGACCGCCGCCGTGCCGAATTCGGCGGCAAGCGGGCGTTCATCCTGGTCCCCGGCATCGACGTGCCGTTCCACTCGACGGTGCTGCGCAAGGGAGTTCCGGAATTCCGGCAGAAGCTCGAGCAGCTGCTTCCGGTGGACCTGCGCCCGGAGGTCCTGGTCGGCCGCTACATTCCGAACCTGGTACCCAGGTTGTTCTCGCTGGAGCGGGCGTTCGTCCAAGAGATCGCCGACCTGGTGCCGTCCGAGCCGCTCACCGCCGTGCTGGCCGACTTCGACAGCTGGGCGGCCCGGCCGACCGAGCTGTGCCGCGTGGTGCTGGTCGAGTTGCTGGCCTGGCAGTTCGCCAGCCCGGTGCGCTGGATCGAGACGCAGGACCTGCTGTTCACCGATCCCGCGCAGGGCGGTCTCGGCGTCGAGCGGTTCGTCGAGGTCGGTCTCGGCGCCACGCCGACGGTGGCGAACCTGGCCAGCCAGACTCTGAAGCTGCCCGCGTTCGGCGACGCCACGGTCGAGGTGCTCAACATCGAGCGCGAGGCCGCGATCGTCTACGCGACCGACACCGACCCCGCGCCGGTCGACGAGCCCGTCGAGGAGCCTGCGGCCACCGCGGCTCCGGCAGCGGCCGTCGCCGCCGCTCCCGTGGCAGCGCCCGCCCCGAGCTCGGGCGGTCCGCGTCCGGACGACATCGCGTTCACCGCCGCCGACGCCACCCGCGTGCTGATCGCGCTGTGGACCAAGCTGCGGCTGGACCAGATCGGCCCCGTGGACACCATCGAGGGCCTGTGCGACGGTGTCTCCTCCCGGCGCAACCAGCTGCTGGTCGACCTCGGCTCCGAGCTCTCGCTCGGCGCGATCGACGGCGCCGCCGACGCCGACATGGGCGCGCTGTCGGCGACGGTGGAGCGGCTCGCCCGTACCTACCGTCCCTTCGGCACGGTGCTCACCGACGCCATCGGCGATCATCTGCGCAAGGTGTTCGGCCCGTCCGGCAAGCGCCCGGCCGCCATCGCGGATCGGGTCACGAAGGTCTGGGAACTCGGTGACGGGTGGGCCAGCCACGTGACCGCCGAGGTGTCGCTGGGCACCAGGGAAGGCACCAGCGTGCGCGGCGGTGATCTGGGCGGGCTGGTCTCCGGCGCGCTGGGCGACGCCGCCTCGGTCGACGCGGCCATCGACGCCGCCGTGCAGGCCGTCGCGGCCCGCCGCGGTGTCGCGGTGTCGCTGCCATCGGCGGGCGGCGGTGGCGGCGCGACCGTCGACGCCGCGGCGCTCGGCGAGTTCACCGAGCAGATCACCGGGCGCGACGGCGTGCTGGCCACGGCCGCGCGCGTGGTGCTCGAACAGCTCGGACTGTCCGAGCGGGTCTCCGCTCCGGAAGCGTCCGATGACTCCCTGGTCGACCTGGTGTCGGCCGAACTCGGTGCGGACTGGCCGCGCCTGGTCGCGCCCGCGTTCGACGCCCGCAAGGCGGTGCTGCTGGACGACCGGTGGGCAACGGCGCGTGAGGATCTGGCCCGGCTGTGGCTGGCCGACGACTCGGGCAGCGCGAACGGACCGGTCACCGGGTTCATCGGCGCGGGCGAAGCCGTCGCGGCGCAGGCGAACTGGTGGCGGCAGCGGGCGATGCACGAGGCGCGTTCGGTGCTCGCGGGTGTGTACGAGCGCATCGCAGAGGCGGCGCTGAGCACCGAAGAGCCCGGACTGTGGTCCTCGGACATCGCGGTGATCACCGGTGCCAGCAAGGGATCCATCGCCGCGGCGGTGACCGGCAGGCTGCTCAGCGGTGGCGCCACGGTGGTGGTGACCACCTCGTCGCTGAACGACGAACGCCTCGGCTTCTACCGGAAGCTGTACCGGGACAACGCCCGCCACGGCGCGGCCCTGTGGGTGCTGCCCGCGAACATGGCGTCCTACCAGGACGTCGACGCTCTGATCGACTGGATCGGCACCGAGCAGGTCGACAGCGCGGGCGGCGCGAAGATCAAGATCAAGGACGCGATGACGCCCACCCTGCTGCTGCCGTTCGCGGCGCCGCGGGTGGCCGGTGATCTCGCCGACGCGGGCGCGCGCGCCGAAATGGAGATGCGCGTGCTGCTCTGGTCGGTCGAACGACTGATCGGCGGGCTGTCCAAGCTGGGCGCCGACTACGACGTGGACGCGAAACTGCATGTGGTGCTGCCGGGTTCGCCCAACCGCGGCATGTTCGGCGGCGACGGCGCCTACGGCGAGTCGAAGGCGGCGCTGGACGCGGTGGTCGCCAAGTGGCGGGCCGAGAAGTCGTGGTCGGCCCGGGTCACCCTGGTGCACGCGCTGATCGGCTGGGTGCGCGGCACCGGCCTGATGGGCCACAACGACCCGATGGTCGAGGCGGTCGAGAAGGCAGGCGTGCAGACCTGGTCCACCACCGAAATGGCCGACGAACTGCTCAAGTGGTGCACCTCCCGGGCCCGTCAGGTGACCGCGACCGGCCCGCAGCAGATCGACCTGACCGGCGGACTCGCCCGGGCCAAGCTGGACCTGCCCGCGCTGGCCAAGCAGGCCGCGGAGCAGGCGGAAGCGGAGACCGACGCCGACGCGGGCCGCACCATCGCCGCGCTGCCCGCGCCGCCGACCGTGACCTCCGCGCTGCCGGTGCCGGAGTGGAGCGAGGTGGCCGCGGACCTGGCCGACATGGTGGTCATCGTCGGTGCGGGCGAACTCGGTCCGTACGGTTCGGCGCGCACTCGCTTCGAGATGGAGGTCTCCGACGAGCTGTCGGCGGCGGGCGTGCTGGAGCTGGCCTGGACCACCGGCATGGTCATCTGGGAGAACGACCCGAAGCCGGGCTGGTACGACGCCGAGTCCGGCGACTACGTGCCCGAGCACGAGCTGGCCGAGCGCTACCACGACGCCGTCGTCGCCCGCTGCGGTGTGCGCCGCTACGAGGACGACGGCGCCATGACCGACAACTCGGCGCCGCTGATGACCTCGGTCTTCCTCGACCAGGACCTGTCGTTCACGGTGGGCGGCGAGGCCGAGGCCCGCGCCTTCTACGCCGCCGATCCGGAGCACACGGTGATCACACCGGTCGCCGACTCGGGTGACTGGACCGTGACGCGCAAGGCGGGCACCGAGATCCGGGTGCCGCGCCGGGCCAAGCTCTCGCGCACCGTCGGCGGCCAGATCCCGACCGGCTGGGACCCCACCATCTGGGGTATCTCGCCCGATATGGCCGCGTCGGTGGACCGGGTGGCGCTGTGGAACATCGTCTGCACGGTGGACGCGTTCATCGGCTCCGGGTTCAGTCCCGCCGAGCTGATGAGCTGGGTGCATCCCTCGCTGGTCGCCAACACCCAGGGCACCGGCATGGGCGGCATGTCCTCGATGCGCTCGCTCTACATCGACAACCTGCTCGGTGAGTCGCGCCCGAACGACATCCTGCAGGAGGCGCTGCCGAATGTGGCGCTGGCGCACGTGGTGCAGTCCTACGTCGGCAGCTACGGCGCGATGGTGCACCCGGTGGCGGCCTGCGCCACCGCGGCGGTGTCGGTCGAGGAGGGCGTCGACAAGATCCGGCTCGGCAAGGCCGATCTGGTCGTTGCGGGCGGTTACGACGACCTCGGCATCGAGGGCATCGTCGGCTTCGGTGACATGTCGGCCACCGCGGATTCGGCGGCCATGAGCGCCAAGGGCATCAGCGACCGGTACTTCTCCCGCGCCAACGACCGCCGCCGCGGCGGGTTCATCGAATCGCAGGGCGGCGGAACGGTCCTGCTGGCGCGCGGCAGCGTCGCGCTGGAGATGGGTCTGCCGGTGCTCGGCGTGGTGGCGTACGCGCAGTCCTTCGCGGACGGTGTGCACACCTCGATCCCGGCCCCCGGTCTGGGCGCGCTGGGCGCCGGTCGTGGCGGGGCGGAGTCCAGGCTGGCGACCGAGCTCCGCAAGCTCGGCGTGACGCCGGACGAGATCGCGGTGGTGTCCAAGCACGACACCTCGACGGCTGCCAACGACCCGAACGAGTCGGAGCTGCACGAGCGTCTCGCGACGGCCATCGGACGCTCGGACGGCGCTCCGCTGTTCGTCGTCTCGCAGAAGACCCTCACCGGGCACGCGAAGGGCGGCGCGGCCGCCTTCCAGCTCATCGGCCTGTGCCAGGTGCTGGAGCAGGGTGTCATCCCGCCGAACCGCAGCCTGGACTGCGTCGACGAGAAGATGCTTGCCTACCCGCACCTGGTGTGGCTGCGCGAGCCGCTGCGGCTCGGCGATCGCCTTCCGCTCAAGGCCGGTCTGGTCACCTCCCTCGGCTTCGGCCACGTGAACGGCCTGCTCGCGGTCGTGCACCCGGAGGCGTTCATCCAGGCCATCGAGCCGGGACGGCGCGAGGAGTACCAGCGCAGGGCGCAGGAGCGTCAGCTGGCGGGCAGGCAGCGGTTCGTGGAGGCGATGTGTGGCGGCGCGCCGCTGTACGAGCGTCCCGCGGATCGCAGGCTCGGCGGCGACGGCACCCCCGCCAAGCGGGCTCGTCAGCTGGAAGCCGACGTGCTGCTCTCGCCGGAGGCGCGTCTGGCGCAGGACGGCTCCTACCGCGCGAAGGGCATCGGATGCGCGTAACCGGAAGCGCGGCGGGGCAACTCGCCGCGCCGGGTCCGCGCGCGGGCTCGCCGAGTACGTCGTAGGCTGCCCGCCTATGACGATCCTCGGTATCGGCTTGGACTTGGTGACCATCTCCGAGTTCTCCGAACAGCTCGAACGCGCCGGAACGACCATGCTCAGGGAGAGTTTCACCGCGGGAGAGCGGCGCTACTGCCAGAGCAAAGGAACCGACCCGGCGCGCAGCTACGCGGCGCGGTGGGCGGCGAAAGAGGCGGTGCTCAAAGCCTGGGCATCGTCCCGGTTCGCCCGCCGCCCGCAGATCGGGGACAACCCGTATCCGCTGATCGAGGTGGTCAACGACGCGTGGGGCAGGCCGAGCATCAAACTGCACGGCCTGGCCGCGGAATTCCTGCCCAGGGTGCGGGTGCATCTGTCGCTGACCCACGACGGCGACACCGCCGCCGCGATGGTGGTGCTCGAGGACCCGGGTGAGCTGGCCGACCTCATCGAAGGCCGCGACAGCGCCGGATGAGCCGCACGGTGGTCCCGGTTCCCGCCGGGACCACCGTCATCGCTCGCTGCCGGTGCGCGACTCCTTCTCCGCGACGAGCAGGTAGGCGACCATCAGCCGCTTGAGTTCGGCGACCGCTTCCGCGCTGCTCTGCTCGTCCTGCACCGAGAAATTGAGCATCGAATACACCACGTGCACCAGTACTTCGGCCATCATGGTGCGCCGCACCCGCGGGGTGCGCGGGGTGAGCGGCCGCAGCATCTGCGACACGACCTCGGCGAACTGCTTCTCGTGGATCGCGCCCGTGGCCCGGGTGGACGGCGTGGACTGCATGGCCAGCCACACTTCCCGGCGGGACGGGTCGGTCATCCAGAGGTTGGCCAGGTGGTCGACGAACTGGTTCATGTGCCGCAGCCAGTCCAGTGACGGGATCTCGCCGTGGAAGTCGGCCAGTTCCTGGGAAACCGCAACCAGGTCTTGGCGATTCAGCTCACAGACGATGACGTACTTGTTGGCGAAGAACTGATACAGCGTGCCGATCGGCACCTCGGCCCTGGCTGCCACCTCTTCGCAGGTGAACGATTCGAACCCGACCTCGACGAGCAGCTCCCTGGACGCCTGGAGCAAGGCGTCGAACTTTCGTTTGCTGCGTTCCTGCGTCGGCCGGCGTCGCGGCATGAGCTCCTGTGGGTCGTCCTGCAACTCCAACGCAGGGTCCACACGGTGCTTCGACCTGGCCTCCGCGCGTACGTCCACGCATCCAGGCTAACGGTAGCGGCAAGTGGGCGATACGCGCATCCGCCGTTCGGATCCAGGCGGCTCGAGTTCCGCTACCCATCCGTAACCGATGTGGTGCCGAACACATACCGAGCGCGCGTGCATCGCGACGTGTGTTCCGAGCAGGGGAATCCATGGGGCTCATGGCTTTCGGCAAGCGTGAGCTCGGTCAATGCACAGAGGGAAGGCGTGATCAGTGGTAGCTGAATCTGTGGTTACTCTCGGCGTTTCCACCGAACGCGGCGCCGTGCACGCGGTAGCGCTCGCCGACGGCAAGAAGCTCGCCGACCGGGTGCTGCTGCGGCGCGTGGTGCGAGCGGACGGTGACGGCAAGGCCGACGTGGCCGCGGCGGTCGAGGCCGCGCTGAGCGCCCTGGCCGCGGGGCTGGGCTCGGAGTGGACGATCGGGGGCGTCGCGGTCGCCTACCGGGACGCCGCCGAGCGGCGCGCCATCGTGACCCGTTTGGCGGCCGGTCCGTGGCACAGCGCCTCGATGGTCTCGGTGAAATCGGCCCACTTGAGCGTGGCGAGCATGATGACGTGGCTCGAGGCCCACGACAACCTGCTGATCTGCGAGGTGGTGCCCGGGTACCAGGCGTTCACCCTGGTCGACCGCGGCCGCCGCCGGGTGCTCGCCGCGGTGGGGCAGGCGGGCCGGGCGACGCCGCGGTCGCTCGGCATGGGCGTCGCGGCGGCGTGGGAGCAGCTGGACGCGGCCGACGCGCGGCCGGACGCGGTGGCGCTGATCGGCTCGGCGGGCGCCGGGTCGGTGGTGCTGGCGGCGGTCGAGAAATTCGGGGCTCCGGTGATCCCGTGCACGATAGGGGCTTTCGCGTCCGCCGCGGGCGCGGCGTTGAGCGTTCGATTGGAGCACGACACCTGCGCCGACTCGGTGAGCGAGCCGCACCGGGCGCGCGGCGGAGTCGCGGTGTTCGCCGCGGCCGGGGTACTGGCCAGCGGAATGGTCGTCGGCGGGAGTTACCTGCTGAACGACTCCTCGCGGCCTGCGCCGACCGTCGTGTCGGACGCCCGGATCGAAGGCGCAGGCGCGTCGCATCCGGCAGACCAGGTCCGGCCTGTTGATACCGAGGCGCGCGAGTCGTCCGACGGACCGCTCGGCTCCGGCGCCGATGCCGGCGCGACCGGAGTGCAGTTTCCGGAGCCTCGCTGGGCTGCCGCACCGCGTCCGCTGCCGCTGGTCGACGCCGACGCCACGAACGGACCGGAGACGAACGCCTCGGCGCCGCTGGTGCCGGGTACCGGGGTTCCGGCCGACCGGGTGGTGGGCGCGCCCGACGGTGCGCTGTTGTTCCCCGGCGAGGCCCCACCGCCCGCCGTATTCACTCCGGAAGCCGCGGACTGGTGGGACGAGCATCTGCGTTTGATGGCGCAGTGGGCCGCCCAGCAGGTGTTGCAGGCCTAGATCCGCCCGAACCGCGGCCCGATCTCGGCCCGGCGCCCCTGCGGCGCCGGGCTTTTCGCTGCCCGCGGGCTACACCGACAGATCGCGGCGCAACTTGGCGACGTGGCCGGTGGCGCGCACGTTGTACTGCGCGACGGCGATCTTGCCCTCTTCGTCCACCAGGAAGGTCGAGCGGATGACGCCGACGACCGTCTTGCCGTACATGGTCTTCTCGCCGTAGGCGCCCCAGGCGGTGAGCACGGCGCGGTCGGGATCCGACAGCAGTGGGAAGGTCAACTGCTCCGCATCGCGGAATTTGGCCAGCTTGGCCGGCTTGTCCGGGGAGATACCCACCACGTCGATGCCCGCGCCGTCCAGGTCGGCCAGGTTGTCGCGGAAGTCGCAGGCTTGCTTGGTGCAGCCGGGCGTGCTCGCGGCGGGGTAGAAGTACACGATCACCTTGCGACCGCGGTAGTCCGACAGTGAGACGTTCTTGCCGTCGGCGTCGGGAAGCGTGAACTCGGGGGCGGCGTCGCCCGGGGAGAGTCGTTGGTTGGTGGTCACCTCCAGCACGGTATCCGAAGGTCCGGACAGGTGATCCGCGCGCGGCCGGATAGTGCGGCGTGGCGGCGGATACACTCGTCCGCGAGCCCCGGGTGCCGCACGAAAGGCCGAGCATGCGGCGTGATCGTGCACCGGGTACGGCAATCGACAACAGGAGGGTGGAACGTGGCAAGGGATACCGAGCGGATCGAGCAGGAGATCGAGGCCGCCCGCACTCGGCTGGCGAGCACGCTCGACGAACTCGCGGTACGCGCGGACCCGCATCGCATCGCGGACGACACCAAGCAGATCGTGGTCGGGAAGCTGAACGAGCCGAAGGTGAAATACAGCCTGATCGGCGCCGCCGCTCTGGTCGTCGGGCTGGTGCTGCTCAAAATCTTCCGCTGAGCTGGAAAAACGACGACACCCGGTGTGGCATGGCCCACCGGGTGTCGTCGTTTCGCGGTCGGTTCAGACCGTCGGGCAGGCGAAGCCGTCGCCGTCGGGATCCAGGTGCGGGCCGTAGCCCGGTTCGCCACGGAACAGCGGCGCACGGCCCGCGTTGCGGGCGTCGTCGCAGTTGGCGAAGGCGCCACCGGCCGAACCGGTCTGCGACAGACCGGCCGAGCCGGTCGCGGCGGAGCCGGTGTCGACGGCCGAGGAACCCGTTCCGGCGGATCCGGACGGAGGGGCGGCTAGGGCGGCGGGAGCCGCGAGAAAGGTCAGTCCCGCGACGGCCGCGCTGACGGAGAGCCGGCGAACGTTCATGTATTCCTCTATGTGGTTGCTGCGGTGGATGCGGCGTCCGACCGGACGCCGCATCCACTGTTGTGACGGGCCGCTCTCTTGTCAACCTCGGGGGGACGGAACTAGGGCATTAGGGGATCCTGCCCACCGGCACCGCTGATGTGCTGTGCGGGGATGTTTCCCATGCGCCCGGCCTGGTAGTCCTCCATCGCTTCGATGATCTCCGCGCGGGTGTTCATCACGAACGGCCCGTACTGCACCACCGGTTCCCGGATCGGCCGTCCGCCCAGCAGCAGCACTTCGAACGCTCCGGTCCGATTGTCTTGGCGCGCATCGGCTGTCACGCTGATCGCGTCTCCGCGGCCGAACACCGCCAGCTGTCCTTCGCTCAGCGGCCTGCGTTCCGCGCCGACCGCGCCGCTGCCGGAGAGCACGTACGCCATCGCCGTAAAATCCTGCGGCCAAGGCGTTTCCAAAACTCCGCCGGGAGTGATCGACGCGTGAGCGTAGGCGATCGGAGTGTAGGTCGAACCGGGACCGCTGAACCCGCCGACCTCCCCGGCGATGAGCCGGACCAGCGCGCCGCCGTCGTGCGAACTCACCAGCGTCAGTTCGCGAGCGCGCAGGTCTTGATAACGCGGCGCGGCGAACTTGAGCGCGCGCGGCAGGTTCACCCAGAGTTGGATGCCGTGGAACCACCCGCCCGAGGCGACCATCTCCTCCGGCGGCACCTCGTCGTGCAGGATGCCGGAGCCCGCGGTCATCCACTGGGTGTCACCCTCGCCGATGACGCCGCCGCCGCCCTGTGAATCGTGGTGCACCATGGTGCCGTCGAGCATGTAGGTGACCGTCTCGAAGCCGCGGTGCGGATGCCACGGCGCGCCCTTCGCCTCGTGCGGTTCGTAGGCGACCGGGCCCATCTGGTCGAGCAGGATGAACGGATCGGCGGCGCGCAGATCCATGCTGGGGAACGGCCTGCGCACCTCGAACCCCGCGCCTTCGCGCTGTTTGTGCGCGGTGACCACGCTCCGGACCGGCCGTTCGCGCAGGGTCGCGTCGAGACGGGGGAGGCGTGGCAGGACCATGATGTCGGGCACGGTGACGGCGGGCATGGGGACCTCCTCGGGAGTTGGTGTCCATGTCAACCAACCGTGACTACACTTCATTCCCATGGTCCGGTGGTTGAGTGACGACGAGCAGGCGACTTGGCAGGCATATGTGCGGCTGCGCCAGCGTTTGGACGGGGCGATTTCGGCCGGCCTGGCCGAGGACGGTCTGTCCCTGGCGGACTACGAGTTGATGGTGGCGTTGTCGGCTGCCCCCAACGGTTGTCTGCGCGCCAAGGAACTGGCCGCCGAGGTGTGCTGGGAGAAGAGCCGGTTGTCCAAGCATCTGGCCAGGATGGACGCGCGCGGTCTGGTCGAGCGGCGGCCCGCCGAAGAGGATGCCCGCGGAATCATCGTCCAGCTCACGCCGGAAGGGCGCGTCGCGTTGGAGCGGGCCGCGCCGAACCACGTCGATCTGGTCCGTCGCGTCTTCATCGAGCCGATGACGGCGGATGAGGCGCGGGTGCTGCGCGGGCTGGCGGACAAAGTGGTCGCCGAGGTGGAGCAGGTGACCGAACTCGGCGCATGAGCGGCGCGGTTCGTGCTCCTGCGGTGACGCTATCCGGCTTCGGTGTCACGCCGTCGCCATCGACGCCACCACGGGGCCCGCACGGTGTCCTCGCCTGCCCCCGCTCGGGAAGGGGCCGCCGTCGCGCGGCTCGGCCGCTCGCGCCTCGGCCGGGCGGACTCGCGCCACTGCCGGACGATGTCGTCCGCGTTCACCGGAGCGATCGGCACGAACGGTCCTTCCGGCATCCGCAGCCAGTCCACGATGCGTCTGTTGAGTTCGCTCACCGCGGCCCGCACCTGCCGTTCGCTGGTCGCATCGCGCACGTCTTCGGGCAGGTGCTCGATATCGCGCCGCAACAGCAGCGACGGTGGCAACAGCGCCTCACTGCCGACTCCTTCGCGACGTAGATAGCCGCGTAGCCACCAATCTTCGTCGTAAGCGGTACCCGCCCCGGGAATCGGCTTGCCGGTGCCGGGGAGGTTGTCGAATTCGCCGCGCTCGGCCGCCTCGCGGATCTGCTTGTCGACCCACGATTCGAACGTCTGCTTCGCCGGTTTGCGCTCGGTCATCGCGACGGCGGTGTCGACGGAACCATGACACCACTCTACGGAAGTCGGTAGTAGAGGTGGAAAATCCTGTGCTGGAACGTTTTTCGGAGATGATCAGGACCACGGCGTGATCGGCGGCTTCACCCAGAGCAGCTTCTCGTCGGTGTGCTCCCGTCGAGCCGCGGGATGCTCCGGATGGCGGACGGCCCAGTCGTCCTTCTCGGTCAGCAACCGCGCCACCGTAGTCCAGGTCTCGTCGGTGCTCGGCGGATTCGTCGCGGCGGCCCTGGCCAGTTTGCGCCGGACGGACGCCGTCATCGCGAGCACCTCGGAGCCGGTGATGCCACGGTGCCAGAGGTAGCTCGCCAGCCGTCGCGCTTTCTCGGCGCGGCTCTTGGCCGCCACGTCGTTGTGTGCGTAGTCGGTCACGGGCACGTCCACGGGTCGCAGGTGGCATCGACCCTAGCCGACCGGGCGTACCGGCCGGAATGCGCCGCGGCCTCCCCATCGTCGGATGGGGAGGCCGCGGCGCGAGGCGGACTCAGTACGCGCTGTCGACGTTGTCCATCGAGCCGTAGCGGTGCGCGGCGTAGTTGCAGGCGGCGACGATGTTGGCGACCGGATCCCAGATGTCGAAGGGCGTGCCCGCGACGTGGTACGTGGCGAACGTGGGGTCGATCACCTGCAGCAGACCCTTGGACGGGATGCCCATGGCGGCATTGGAGTCCCACAGGTTGATGGCCTGGGGGTTGCCGGTGGACTCACGCATGATGTTGCGGTGAATGCCCTCGTAGCTGCCCGGGATGCCGTTGGCCTGCATGATGTCGAGCGCCTGATGGATCCAGCCGTCCAGGTTGTCCGCGTAGACCGGCGCGGCCGGGGCGGGCATCGGGGCCGGAATCGGCTCGGGAGCGGGCGCAGGCGCCGGAGCAGGAGCGGGAGCGGGCATCGGCGCGGGGATCGCCTCGGCGACCGGGGCGGCGACCACGGCGGGCGCGGCGGCGGCGGCCTCGGGCTGCTGCTCGGCCACCATGGCGATGCGAGACGGGACGCTGTCATCGGCCACGGACGCCGCGGAGCAGGCGGCCACGGCGACGACACCCGCGGCGGCGACGGCCACGGTGACGGTTTCGCGGAGCGAGGGGCGACGAAGGGTGGAAAGGCGTCTGTCAGGCATTCGAATCGGTTCCTTTATCGGGGACTTACTCGATCCGGGCCGCAATTGGGCAGCACGGATCCTGCGGCGTACGCTCGGGGCGTTCGCCGAAAACGGCCATGTGCTTTTGTGTGGTTTTGTTGTGGGGGACGATGATGTCCCCGGAACGCGACGCGGTTCGTGTGTGCGGCGCCGGATCGCCCTCGATGGGCTCGGCCGCGGTGTCGCGCGGGACTTCGCATCTCGATGCGAAGAGACGGGGCGGAAGTGTGGATCGCGGGTCCGTTGCCGGATTCCGCTCCGCCGATCACGTGGCGGGCAGTTGCCTGCCGGTGATCGTTACCGAATCGGTGTCTACAACTCCTCGGGCTGACCAAACTTCAGGTCGCTTCGTGACCTGATTGCAGAATGGTCACGCTTGGTTAACAGAGGGTGAACGAAACCTGAATGATAGGCGTTGGCGATCTTGGAAAGCCCAGGACGCGGTAGCCGAATCGTTATCCAAGCTGGGAGTTTGCCGTTAAACCTCTTGTGCTGTACATCACAGAAATTTTCGGCTGTATGACTGGATTTCGGAGGCTCAGCGGGCGTATCGCTGTCCGAATTGAGACTACTGGTGCAACTGGGAAGAGGCCCAGGTCACGGTGATGTCACGGGTTTCGCGGCGAAATTCGGAGACGAGAAAACCGTGCCCTTGCCAGCCGATGACTGACAAGGGCACGGTTTGCGTGATGTGCGCCATCAGGGACTCGAACCCCGAACCCGCTGATTAAGAGTCAGCTGCTCTGCCAATTGAGCTAATGGCGCGTGCTCCGTGTTCCGGTGCGGGACAAACCTTAACAGGCCGGGGCCGCAGAAGTGAAATCGTGGCCTGACCGGCCGCGATGCGATGCGCTCGTGGGCCGGTAACGCCGGGGATCGGCGGGTTGATCTACAGGTGGTAACGCTGCAGTGACGGACGAGGTGTTCACATTGGCCTGGACGTTACGCACTGGCAGAATGTCCGATTGTGGTTTCGATCGCCCGCGTCCACGGCGGGGTGACGCAGCGCAGCGGTCGGTATCCGAAGCCATCGGTGTGTCCTGGAGCACCGAGACTTTGAAACGGGGTTGGAAATGAGTGTTGGTCGAGGTCGGCAGAAGCGCAAGCCGGCCGCGCGGTGGTCCCTACGCACTGTCGCGGGGCCGGTGATCGTCGTCGCGGTCGCCGCCTTGGCGCTGACGGGATGTTCGGCATCCGACGCCACGGATGCGGCGCAGGCGGTCATCGACCGCAACCCCATCACCGAATTGATCAAGCCCAAGCTGCTGTCGCCGGTGAAGGACGGCGAGGTGGGGGTCTCGCCGGGCGTCCCGATGACGTTCAAGGTGGAGGACGGCAAGTTCACCGGGGTGACCTTGGTCAGCCCGCAGGGCAAGTCGATCGAGGGCAAGCTCGCCGCCGACGGCCGGTCGTGGGAGACCACCGAGGTGCTCGGATACGGCAAGACCTACCGGTTGAAGGCCGACGCGATCGGCTTGGGCGGGGCGAATACCGCGACGCTGAGCTTCACCACGAGTTCGCCCGGTAATCAGACCAAGCCCTACCTGGTCCCCGGCGAGGGCGAGGTGGTGGGTATCGGACAGCCGGTGGCCGTCCAGTTCGACGAGAACATTCCGGACCGGAAGGCGGCGCAGTCCGCCATCAAGATCACCACCGAGCCGCCGGTGGAGGGCGCGTTCTACTGGGTGAACAATCGCGAGGTGCGGTGGCGGCCGGAGCACTTCTGGGCGCCGGGGACGAAAGTCACCATCGACGTGAACGTCTATGGGCGTGATCTCGGTAACGGCTTGTACGGCCAGGACAACATCCACTCGTTCTTCACCATCGGCGACGCGGTGGTCTTCACCGCCGACGACGACACCAAGCAGGTGGTCGTCGAGCAGAACGGCCAGGTGATCCGCACCATGCCGACCTCGATGGGCAAGGACAGCACGCCCACCGACAACGGCATCTACATCGTCGCCGACCGGCACGAGAAGATCATCATGGACTCCTCGACCTACGGCGTGTCGGTCAGCTCGCCGGACGGGTACAAGACGCCGGTGGACTTCGCGACACGACTGTCCTACAGCGGCATCTTCTTCCACTCGGCGCCGTGGTCGGTGGGTGCGCAGGGATACAGCAACACCAGTCACGGCTGCCTGAACCTCAGCCCGGCGAACGCGCAATGGGTCTTCCAGAACGCCAAGCGTGGCGATATCACGATCGTGAAGAACACCGTGGGCGGCACCCTGTCCGGCGTGGACGGCCTGGGTGACTGGAACATCCCGTGGCCGGTCTGGAAGGCGGGCAACGCGGACGACAATCGCTGAGCCGAAGCAGGACGCCGAACGGGCCACCGGAACGTAATCCGGTGGCCCGTTCGGCATTCCGGGGCTGTGTTCACGGCAGCATGTTGCAGCCCAACTGGGCGTCGCCCAGGATCGCGATCGCGCTGCCGGTCGCCGCGCACAGCAGTTTGCCGCCCGCCGAACCGCTGCCCGCGGAGCCGGTGGTGGCAAGGCCGCCCGCCGATCCGCTCGACGCCGAGCCGGAGGCGGGCAGCGGCGGAAGCCCGATGCCCGCGGCCGCGGTTCCGCTGGATCCGGTGAGGAGTGTGGTGCCGACGAAGGCTGCGATAACCGCGGAACGCATCACGAGGTGTGTCTTTCTGATCGAACCGGGAGGCGCCCCAGCGACACCCTCCCACGTGGATCGCAGTCTACGGAGACGTGCCGGATTCTGGACGATATTCGTTTCACATTGCGGCGAGCGTGCGCCGGGGAACGGAATGAGACGCAAAAGAAAAACCCGGACGGCTCCGATTTCTCGGGGCCGTCCGGGCTCCTGGGGTGAGCGACGGGACTCGAACCCGCGACAGCCAGGATCACAACCTGGTGCTCTACCAACTGAACTACGCTCACCATCGCCGGTCAACAACCGGCGGGCTAGATATTAGCGTGTCAACCCGCCCACTCCCTAATCGGCGTCAGGCGAGCCGTTGACCTGGGCTGATTCGGCCCGCTCCGGAGCGAGTTCGGAGACCTCGGCGGCGATGGCGGCGATTTCGGTGGTGGAAGGGCCGGGCGGCGCGACGAACGCGGTCCGCCGGTAGTACTCCAGTTCCCGGATCGACTCCTGGATGTCGGCCAGCGCACGGTGGCTCAGTCCCTTTTCCGGCTGGCCGAAGTAGATGCGCGGATACCAGCGGCGGCACAGCTCCTTGATCGAACTCACATCCACCATCCGGTAGTGCAGGTGGGCGTCGAGCAGGGGCATGTCCCTGGCGATGAAACCGCGGTCGGTGGCGATCGAGTTACCGGCCAGCGGCACGGTCCGCGGGGTGGGGATGTACTGGCGGATGTAGTCGAGCACCCGCTGCTCGGCCTCTTCCAGGGGGACGGTGGAGCGGCGGACCTCTTCGGTCAGGCCGGAGCGCGCGTGCATGTCGGCGACCACCGCGGGCATCGCGGCCAGCGCGTCGTCGTCGGCGTGGATGACGATGTCCACGCCCTCGCCGAGGATGTTGAGATCGCTGTCGGTCACGAGCGCGGCCACCTCGATCAGCTTGTCGCTGTCCAAGCGCAGGCCGGTCATCTCGCAATCCATCCACACCATGTATTTGTCGGACACCCGTGCAACATTAGCCGGGCCGAGGTCCCGAGCAGGCGGTACGGCACGGCAACCGCTCAGACGCCGATGCGGCCATGAACCTGACCGGCGGGGATACAGTTTCTTCCAGATCGGCACCCGGCGTTTTCGGTGCGACAGCAAACACTGCGTGAAGCAGTCCGAGTCGAGCCAGGACGGAGGACGTGCGATGACCACCCCTCAGGAGAAGGCGGCCGCGGCGCGCAAGGCGGCCGACGAGGCGGCGCGGGTCGCGGCCGAGGCGGCCGCTGCCGCGGAGGCCGCCGAACGCGAGCTGGCCGAACAGACGGTCGCCGCCGAGGCGGGAGCGGGTTCGTCCGTGGCGCGAGACGAGCCGTCCGGCGCGCGGACAGACGCCTCCGCCGCACAAGAGATCGCCGCGGGTTACGCGTTCGAAGGCCTCGCGCTGGAACTGGGCACCGTCGTGGTCGACGGAACGGTGGATCCCGCCGCCCACGTCCGTATTCCGATGCCGATGGTGAACCGGCACGGGTTGGTCGCCGGGGCCACCGGTACGGGAAAGACGAAAACCTTGCAGGGCATCGCGGAGCAGCTGTCGAGCGCCGGTGTTCCGGTGGTGCTGGCCGACATCAAAGGCGACTTGTCGGGTCTGGCCGAGCCGGGGCGATCGAGCGACAGGCTCGCCACACGCATCGCGGAGACCGCCGCCGCGGACTGGGCGCCGACCGGCTTCCCGACCGAGTTCGTCTCATTGGGTACCACCGGAGCCGGGCTGCCGATCCGCGCGACGATCAGTTCCTTCGGCCCGGTGCTGCTGAGCAAGGTGCTCGAGCTGAACGATACGCAGGAGTCCACCCTCGGCTTGATCTTCCACTGGGCGGACCGCAACGGCCTCGCACTGCTGGATCTGAAGGACCTGCGCGCGGTGATCACGCATCTGACCAGCCCCGAGGGCAAGGAGGACCTGAAGGGTATCGGCGGTGTCTCCGCGGCCACCGCCGGGGTGATCCTGCGCGCCCTGGTGAATCTGGAGGCCGACGGCGGCGACACGTTCTTCGGCGAACCCGAACTCGACCCGGCCGACCTGGTGCGGGTCGTGGACGGAAAAGGGGTGATCACGCTCTTCGAGCTCGGTGCGCAGGCGGCACGGCCGGTGATGTTCTCCACCTTCCTGATGTGGGTGCTCGCCGACCTGTTCCAGACGCTGCCCGAGGTCGGCGACGTGGACAAGCCCGCACTGGTCTTCATCTTCGACGAGGCGCATCTGCTGTTCTCCGACGCCTCGAAGGCGTTCCTGGAGCAGGTCGAGCAGACGGTCAAGCTGATCCGGTCCAAGGGGGTTGGCGTGTTCTTCTGCACCCAGCTGCCCACCGACATCCCGAACCAGGTGCTCTCCCAGCTCGGCGCGCGCATCCAGCACGCCCTGCGCGCATTCACCCCGGACGACCAGAAGGCGTTGGCGAAGACCGTCCGCACCTACCCCAGAACCGGCGTCTACGACTTGGAGCAGGCGCTGACCTCCCTCGGCACCGGCGAGGCGATCGTGACCGTGCTCTCCGAGCAGGGCGCGCCGACGCCGGTGGCCTGGACCAGGCTGCGGCCGCCCCGGTCGCTGATGGACACCATCGGTGCGGACGCGATCAAATCGCGGGCGCTGTCCAGCCCGCTGGCCTCGAAGTACGCCCAGACCATCGACCGCGAGTCGGCCTACGAACTGCTCGCCGCGAAGGTGGCCGCGGCGGCGCCGGAGGCGGAACCCGCTCCCGTGCCCGGCCGTGCCGCGACCCGCGAGGAGGAGGAGTCCGCCGCCGAGCGGATCATGAAAAACCCCGCGGTGCGCAGCTTCCTGCGTTCGGCCGCGAGCGCGGCAGGCCGCCAGATCACCCGCAGCCTGTTCGGCACCAGGCGCCGCTGAGCGAGGTCAGCCGCCGAGCTTCTTGTAGAACGCGCCCGCGATGGGAGCGGTGACCGCGCGCGGGCCGTACTGGCCCGCCACGCTCATGCCCTTGCTGATCAGGCCCGGGACCACGCGCATCTTGTTGCGGGCGAGCGCGTCGATGGACACCTTCGCGGTGTACTCCGAGGAGACCCACATGAAGTCGGGCACCATCCGGTCGACGATGGAGGCGTCGGCGGGGTCCGGGAGTTCGGTGCGCACCGGGCCGGGCGCCAGCAGCGTGACATGCACGCCGGAGCCCTTCAGCTCACCGCGCAGCGATTCGGAGAAGGTGTTGGCGAACGCCTTGCTCGCGGCATAGGTGGTGTTGTTCGGGATCGGCATGTTGCCCGCGGCCGAGCCGCTGATCAGGATGCCGCCACCGCCCCGGGCCAGCATGCCGGGCAGCACGGCAAGGGTGAGATCGTGCACGGCGACGGCGTTGAGTTCCATCTGGGCGCGCTCGTAGGCCGGGTCGAGTTCGGCGACCGCGCCGAAGGTCGCGATGCCCGCGTTGTTGCACAGGATGGCGATGTCGCGGGCGGCCAGTTCCTCCACCAGCACGCCGCGCTGGTCGCGGTCGGCCAGGTCGACGGCGCGCACCTCGGCGGTGATGCCGTGGGCCAGGGTCAGCCGCTGCGCGAGCTCGGTGAGCAGCTCCTCGCGGCGGGCGACCAGGATCAGCGAGTAGCCGCGCGCGGCGAGATCGGCGGCGAGCGCGGTGCCGATGCCGGAGGAGGCGCCGGTGACGACCGCGCGGTTCTCGGAGGTGGGGGAGGGCAGGCTCACCCCGTGCAGCCTAGGCGATGCCGCGCGAGGGGACGCCGACGGAGGCTGCCGCGCGATCCCGGGCGAGGCGGTATTCCACGCCGGGGCAACGGCGACCGGGCATCCGGCCCGGCCGCCGTGCCCGGTCAGAGCCGTGCGGCCAGCCGGGTGCCCTGGTCGATGGCTCGTTTGGCGTCCAGTTCGGCGGCCAGTTCCGCGCCGCCGATGAGATGCAGGCTGACGCCGGCGGCGCGCAGCGGGGCCTCCAGCTCACGCACGGACTCCTGGCCCGCGCAGACGACGACATTGTCGACCGGGATCAGCTGTGGCCGTTGCCGTTTCTCCCCGAAGCTGATGTGCAGGCCGTTGTCGTCGATGCGTTCGTAGTTGACGCCGCCGATCTGTTCGACGCCCTTGGCCTTCAGCGCGGCGCGGTGCACCCATCCGGTGGTCTTGCCGAGGTCTTTGCCGAACGCGGACGTCTTCCGTTGCAGCAGAACGACTTCGCGTGCCGCGGGAGCCGGTCGCGGCGCGGTGAGCTGTCCGCGGACCTGCTCGTCCTCGGAGGTGACGCCCCACTCTTCCTTCCACTCGTCCAGCTTGAGCGTGGGATGACCCTCGACGGTGAGGAATTCGCTGACGTCGTAGCCGATGCCGCCCGCGCCGATCACGGCGACGCGCTTGCCGACCGGCTTCTCCTCCCGGACCAGTTCGGCGTAGGACAGCACCATGGGGTGGTCGATTCCGGGGATGTCGGGGATCCGCGGCCGCACACCGGTGGCGAGGACCACCTCGTCGTAGCCTCCGGCGATGAGTTCGTCGGCGCCCACCCGCTTGTTCAGGTGCACGGTGACGCCGGTGAGTTCGAGCATCCGGTGGTAGTAGCGGATCGACTCGCTGAATTCCTCTTTGCCGGGGATGCGGCGGGCGATGTCGAACTGGCCGCCGATCTTGTCGTCGGCTTCGAACAACTCGACGTGATGGCCGCGTTCGGCGAGGTTCACCGCCGCAGAAAGCCCGGCCGGTCCCGCGCCGACCACGGCGACGCGCTTGCCGCGGCGGGTCGGCAGCAGCTTCAGTTCGGTCTCGTGGCCCGCGCGCGGGTTGAGCAGACACGACACGGTCTTGCGCTGGAAGGCGTGGTCCAGGCAGGCCTGGTTGCACGCGATGCAGGTGTTGATCTCGTCGACGCGATCCTGCGCGGCCTTGTTCGCCCACTCCGGATCGGTGAGGAACGGGCGGGCCAGCGAAACGAGCTGCGCGTCACCCCGGGTCAGGATCTCCTCGGCCACTTCGGGCATGTTGATCCGGTTGGACGCGCACACCGGGATGCCCACCCGCGCGGTGATCTTCGCGGTGAATTCCACGAAGGCGGCGCGCGGCACCGAGGTCACGATGGTGGGCACCCGCGCCTCGTGCCAGCCGATGTCGGTGTTGAGGATGTTCGCCCCGGCGGCTTCGAGTTCCTGGGCCAGCGCGACGATCTCGTCGAAGGTCTGCCCCTTCTCCACCAGCTCGGCCATGGACAACCGGAACACGATGACGAAGTCCGGGCCGACCGCGGCGCGGGTGCGGCGCACGATCTCCACCGCGATCCGCCGCCGGTTCTCCGGTGAGCCGCCCCACGCGTCGGTGCGCTTGTTGGTGCGCGGTGCGAGGAACTGGTTGATGAAATAGCCTTCACCACCCATGATCTCGCAGCCGTCGTAGCCGGCGAACTGGGCCAGCTTCGCGCAGCGGGCGTAGTCGTCGATGGTCCGCTCGATGCCTTTGGCCGAGAGCGCGCGCGGGCGGAACGGATTGATCGGCGCCTTGATCGATGATGCCGACACACTGCCCGGCATGTAGGAGTAGCGACCCGCGTGCAGGATCTGAATGGCGATCTTGCCGCCTTCGGCGTGCACCGCTTTGGTGATCGTCCGATGCCGGTATGCCTCGGTCTTGTTGGTCAGCTTGGCGCCGAAGGGCAGTAGCCAGCCCGCGCGGTTGGGCGCGTAGCCGCCGGTGATGATCAGGCCCGCGCCGCCGCGTGCGCGCTCGGCGAAGTAGGCGGCCAGCCTGTGGGTGTCCCAGGCGCGATCCTCCAGCCCGGTGTGCATCGACCCCATCACCACTCGGTTGCGCAGGGTGGTGAAGCCGAGATCGAGCGGCTCGAACAAATGGGGGAAGGAACTCATCGGTGCGGTCGCCTTTCTCCGTCAATCCGCGTGCGGGGCTGTCGCGCGCGGGTGCAGTGCGTGCAGTACTTCGTCGCACCATTCGACGAACCCCGACTCCACGCGGATGCCCGCGCGCAGGACGAGGTACTGGTGCAGGGCCGTCCCGCCGAGCCGGTCGGGGGCGGGGAAGTCACGTTTCTCGATCTGCCGGTACAGCTCGAGTCGTTGGGCGTGCTGGTCGCGATGGCGGGCCACTTCGGCGCGCAACGCGGTGATGTCTCCGTGGGCGGCGGCGCGGATCTTCACCGCGAGTTCGTTGCGCGGGGTACCGGAGTCGCTCGGTTCGGCGATCCAGCGCGCGAGTTCGGCGCGGCCCGCCTCGCTCACCGAGTACACCTTCTTGTCCGGCCTGCCCTCCTGGACCACCGACTCGCCGTCGATCCAGCCGGACTCCTCCATGCGTTTGAGGACGCGATAGATCTGCTGGTGGGTCGCGCTCCAGAAGTACCCGATGGACTTGTCGAAGCGCCGCGCCAACTCGTATCCCGAGCCGGCGCGCTCGGTCAGCGATACCAGCAACGCGTGCTCCAGTGCCATGCGGTGAGAATAGCCGTGACATTCGGTACTATGCAACTAAGTGCATAGCGGACTTCGGGTTCGCGGGCCGGAACTCGCTTCCACCGGACTCGAAGGGCCGCGCGCATTAAGCTGCGCGCATGACCGAGGTGAACGCCCGGGCGACAGTCGGGCAGGCCGCCGGGCGCGGGCAGGTGGTGGCGTGGGGGCTGTGGGACTGGGGGTCTTCGGCATTCAACGCCGTGATCCTCACCTTCGTGTTCTCCGTGTATCTCACCGACAAGGTCGGCGACGACCTACCCGGCGGTGTCTCCGCCAGCGCGTGGCTGGGGTGGGCGCTGGGTATTGCGGGCCTGGTCGTGGCGTTGACCGCGCCGGTCAGCGGACAGCGCTTCGACGCGTCCGCGAAACGCAAACGCTCCCTCGGTGCGCTGACCGCGCTGACCATCGCGGCGATGACACTGATGTTCTTCGTGCACGACGACTATCGCGACTTGTGGCTCGGTCTGGCTCTGCTGGCATTCGCGTCGGCCTGTTTCGAATTGGCCAACGTGCCGTACAACGCGATGCTGCGCCAGGTGTCCACGCCCGCGACGGTCGGCCGGGTCTCCGGATTCGGCTGGGCGATGGGCTATTTCGGCGGCATCTTCCTGCTGCTCATCTGCTACTTCGGCTTCATCTCCGGCGAGGGCGACAACCGCGGGCTGCTCGGCATGCCCACCGACGACGGACTCAACATCCGCCTGGTCGCCGTGCTGGCCGCCGTCTGGTTCGCCGCCTTCGCGCTGCCGGTTCTGTTCGCGGTCCCCGAACTGCCACGCACCGATGCCGATCCCGGTGCGGCGAGCGCCGGATTCCTCGGCTCTTACCGGGTGCTGTGGCGCGACCTGCGCGAGCTGTGGCGTACCGACCGGCGCACGGTCGGCTTTCTGGTGGCCAGCGCCGTGTTCCGGGACGGTCTCGCCGGAGTGTTCACCTTCGGAGCGGTGCTCGCCGTGCGGGTCTACGGCATCGCCGACTCGGATGTGCTGCTGTTCGGCATAGCCGCCAATGTCGTCGCGGCGCTGGGCGCGATCGTCGCGGGGCGGTTCGACGACCGGGTCGGGCCGAAGATCGTCATCGTGGTGTCCCTGGCCGCCATGCTGGTGTGCGGACTGGCCTTGGCCGTGGTGTCGGGGCCGCTGATGTTCTGGATCTTCGGCTTGCTGCTGACCGTTTTCGTCGGACCTGCGCAGGCTGCGGCGCGCTCGTTCCTGACCCGCCTCGCACCGCCCGGACGCGAAGGCCAGCTGTTCGGCTTGTACACGACCACCGGGCGCGCGGTCTCCTTCCTCGCGCCGAGCCTGTTCGGCTTGTTCGTCTGGCTGTTCGACGCCGACCGCGCGGGTATCGCGGGCCTGCTGGTCGTGCTGGCGGCAGGGCTCGCCGTGCTGCTGCCGGTGCGGGCGCCGGATCCGGTCGTAGCGCAGCGCGACGACGCCGAGGAGTCGCGGCTCGCCGAGTGAGCGTGGCGGGCGAGTGAGAAGCGCGCCGGCTGTCCGTCGCCGGATCAGCGCCGCTTCGGAGGACGCCAGCCGCCCATGCCGAGCGCGATCAACCGCATCTGCTGGACGGTGCGGTCGATGATGGTCTGCTCGTCGCGCGGTGCGGCCGACACGTAGGCGGCGATCCCGTCGGTCACCGTGGTGACCATGAGGTCGGCGGCGATTTCCAGATCGCGTGGCGTCCAGGAGTCGAGGGCGCGGATCCGGGAGAGGTCGGCGACCAGTTCGCGCACGATCAGCTGGATCTCCCGGGCGATGGCCGTGCGCAGCGCCGCGGACCCGCCGTGGCGCTCCCTGGTCAGGAAGCCGAACAGCTCACGTTTCGGCCCTACCTGCGTGAACACGAAACGCACCGTGTCCGACAGGCTCGCGTCCGCGTTGCGGCGGACTTCACGCAGCGCCAGCCGCAGCGCGGTGACGCCGTCGTCGACCAGGGTGGCGCCGAGGTCCTCCAGCGACGCGAAGTGCCGATAGAACGCCGTGGGCACGATGCCCGCCGAACGGGCGATCTCCCGCAGGCTGAGTGCGGCGAATCCGCGCTCGGCAGCCAGCGCGAGGGTGCCGTCCAGGAGTGCCTGCCTGGTCCGCTCCTTGCGTTCGCCTCGGGTAGCTGCCTGCTCATTCATCCCGGTGAGCATACATCCGTTCACCATTCGACCTATCCCTAGATGTAGTTCGAGTCACATGTTTCGCCGGTTGACACCTAGCCCCCATCATCCGTCACACTAGTTGAGTGTACAGACGTGCACTGAAAGTCGGTCGCACGTCGTCAGCCCGACAAGGCACGGAGTAACTAATGGTGGATCTCATCAACCTGGTGCAGACCCTGACCTCGCCACACCCGCTGGATCGGTATCTGGAACTGGTCCGCCCCACCCTCACGGTGCGGGACATGCGGGCCGAAATCACTCACGTGCGCCGCTCGGCGCCGGGTTCGGTCACGCTCACGCTGCGTCCGACCCGGCAGTGGAAGGGCCATGTCGCCGGACAGTACGTCCAGATCGGCGTGGTCATCGACGGTGTGCGGCACACGCGGTGCTATTCGCCGGTGAACCCGGAAGGCGGTCGGGATCGCACCATCCAGCTGACCGTCAAGGCGCATCCGGACGGCTTGGTCTCGCAGTACCTCTACCGCCACGCCACCCCCGGCATGGTGGTGGACCTGACCCCCGCCGACGGGGTGTTCCGGCTGCCCGAACCGCGACCGCGGCGCGTATTGCTGATCAGCGGCGGCAGCGGCATCACGCCGGTGCTGTCCATGCTGCGCACCCTCGCCGCGGAGGACCATCCGGGCGAGGTGGTGTTCCTGCACTACGCGAAGTCACCCGCGGTGCTGCCGCACCGAGCCGAACTGGACGCGATCGCGCAGCGGCACCCGAACTTCCGCATCGAGCTGCGGTATCCGCATCGCGCGCCGGACCTGGCGCGGGTCGACCCCGCCGCACCGTGGGTGGACCTGCACCAACCGCAGAACAGCGGATACTTCGACTACGACGAACTCGAGCGCGTGGCGCCGTGGTTCGCCGACGCGCAGACCTATGTCTGCGGCCCGCGGTCGCTGATGGACGCGGTGCGCACGATCTATCAGGCCGAGCAGCTGGAAGACCGGCTGCACACCGAGGAGTTCACCCTCTCGTTCGCCCCGGCCGACGCCGCGGACGCGCAGGGCACCGTGAGCTTCTCGGCCAGCGGCGTGAGCACGCAGAACAACGGCGCCCCGCTGCTCGAACAGGCCGAATCCGCCGGGCTCAGCCCCGAGTACGGCTGCCGCATGGGGATCTGTTTCTCCTGCACCGCGGTGCGCCGCTCCGGCTGCACGCGCAATCTGCGCACCGGCGAGACCGACAGCGACCCCGACCAGCCGATCCAGCTGTGCATCAGCGCGCCGGTCGGCGACGTCGAGGTCGACATCTAATCGAAGAAGGGGAACCGATCATGACCATCCTGACCGAAACCGACAACGGACCGTTGGTCCTGAGCCCGGACCAGATCGAGGAACTCGGCCGCGAACTCGACGAGTTGCGCGCCGCGATCGTCGCCGACCTCGGCGAGCGCGACCGGGAATACCTGTACTCGATCATCAAGGCGCAGCGCGGCTTCGAGATCGCCGGGCGCGGCCTGATGTATCTCGGCTTCCTCCCGCCGGTCTGGCTGGCCGCGGTGGCCGCGCTGAGCGTGTCGAAGATCCTGGACAACATGGAGATCGGCCACAACGTGATGCACGGCCAGTACGACTGGATGCGCGAGCCCGGCCTGAATTCCCGTGTGTTCGAGTGGGACACGGTCTGCCCGGCCGATCAGTGGAAGCACTCGCACAACTACCTGCACCACACCTACACCAACATCCACAACAAGGACCGCGACATCGGCTACTCCATCCTGCGCATGGACGAGGCCCAGGAGTGGAACGTGCTGCGGCTCGGTCAGCCGCTGTACGCCTTCGTGCTCATGATGCTGTTCGAGTGGGGTGTGATGGGCCACGACCTCGAGGTCGAGAACATCCTGGCGGGCAAGAAGAAGTGGCCGGAGGTCAAGAAGCTGCTGCTCGGCCAGTGGCGCAAGGCGGGCAAGCAGGTGCTCAAGGACTACCTGGTGTTCCCCGCCCTGACCGGGCCGCTGTTCTTCCACACCCTGGCCGGTAACGTCACCGCCAACCTGGTGCGCAACGTGTGGGCCTTCGCCATCATCTTCTGCGGTCACTTCCCGACCGGCGTACAGACGTTCACCGAGGAGGAGACCGCGGACGAGACCCGCGGCGAGTGGTACATCCGGCAGATGCTCGGCTCGGCCAACATCAGCGGCAGTAAACTGTTCCATCTCATGTCGGGCAATTTGTCGCACCAGATCGAACACCACCTGTTCCCGGACCTGCCCGCGAGCCGTTATCCGGAGATGGCGCCGACTGTACGCGCATTGTGTGAAAAGTACGGTTTGCCGTACAACACCGGCCCGCTCGGTAAGCAGATCGGCTCGGTGTGGAAGAAGATCTTCAAGCTCGCACTGCCGCCGCGCTGGGTCGAGAGCGAGCCGTCTCCCGGTGTTATCGTGATGCGACAGCGGCAGGCGAGCGAAGCGGGCGTGTGAATGATCGGGAAATTCGAAAGCAACAAAGATCTCATTCAGGAAATGACCTCCTCCGGCGCCAAGCATGTCGGCAATATCGCCGGCATCATCACGGGCACCGTCGCCGAGGTCACCCGGGAGATCGGTGAGTGGATCACCGACACGATCGAGATGCGGGAGGCGGCGGCCGCGGCTCGCCGGGACGCCGCTGCGCAGCGGGACCTCGATACCGATCTCGGCGACGAGGCCGAGGTCCCGGTCGAGAAGCCGCCGGTCAGCCGGACGGAAGAGTTCCTCGACGCCGAAGTCGTCGAACCCGGAGTCGACGAGCCGCGCTGATCACCACACCGGCAGCCGGCGCCGGTGCTCGGTGACGTCGGTGATCAGATCCTGGTAGCCGTCGATCAGTTCGGCCAGCCTCGTCCACCGCAGGTGGGCTTCCCCGCCCACCTGCGCCGGATGCGGCCCACTCGTGATCTCGTCGCCCAAAGTGTGACGAGCCGCAACCCACTTCGCCGCGATTCGATCGATCACCGCCCCGAGTGTCTCGGTATGCAGCGAGGCGCCCTCCCGGTGCTGCACGTTGGCGGCGACCCAGGCGTCGATTCGTCCGATCCATTCGGCGCGGCAGCCGTCGATGTCCTCCAGCTGCCTGCTGCTTGCCGCGACGTGCGCGCTGGAGGCCTCCGGCGCGTGTGCGCGCTCGAGCGCCAGCTGCCGTCGCTCGTGGCAGTCGACGAGCATGCGCGCGGCGTGCAGCACGCTGTGCCGGTGCTGGTTCTCGCCGGCTTCGCGGAGCGCGCGAAGCAGTGCGGCGGGCGGTGGCAGCTCCTCGGCTCCGAGGCCGCGCTGAGCGTATTCGGTGGGCATGGCATACCTCCGGCGACGCGGCGATTCCTGGATGCGCCAGGGCCGAGGGGGATTTCGGGGAGGGGCGCCCCTCGGCTCCGGCGCAGTCCCGCATCCGGATGTCGTCCCACGGTCCACCAGCACGGCAGAGAAACCGGGAAATCCGCGACGATGCGAGAGAAGACGTCCGAGTAATCGGGACACTTTCAGGAAAGCGCGATAGCCGAAGCCACGCAATACTCTGGTGTACGAATCCGAGAGCTGCCGGGAAATTGTTATGCTCCGTTACGGATCGGTCAACCGGATCCGCGCAGGGGTTGCGCGCTCTCGAATTGTTCGAGCGCATGCGCAGCAATCCGATTCGACCCGAGCGCTGCGCGTCCGCGTCCGATCGGCTAACCTCGGTCTTCGTGCCCGCCTACGTGTCATCGCCCGAGTTGACATTCGGCTTCATGTTCGCACTGGAAGACCCTGAGCGAATCGCCGAGGTCGTGCGCAATCTGATCGTCCGCAAGACCGTCTCGGTCTTCCGTCTGGCCCGGCTCTCTGATGACGACGGCCCGCCGGAGCGCTACGTGGTCAACTGGGCGGTCATCCCGCAGATCTCGATCACCACCAGCGCCCCGGATCACGAGGAACTACGAGCCAACCGCACCATGCTGGTCAACGCCTTCCTGAGCGAGGACGGCGAGGTCAGCCTGTATTCGGCGCAGTCGAACGGACCCGCCTGACCAGGCCGTCCCGGCCGGCACGCACCCGGGACGACCCGCTCGATCAGCCGACCGGGACCGGTGCGTCGAGCCGTCCGGAACGGGCGAGCGCGAACAATGCCGCCGCCGCGACCGTGCCGACGGCGACCAGCGCCGCCCACGCCAGTGCGCTCAGACCGGCCTCGCGCGTGGCATCGAGCAGCGTTCCGATGCCCAGATTCCCGAGCAGGATGCCGACGCCGACGATCGTGTTGTAGAGGCCGTAGTGCGTCGCCACCAGGTGGTTGCCCGATAGTGCGACCACGGTGTCCATCTCGAACGGGAAGACCGCCGCCGCACCGATTCCCAGGACGACGGCGGTCAGCAGCAGCGCGCCGATCGCAGGCCACACGCCCGCGCCGGTGCCCGGGATCACCACCAGCGGTACGAACGCGGACGCGAGAATCGCCATACCCAGTGCCAGGCTGTGCGCGCGGCCCCAGCGCTGCCCGAACCAGCGGGTGATGCGCAGCTGCCCGGCGATAGCGATCAACCCGGACAGCACGAACACCGCGGTCATCAGCGCGGTCGCCGAGTCGCCCGCGATCCGTGCCGCGTGCACGGGCAATGCCAGGTAGACCTGGAAGGCCAGCACCGAGGAACTGATCATCGCCGAGGCGAACAGCAGGAACGGGCGGTTGGCCAGTACGACGCGCCAATCGTCCAGCACGGACGTGGTTTTCGGCGCGGCCGTGTGCTGCGGGAGCGCGCGTAACTGGGCCAGGGTCAGCGCGCCGAACACCACCGCGGCGCCCGTGGCGGTCGCGCGGAAGTCGACGGCCATCAGCGCGAGCCCGACGATCGGCCCGAGCAATATGCCCGCCTGATAGAAGACGTTGAACACGGCGAACGCCTCCACCCGGCGCGACCCCGAGTCCACCGCCAGATACGCGCGGACCGCGGGATTGAACAGCGCGCCCGCGAAACCGGTCGCTGCCGAGGCGACAAGCAGCGCCGGGAGCGTATCCGCAACTGCCAGCAGCGCGAAACCGCCTGTGCGCAGCAGACATCCGGCCACGATCAGCGGTTTGTAGCCGAGTCGATCGGCCAGGGTGCCGCCGAGCAGGAACATGCCCTGCTGGGCGAAGTTCCGGATGCCGAGGACCAGCCCGACCGCCCACGCGGCCAGCCCGAGCGGGCCTGCCAGGTAACCGGCCAGGTAGGGCATCAGCATGTAGAACCCGGTGTTGATGGCGAACTGATTGACCATCAGCATGCGGCTGGGGCGGTTGAAGCCGCGAAAGGTGGCGATCAGCTCGGTCATCGCGTCCGCTCCGCATCGGCGCCACCGCGGGGATCGACGACCGTCGTGCAGCGCGTCCACGGGTCGACGACGGCGTCGGTCGGATGCGCGATGCGCAGGGGTGCGGCGGGCGGCGTGACGCCGAGCAAGCCGTGCGCACGGCAGTACTCGTCGTTGTAGACGGTGTCGAAGTAGCGCAGCGGGCCGTCGGGGAAGATCGCGGCGATCCGTGTGGCCGGATCGCTGGTGCGGGCCAGCCAACCGGCGACCAAGGTGACGGCGCCGACGCTCCAGCCGCCGCTGGCGTGGTGTGTCGCGGCGAGCCTGCGGCAGGCCCACACCGCTTCCGCGGGCGCGACCCAGTGAACCTCGTCGAACGCCGCATAGTCGACGTTGCCCGGATGAATACTCGACCCCAGCCCGCGCATCAGCCGCCGTCCCGCGGGCTGGCCGAAGATCGTGGACGCCACGGCGTCGACGCCGACCAAACGCAAATGCGGGAAGTATCGGCGCAGCGTGCGCGCGATTCCGGCGGAATGGCCGCCCGTGCCGACCGAGCAGACCAGGACATCGATCCGGCCCAGCTGGGCCACCAGCTCGAGCGCCAGGGTTTCGTAGGCGTCGCGATTGTCGGGATTGCGGTACTGGTCGGGGCACCACGCCCGGGGGTCCCCGGCCAGCAGTTCGGCGACACGGTCGCGGCGCGCCTGCTGCCAGCCGCCGGTCGGGTGCGGCTCGGCGACCAGTTCAATCCGCGCACCGTAGGCCGCGAGCATGCGGTGCATGAGTGGTTCCAGGCCGGGGTCGGTGACCAGTGTGACCGGGTGGTGGTACACCATGCCCGCCAGCGCGAGGCCCAGACCGAGCGTGCCGCTGGTCGATTCGATGATCGGCGCGCCCGGTGCGAGGTCGCCGCGCGCGATGGCGCGCTCGACCATGTGCAGCGCGGGCCGGTCCTTCATCCCGCCGGGATTGGCGCCTTCGAGCTTGGCCCAGAAGCCGCGGCCCTCCGGTGGCGTGGTGTCACCCAGCGGTTCGGTGATCCAGAGGACCGGCGTGTTGCCCACCATGGTGTCCGGACGCGGACAGCGCTGGGCGGTGGTCAGCAGACTCGCCGGGCTCGCGAGCGGTGTCGAGGGAGGCGTCTGCGGCTCGCGCGCAGCGGGATCGGGCACAGCCGGGTTCTGCAGCGCAGAAGTCATGAGGAATCGTCGATTCTGTGCGGTCGCTACTGGTAGCGACGGTGTGAGTGCGGACTTCGCACGAACACCGGCCGGGCCCCGGCAGGCTCCGGCCTGACGCTGACCGATCAGTTCCGATCGATGCCGAATCGAGTGAGTTTGTCTCTGCCCGGACACACCGGGATGGCCGCGATCGGGGGCGCGCGCACGCCGCCACCGAGCGCGGCCGCGGGCGCCGCAAGCAGCACCGGCACCGAGGCGACCAGCAGCAGCATCAGCAGCGAGATGGCGCGTGGCAGGGCGGCGAGCACTGCGTCGCCGGGAACGTGCCGATCCGGCTCGTTGGCGTGCTGATGGCGGTCGAGGAGGATTGCCTGGGTGACGGAGGAGGCCATGACCGGGCCGGACGCTTCGATATGCGCATGGGGGGCGGCGGCGTGGGTGAAGACGTGACACTGGGGCACCGCGATGGCGACCACCCAGGCGGTGTACGCGAGAGCCACGAGTACCCGGGTCACCGGTAGTCGCAGCGCGCCGAAGGTCACGTCCCGATGGTACAAGTCCGGCCGGGGCGCGATCCGCCGGTGTCGGTGGCGGCTCGATCGATTCGATTGCGGCTCAGGCCCAGCCGTGTGCGGACCGCCCTCTCCGCGCCCTGATTCGTTGGCGTGTCGGTATCAGATGGTGCCGTTCTCACACGGCTGGATACGGGACAATCAGGACACCTACTGGTTGTGGGTTGGATCACAGCAGCCGTAAGGAGCGTTGCTCATGGAGCTCGAGAAGCCCGCCGTCCCGTCCGACCCGATTCGCGTGCGTGGCGATCTGGATCCGGCGCTGTCACGGTGGTTGTGGCTGGTCAAATGGCTACTGGCGATACCGCACTACATCGTGCTGTTCTTCCTGCACATCGCCTACGCGGTGCTCACGGTCGTCGCCTTCTTCGCGATCCTGATCACCGGCAAATACCCGCGGGGCCTGTTCGACTTCAATGTCGGCGTCATGCGCTGGGGATGGCGGGTGACCTTCTACTCCTTGTCGGTGCTCGGCACCGACAGATACCCGCCGTTCAGCTTGCGGACGAACGCGGACTACCCGGCCGACCTGGAGATCGACTACCCGGAGACGTTGCACCGCGGCCTGGTACTGGTGAAGTGGTGGTTGCTGGCCATTCCGCACTACCTGATCGTCGGCGCGGTGGTGAGCGGTGGCGTCGCGTTCGCGGGCGGCGAGGGGGACGACTGGGGCGGCGCCTCGATTTCGCTGCTGAGCATCCTGCTGATCGTCGCGCTGGTCGCCTTGCTGTTCACGGCGCGTTACCCGCAGGGCCTCTACGACTTCGTGATGGGCATCAATCGCTGGATCATCCGAGTGCAGGCCTACGCCGGTTTGATGCGGGACGAGTACCCGCCCTTCCGGCTCGACCAGGGCGCTCGTGAGTCCGACTGAACCCGGCCCACCGGAACCGCCCGTTCGTCAGCGGGCGGATTCGTAGATCCGCCGCACCACGTCCTCGATCTCGGGCTCCTCGATCGACAGGTCCCGCACTTCGGCGCGCTCCGACACCGCGGCCAGCAACTGCGCGGCCGTGATCTGTTCCGGATCGAAGGCCAGCCGTTGCCGCATGCCGTCGGCTTCGGTGCCCAGCAATTGGGCCGAGGGCAGATCGTCGAAGTCCGGGGCCGGTTCGGCCAGGTCCACCACCAGCACCCGGCGCGCGCCGACGGTGGCCGCCAATCCGGTGAGCGACCCGTCGTACACCAGGCGGCCGTGGTCGGCGACGAGCACCCGCTCGCAGAGCCTTTCGATGTCGCCCATGTCGTGGGTGGTGAGCAGCAGGGTGGTACCGCGCTCGGCGCGCTCGGCCCGGAGGAACTCGCGCAACCGTTGTTTCGACAGCACGTCGAGGCCGATCGTGGGCTCGTCGAGGATCACCAGCTCGGGCGAATGCAGCAGGGCCGCGGCGACTTCCGCGCGCATGCGCTGGCCGAGCGAGAGCTGGCGCACCGGTGTGTCGAGGGTGTCGGCCATTTCCAGTTGCTCGATCAGTTCGTGCGCGCGCTCGCGTGCGGCATCCGGCGCCAATCGGTGGATCGCGGCGAGGATCGAGAACGATTCGCGCAGCGGCAGATCCCACCACAGCTGGGAGCGCTGGCCGAACACCACCCCGATCCGGCCCGCCAGTTCGCGTCGCTGCCGCACCGGGTCCAGCCCGCAGGTACGCACGGTGCCGGAGGTGGGTACCAGGATGCCGGTGAGCATCTTGATCGTGGTGGACTTGCCCGCACCGTTGGCGCCGATGTAGCCGACGGCGGCGCCCCGCTCGATCCTGGCGGTCATCCCGTCGACCGCGGTGAGCGTTTCACGGCGCCTGCGCCAGCGGCGGCCGTTCTTGCGATACAGGATGAACTGCCTGGTGAGGTCCGCCATATCGATGATCGCCTCCGGGCCGGGGCGCCGGCTCGTTCTCATCCTCCGCCTCCCTGATAGTGCCGAGTGCCCGAGCGCCACAGACCGAGCGCCAGCAGCCAGACCCACAGCGCCGCTACCGGAGTCAGCCAGGCCAGCCAGGCGGGCAGCAGTGGCGGGCCGGGCAGGCGCAGCAGCGCGAGGGTGGGCAGGTAGGCCGTGAACGCGACCGGGATCGCGAACCCGAACAGCAATCGCATGGGGGTGGGGAACACCGAAGCGGGTTGTGTCGCCGCGAACGAGCCGCCATAGGTGAAGCTGTTGGTGAGCTCGGAGCCGTCGATCAGATAGAACTGCAACCCCGCGGCGCAGACGAACACGCCGCCGAACAGCGCGATACCGCCGACGAGCGTGAGGGCGAGCAGCGCGGCCGTGGTCGCGTCGCAGGCGATGTCGTTGCGCACCAAGCCCGCCGCCAGCGCGACGATCGAGACGGACGCGCGCGCGAACCTGCGCAGCGAGACATCGCTGGTGATCAGTTGCAGCAGTAGCGGTTGCGGTCGCAGATGATAGGCGTCGAGCTGGCCCATCCTGATCAGGACCGGCAGCGTGTCGAGGTGGCCGAACAGCACCTGGGACAGCGCGAAACTCGTGTTGCTCAATCCGAACAGCAACAGCGCGCCGTCCAGATCCAGTCCGCCGAGGACGCGCGCGGCGCGGAAGATCAGCCAGACTTCTGCCAACTCGACCAGGCCGACCAGCAGGGCGCTCAACAGCTCACTGACGAAGGACAATCGGTAACTGCGCTGTGCGCGGATCCTGGAGCGCAACACCGCGACGTAGGGTGTCGACCACGACCCGGCGCGCGCGGCGGCGACCTCAACCACCCTGCACCTCCAGCCTGCGCCGGCCGGTGATCAGCAGCACGCGCCCGGCGATCCCGGCCACCAGCACCCAGAACACCTGAACGCCGAGGACGGAAAGCGCTTGCGCACCGGTGATCCGGCCGGAGAGCACATCGATCGGAGACTGCAGGATCGAGGGGAAAGGTGTGGCGGCCGCGAGCGCGCCCAGCCACGCGGGGAACATGTGCACCGGGACGAAGAGCCCGGCCAGGAAGGTCCCGCCGGTGTAGTACAGCACCCGGATGCCGCGGGTCTCCACGACCCAGAATCCGATCAGCACCACGATGAACCGGCACAGGAACGAAATAATCACGGCCAGTAGGACACTCACCGCGCCGAGCAGGTAGGGGCCGGCCGAGACCGGCATCACCAGCCCGAAGGTGAGCGTGCCCACCAGCACGCTCGGTATGCCACGCGGCAGGAAGGTGCACGCCGCTCGCCCGAGATCGTCCGCGAGATAACCGCATTGGATATCGACAGGACGCAGGAAATCGATGGCGATGTCACCGTTCTTCACCCGATCATCCAGTGGTCCCAGGGTCCCCATGAATTGCAACGCACCGAGCAGCCCCTGTGACAGCCATACGTAGGCGCCGATGCTGCCCCGGTCGTACCCGCCGAAGTCACCGCCGGCGTCCACCGCCGCGGCAAGGACGGCGGCGCGGACGAACCCGAACACACAGTTGGTGAACAGTCCCGCGAACATCGCCGCTTTGTATTGCCACTGTCTACGGAATCCGGCGCCCATGAGCGATGTGTAGAGGGCGACGGCGCTGCGAAATCGTTCCCCCGACGGCACGCTGTCCGCCCCCCTCCGGTCTCCCGCGCACAAGGAGTCAACCTTACCGGCCCAGGTGGGCGCAGGAAAGGCCTCTGCGCTGTTTGGGGAAAAGGCCACATCCAGGCGTCGCGGATGTTAGAAACACTGTCACTTCAGATTGTGGAGCGCTCGCGCACGACGAGTAAGGATCGCCGATGACCGTCACCGAGATGACTGTGTTCGAGGCACTCGAATCCAACGTGCGCGGGTACTGCCGCTGCTGGCCCGCGGTCTTCGACACCGCCAGCGGAGCGTGGCTGCGCGATGAGACCGGCAAGGAATACCTGGATTTCTTCGCCGGGGCGGGATCGCTCAACTACGGCCACAACAACCCCGTGCTCAAGCGGGCGCTGCTGGACTACATCGCGGGCGACGGCATCACCCACGGCCTGGACATGTCGACCGTCGCCAAGCGGCAGCTGCTGGAAGCGCTGCGCGACAACGTCTTCGGTCCCCGCGGCCTGGACTGGAAAGTCCAGTTCCCCGGGCCGACCGGAGCGAACGCGGTCGAGGCCGCGTTGAAGCTCGCCCGCAAGGTCACCGGGCGCCAGACCGTGCTGAGCTTCACCAACGCCTTCCATGGCATGTCGCTCGGCGCGCTCGCGGTCACCGGAAACGCCGCGAAGCGGTCCGGCGCGGGGGTGCCGCTCGCGCATGCCGTGCCCATGCCCTACGACGGATACCTCGGCATCGCCGACGACCTGCTCTGGATGCGCAGGGCGCTGGACGATCCGTCCTCCGGTCTGGACAAACCGGCCGCGGTGATCGTGGAGACGGTGCAGGGCGAAGGGGGCATCAATGTGGCCCGCGCGGAATGGCTGCGCGGACTGGCCGAGCTGTGTTCGGCCCGCGGCATCCTGCTGATCGTCGACGACGTCCAGATGGGCTGCGGCCGTACCGGGCCGTTCTTCTCCTTCGAGGTCGCCGGGATCACGCCCGATATCGTGACGTTGTCGAAGTCGATCGGCGGCTACGGCCTGCCGATGGCGTTGGTGCTGTTCAGGCCGGAACTCGATCAGTGGGCGCCCGGCGAGCACAACGGCACCTTCCGTGGCAACAACGCCGCATTCGTCACCGGTCGTGTGGCGCTCGAGCACTATTGGTCGGATTCGGCGCTGGAACTCGCGACCCTCGCCAAGGGGGAGCGGATCGCACGGGCGCTCGATGGGCTGGCCGAGGCGTTCGAGGGGGTCTCGGCGCGCGGCCGCGGCCTGGTGCACGGCGTCGTCTTCGAGGACGCGTCGCTGGCGGAGAAGGTCGGCCAGGCCGCGTTCGACCGCGGACTGCTCGTGGAGACCTCCGGCTCGGCGGACGAGGTGATCAAGCTCATGCCGCCCCTGACGGTCACCGACGACGAGATCGACCACGGCATTCGCCTGTTGACCGGAGCGATGGAGGCGGTCTGCGGTTGACGGTTCGAGGCTCGGCAGGCGCTCCGCGCTGGTCAGCGGGCGGGCCGCGGGGGCGGTGGTGCGGTGTCCGGTCCCGCAACCGGCTCGCAAGTCTCGCGGGAACTTCGGCTCGATCGCGGACACTGCCCGCCGTCGAGACGCGCGGGAGGAGAATCTGCGAGTGTTTGAGCCTCGCGCTCCCTGGGTAATAGCACTGGAGACCCGCATAGCTGCAGGTCTCCAGTGTGCTGCGCCCCCGGCAGGAATCGAACCTGCGACCTAGGGATTAGAAGGCCCTTGCTCTATCCAACTGAGCTACGGAGGCAGCGGGTTCCACGATGGCCGACATTGGCCGTGCTGTCCAGCGGGTCGATTATAGCGACCGTCCAGGTGGTCAAACTCTTAGCGTTAGCAACGTTTCAGCCATTCCGAGACAGTAGGTGACGCGCCGGTGGTGATCCGCGGTCAGGATATCGGTACAAACCCGACCGGGCCACGGATTACTCGCCGAACTACGCTCAGTCGTATGTCGTCCGCCCCCACCTCGTCCGCCGCTCCCGAAGCCGAGGCTGTCCGGTCCGGGGCGACGTTCACGACGGTGACCGCGCTGGCCGGCGCCATCGCGGCCGTGGTCGCGGCACTGGTGGTGGGGCTGTCGGCGGCGCAGGCGCTGAGTCTGCTCGGCATCCCCGACCCGGGCGTGGCGACCACCTACGGTCTGCCCGCGGTGCGGGCGCTCGCCGATCTGGCGGCGGCCCTGACGGTCGGTTCGCTGCTCTTCGCGGCGTTCCTCGTGCCGCCGCAGGGCAACGGACTGCTGGACGTCGGCGGGTATCGGGCCGTGCGCCGGGCATCGAACTTCGCGGTGGTCTGGGCATGCTGCGCGGCGCTGCTCGTGCCGCTCACGGTCTCGGACACCACGGGCCGGCCGGTCGGGGAGGTGCTGCGGCCCGACGGTCTGTGGCGGGCGATCGGTCAGATCGAGCTGGCCGGGGCCTGGCGCACGACCGTCGTCTTCGCGCTGATCGTCGCGGTCGGCTGCCGGCTCGCGCTGCGCTGGGGCTGGACTCCGGTTCTGCTCGGCGGCGCGATCGCGACCATGATGCCGCTGGCGTTGACCGGGCATTCGTCCTCGGGCGGGTCGCACGACGTGGCGACCAACAGCCTGATCCTGCACCTGGTGGGGTCCGCCGTCTGGGTCGGCGGCCTGTTCGCGGTGCTGGCGCACGCCTTGCGCGGCGGCGCGTACACCGACCTGGCGGCGCGGCGCTTCTCGCTGACCGCCACGGTGGCATTCGCGGTCATCGCGGTCAGCGGCGTGATCAACTCCTGGGTCCGGGTGCCGCTGGAGGAGCTGTTCAGCAGCACCTACGGCAGGCTGGTGCTCGCCAAGGCCGCGGCGCTCGCGGTGCTCGGCGCGTTCGGTTATCTCCAGCGCCGCGCCGCCTTGCCCGCCCTCGCCGCCGATCCTCGCGACCGCTCGGCGCTGGTCCGCTACGCGGGCGTCGAGGTGCTGATCTTCGCCGCGACCATCGGCCTCGCGGTCGGGCTCGGCCGCACGCCGCCGCCACCTCCGGATTCCGTTCCGACCCCCGTCGAAGTGGAGCTGGGCTACGACCTGGCCGGGCCGCCCAGCATCGCTCGCATGATGTTCGACTGGCGGTTCGATCTGATCTTCGGAACGTTGTCGCTCGTGCTCGCGGTGCTGTATCTGCTGGGCGTGCGGCGGCTGCGAGCGCGGGGTGACGCGTGGCCTGCCGGGCGGACGCTGGCCTGGCTGTCCGGGTGCGTGGTGCTGCTCGTCGCCACCTCCTCCGGCGTCGGCCGGTACTCGCCCGCGATGTTCAGCGTGCATATGGGAGCGCACATGGCGCTGTCGATGCTCGCCCCGATCCTGTTCGCGCTGGGTGGCGCGGTGACGCTGGCGTTGCGCGCGCTGCCTCCGGCGGGCCGCGGCGGCGTGCCCGGCCCCCGGGAATGGCTGCTGGCCGCCGTGCACAACCCGGTGTCGCGTTTCCTGACCCACCCGATCGTGGCCTCGGCGATCTTCGTCGCCGGGTTCTACGCGCTGTATCTGGGCGGCATCTTCGACGCCTACGCCGACTCGCACGCCGCGCATCTGCTGATGAACACGCACTTCCTGCTCAGCGGTTACCTGTTCTACTGGGTGGTGATCGGCATCGACCCCAAGCCGAGGCAGGTCGAACCGCTGACCAAGCTCGCCATGGTGTTCGGCTCGCTGCCGTTCCACGCGTTCTTCGGCGTCGCGCTGATGAGCACGACCACGGTGCTCGGCGGCTGGTTCTACCGCGGCCTCGGGCTCGGCTGGAACGGCGATCTGCTCGGCGACCAGCGCACCGGCGGCAGCCTCGCCTGGGCGAGCGGTGAGGTCCCTCTGGTGGTGGTGATGCTGGCCTTGCTGATCCAATGGTCGCGCAGCGACAAGCGGCTCGCGCAACGCACCGATCGAGCCGCCGAACGCGACAACGACGCCGCACTCGCCGCATACAACGCGATGTACGCCGAACTGGCCAAGCGAGATGGAGAAGTGCGTAAGTGAGTGAACGCGCCACCGTGGTCTCCCCACACAGACCGGTCGGGCGGGTGGAACGGTCGCACGTGCGATCCGCGCGCAAGCGGCTGGCGGGGCAGATCCGCAAGACGCCGGTCTTCCACACGTCCGTGGCGAGCCCTTCCGGTCCGGTGCCGGTGACGATGAAGCTCGAGCATCTCCAGCACGGTGGCACGTTCAAAGTCCGCGGCAGCCTCAACGCGCTGCTGGAGTCGGGCGAGCAGGCCGATCATGTCGTGATCGCCTCCGGTGGCAACGCCGGTATCGCGGCCGCGCTCGCCGCCGCGCGACTGGGCAAGTCGTGCACTGTCGTCGTCCCGGAGACCGCCCCGCACACCAAGGTCGCCGCGATGTGGTCGCACGGCGCCGATGTGCTCTGGCACGGCACCACCTACGCGGAGGCCTCGGTGCACGCGGCCGAGCTGGCCGCCGAACGCGACGCGCTGCTGCTGCACGGCTACGACCTGCCCGCGGTGGTCGCGGGCATCGGTGTAGTCGGGCTGGAACTCGAGGAGCAGGTGCGCGGTCGGCCGCCGGTGCTGGCCGCGGTGGGCGGCGGCGGACTCGTCGCCGGGATCGCGGCGGCGGTCGGGCGCCGTCAGCAGGTCGTCGGGGTGGAGCCCGAGGGCGCCGCGATCCTGCGCGCGGCGTTGACGGCGGACCATCCCGTGGACATCGTCGCGTCCGGGCTCACCGTCGACGCGCTGGGCCCGACGCGGATCGGCGATATCGCCCTCGACGTCTCGCGCCGGCACGGTGTGCAGTCGCTGCTGGTCACCGACGACGCGATCAGCGCGGCGCGCGAGTATCTGTGGCGCGAATTCCGCATCCTGGTGGAACTGGCCGGTGCGGCGGCGCTGGCCGCGGTGCACAGCGGAGCCTATGTCCCCGAGCCGGACGAGCGCCCGGTCATCGTGCTCTGCGGCGCCAATACCGATGTGGCGGTGTTCTGATCTCCCCTGCGTGAAACGCCCAATCTTCACAACTTGGGAAGTTGTGCACATTCCCGGATCGGCTCGCTCGGCGCCCGCGGATCGGCGCACCCTAGAAGAGCCTCCTGGAGGGGGAGGAGATTCCGGGCAGGCCCGGATCCGAATGCGAAGGGGCGTAATCATGTACGAGGCTCATGCGACCGTGATCGGAACGATCGCGACTCATCCGGTCAAGCGCGACCTCGCCAACGGCGAGCAGGTGGTCACCTTCCGGCTGGCGAGCAATTCGCGCAGGCTGGATCACGCGTCGGGGCAATGGGTGGACAACGGCACCTTGTACCTCACGGTCAGCTGCTGGCGCAGGCTGGTGGCGGGGGTCGACGCGTCCCTGCGGCGCGGCGATCCGGTCATCGCCTACGGCCACCTGCGCTCCCACGAGTACCGCAGCAAGGACGGTGTGGAACGACGGGACCTGGAGATGCGCGCTACCGTGGTCGGACCGGACCTGTCCCGTTGTGTGGCGCGGCTGACGCGGTTGTCCGACCTGTCGTCGCGGAATACTTCCGAGGTGCCGAGCGCTGAAGCTCGGGTACCGGACGGCGATGCGCCGGGGGAGAATGTCGCAGCCGCCGGTTCGGCACCGCCACGCGGCAACGCACCCGAGCCTGTCGACGCTTGATCGCACGACCGGTTTCGTCCCGGCGGCAGGGTAGCTCTGCTTCGTCCCCTCATCTCACGCACCGATAGGCTTCACACTTATGGCTGAGTTCATTTACCAGATGAAGAAGGTTCGCAAGGCGCACGGCGACAAAGTCGTGCTCGACGATGTCACCTTGAACTTCCTTCCCGGCGCCAAGATCGGCGTCGTCGGCCCGAACGGCGCAGGTAAATCCAGCGTGCTGAAGATCATGGCCGGCCTGGACCAGCCGAACAACGGTGACGCCTTCCTCGCCCCGGGCGCGACCGTCGGCATCCTGCAGCAGGAACCGCCGCTCAACGAGGAGAAGACCGTCCGCGGCAACGTCGAGGAGGGCATGGGCGAGATCAAGGTGAAGCTGGATCGCTTCAACGAGATCGCCGAGCTGATGGCCACCGACTACTCCGACGAGCTCATGGAGGAGATGGGCAAGCTCCAGGAGGATCTGGATCACGCCGACGCGTGGGATCTGGACTCCCAGCTCGAGCAGGCGATGGACGCGCTGCGCTGCCCGCCGCCGGACGAGCCGGTCACCAACCTCTCCGGTGGTGAGCGCCGCCGGGTGGCGCTGTGCAAGCTGCTGCTGAGCAAGCCCGACCTGCTGCTGCTGGACGAGCCGACCAACCACTTGGACGCCGAGAGCGTGAACTGGCTCGAGCAGCACCTGGCGCAGTACCAGGGCGCCGTGCTCGCGGTCACCCACGACCGGTACTTCCTGGACAACGTCGCCCAGTGGATCCTCGAGCTGGACCGCGGCCGCGCCTACCCCTACGAGGGCAACTACTCCACCTACCTGGAGAAGAAGGCCGAGCGGCTCGAGGTGCAGGGCAAGAAGGACCAGAAGCTGCAGAAGCGGCTCAAGGAAGAACTCGCCTGGGTCCGTTCCGGCGCGAAGGCCAGGCAGGCCAAGAACAAGGCCCGTCTCGGCCGGTACGAGGAGATGGCGGCCGAGGCCGAGAAGATGCGGAAGTTGGACTTCGAGGAGATCCAGATCCCCGCGGGCCCCCGTCTGGGCAACGTCGTGGTGGAGGTCGAGCACCTGGACAAGGGCTTCGGCGATCGCCAGCTGATCAAGGACCTGTCGTTCACCCTCCCGCGCAACGGCATCGTCGGCGTGATCGGGCCGAACGGCGTCGGCAAGACCACGCTGTTCAAGACCATCGTGGGGCTCGAGCAGCCCGACAGCGGCGAGGTGAAGGTCGGCGATACGGTCAAGCTGAGTTACGTCGACCAGAATCGCGCGGGCATCGACCCGAAGAAGACGGTCTGGCAGGTGGTCTCCGACGGGCTGGACTACATCGAGGTCGGCCAGCAGGAGATGCCGTCGCGCGCCTATGTGAGCGCGTTCGGCTTCAAAGGCCCCGACCAGCAGAAGCCGGCGGGCGTCCTGTCCGGTGGTGAGCGCAACCGGCTGAATCTGGCGATGACCCTCAAGCAGGGCGGCAACCTGATCCTGCTCGACGAGCCGACCAACGACCTCGACGTGGAGACCTTGGGTTCGCTGGAGAACGCGCTCGAGAAGTTCCCCGGCTGCGCCGTGGTCATCTCGCACGACCGCTGGTTCCTCGACCGCACCTGCACCCACATCCTCGCGTGGGAGGGCGACTCGGACAACGAGGCCAAGTGGTTCTGGTTCGAGGGCAACTTCGAAGCCTACGAGGCCAACAAGGTCGAGCGGCTCGGCCCGGACGCGGCCCGTCCGCATCGGGTGACGCACCGCAAGCTGACCCGCGGCTGAGTTCGTCGTGGCGGGTGGGTGCACGACGTAGGACGCACCCACCCTGCCCGGAGCGGTGAAACATTCGTGCGCAACCTCGGGCGGGATCGCTTTTCCTGTTACCGGGGCGATTCAGTGGCCCGACCACGGCTGTCCGCCACCGTTCGGTGCGGGCTGAGTTCGGACCGGATGTCGGCGAGTCGATTTCGCCGTGCGTGATCCACTGCCACCGCGGGAGAACGCGCGGAGGCCGGGCGGTGATTTCTGCTGCTGCCCAGCGTTTGCTGATGCGCCGTGGGGGGCGGCGAGGCCGGATAACAGAGCCGGGAGCGGGCGACGAACGCTCTCGGTGGGACGGCGCGAAAAGTCTTTGTCCCCGAACGCGGAAACAGGAGTGACACCTACCCGCGCGTAGCTCGCTAGGGTGGAGATGTGAATGCGCAGGCGCAGTTCGAGCAATCGGTGGCTTCGGTCGCCGGCGCGGTGGTCGAGCTGACCCGAGGTACCGGTGCGGCGCCGCTGCCGCCGCGGATACGACCTGTAGCGCTCACCTGACGTTCGCGGGTCCGATTCTGTGCTGTGCCCGAGATCAACGCGTGCGATCTCGGCACACGAGCGGCGAACTGCGCGGTCGCGGTGAACTCCTGCATGTCGAAAGGGAATTCACCCACGCGTCCTCGGCGCACAGTTACTCTCGGACCGGCGTCACTTTGTTACGGAACCGATATCCGAGGGAGTTGGCGAAAATGACCGTCTCGTCCGAATTGTCCAGCGCGGCGTGGGCCGCGGGTTTGCCGCAGTCACTGCGCGGCGAACTCGCGACGCTCGAGGAAGCCTACTTCCGCCACGTCGACGCGGGCGATGTGGACTGTGCGATCACCGGCATCACCCAGATCTTCCGCAGGCATTTGGAGTTGGCCGTGACCCGACGCCCTGGTCGCGCGCTGGTCCGGGTTTATCACCCGGATGACGCTTCCGGAATCGGTGCGGCGGTGCAGATCGTCACCGACGATATGCCGCTGCTGGTCGAGTCGATCAGTTCGTCGCTGAGCCGGATCGGCGTGAGCGTCAGCGAGATCATCCACCCGATCTTCGAGGTCGAGCGGGACGAGCAGGGCCGGCTGACGCACGCCGCCGCGCACGAGGTGGACGGCACCGGCGCGGCCGGGCTGCGCGAATCCTGGATGCACGTGCAATTGCACCCGTCGACCAGTGCGGCGCTGCTGGCCAAGGTCGAATCCGCGATGCCGGATGTGGTGGACGACGTGCGTCAGGTGATCGGTGACACCGAGGCCATCAAGGACGCCCAGAGCAAGCTGGCCGACGACCTGGAGCGGGCCGCGCGATCCGGGACGGCGCCGTTCGAACCGGCCGAACTGACCGACACCGCCAACCTGCTGCGCTGGCTGGCCGGGGGGAATTTCACCCTCCTCGGATACGCGCGCTACCGGCTGAGCACCGACCAGGGCAGGGAGATGACCACCGTCCTGCCCGCCACCTGCCTCGGCGTACTGCGTCCGGACGTGGGCACCGACTTCCACGTGCCGGTCAACGGCGGCGACCGTCCGCTGCTGACCCTCACGCAGGGGCTGGTTCCGGCCACCGTGCATCGTGCGGTGTACCCGTACTTCGTCAGCGTCGCCGACTTCGACGCGAACGGAGCGGTGGTCGGCGAACACTTGTTCATCGGCGTCTTCACGGTCACCGCCGTACACGAGAACGTCCTGGACATCCCGGTGATCGAGCGCCGGGTCCGCACGGCGATCGAGGAGAGCGGATTCGACCTGGAATCGTTCTCCGGGCAGGCGATGCTCGAGGTCATCCAGTCGTTCCCCCGCACCGAGCTGTTCTCCGCCGACGGCGAGACGCTGCGCCGCACCGCCACCGCCGTACTGAGCGTGGGCTTGCGCCGCCAGGTGCGCCTTTTCCTGCGCGCGGACACCTACGGCCGCTATGTCGCCTGCCTGGTCTACCTGCCCCGTGACCGGTACACCACCAGGGCACGGCTGGAGATGCAGGAGATCCTGGTCCGGGAACTGGGTGGGGTGTCCATCGACTACTCCGCGCGAGTGGGCGAAAGTGATTTGGCGCGCGTGTATTTCACGGTGCGCATGCCGGAAGCCGAGCACGGCGCCCCGCGGCGGACGCCGCCCGTCGCCGACACTTCCGAGCCCAACCGGCTGCGTCTGCAGAACCTGCTCGCCGAGGCGACTCGTACCTGGGACGACCGCCTGAACGACGAGGTGAGCACGTCGACAGTGCTCGACCCCGCCGTGGTGCAGCAGTACGCGGAAGCCTTTCCCGAGGGCTACAAGCAGGATTTCGCCGCGCCCCGCGCGCTGCGGGACATCGTGCGCTTGGAGCGGCTGCGCGACGGCGGTATCGACCAATACCTGTACCGCAAGCCGGGTTCGGCGCCGGGCTCATGGCGCTTCACGTTCTACATCGGCGGCAGCGGGATCTCGTTGAGCCAGGTGCTTCCGCTGTTGCAGAGCCTCGGCGTCGAGGTGGTGGACGAGCGGCCCTACCAGATCGAGCTGGAGGCCGCCGACGGCGCCGAAGGCGGTGAGCGGTGGATCTACGACTTCGGCCTGCTCGCCCGCGCGGAGCTGCTGCGCAGTTCGCTCGATCGGGATCTGGACGCGGAACTGCTGGAGTCCTCCAAGCGCGCCGACGTGCTGGAGGCGGAGGTGCGCGGGCTGCGGGAGCGGTTCGTGGAAGCCTTCGAGGCGATGTGGTACGGCCGCGCGGAGGCGGACGGCCTGAACGAACTCGTGCTGCGCGCCCGGCTGCCGTGGCGGGCCGTCTCGATCCTGCGCACCTACGCGAAGTATTTGCAGCAGGCGGGTTTTCCGTACAGTCAGGCCAATATCTGCCGTGTGCTGCTCACCTATCCGGATATCGCGCGCCTGTTCGTCGACCTGTTCGCGGCGCGCTTCGATCCCGACACCGTCTCCGCCGAGCACGCCGCGGAACTGGAGACGCAGGTGCGCGGCCGGATCGACGAGGTGGTCAGCCTGGACGCGGACCGCATCCTGCGCGCGATCCTCGGCCTGATCAAGGCGACGCTGCGCACCAATTACTACGTGACCGACGCGGAGGGCAAGCCGCGCGACTACGTCTCGGTGAAGGTGGAACCGCGGGAGATCGTCGAATTGCCCAGGCCGAAGCCGCAGTTCGAGATCTTCGTGTACTCGCCTCGGGTGGAGGGCGTGCACCTGCGGTTCGGTCCGGTGGCCCGTGGCGGGTTGCGGTGGTCGGACCGCCTGGAGGACTTCCGTACCGAGATCCTGGGTCTGGTCAAGGCGCAGGCGGTGAAGAACGCGGTGATCGTGCCGGTGGGTGCGAAGGGCGGCTTCGTGGTGAAGCAACCGCCCGCGGCCACAGGCGATCCGGTCGCGGACCGGCAGGCGCTGGGTTCCGAAGGCGTGGCCTGCTATCGCACGTTCATCTCCGGCCTGCTGGACGTCACCGATAATGTGGACCGCGCGAGCGGGGAGGTGCTGCCCCCGGCCCGAGTCGTGCGGCGCGATGGTGACGACACCTACCTGGTGGTGGCGGCCGACAAGGGCACCGCGACGTTCTCCGACATCGCTAACGACGTCGCGCAGAGTTATGGCTTCTGGTTGGGCGACGCGTTCGCCTCCGGTGGATCCGCGGGGTACGACCACAAGGCGATGGGCATCACCGCCAAGGGCGCGTGGGAGAGCGTGAAGCGGCACTTCCGCGAGATGGACATCGATACGCAGACCCAGGACTTCACCGTGGTGGGCGTCGGGGACATGAGCGGCGACGTCTTCGGCAACGGCATGCTGTTGTCGGAGCACATCCGCTTGGTGGCGGCGTTCGACCACCGGCACATCTTCCTCGATCCCGATCCGGACGCGGCGCGTTCCTATCGGGAGCGGCAGCGGATGTTCGCGTTGCCGAGGTCGTCGTGGGCGGATTACGACACGTCGCTGATCAGTTCCGGCGGAGGTGTGTGGGACCGCACCGTGAAGGCCGTGCCGATCAGCCCGCAGGCCAGGGCGGCGCTGGGCCTCGGCGATGACGTCGTCTCGCTGTCGCCGCCGGATCTGGTCCGCGCCATCCTGCTCGCACCGGTCGATCTGCTGTGGAACGGCGGGATCGGCACCTACGTCAAGGCGAGCACCGAGACCAACGCCGAAGTGGGCGACAAATCCAACGACCCGGTGCGCGTCAACGGGAACAAGTTGCGGGTCAAGGTGATCGGCGAGGGCGGCAACCTCGGTGCGACGGCGCTCGGTCGCATCGAGTTCTGCCGCAACGGCGGCAAGATGAACACCGACGCCTTGGACAATTCGGCGGGCGTGGACTGCTCCGACCACGAGGTCAACATCAAGATCCTGCTCGATGCCGTCGTCTCCGGCGGTCAGCTGCCGCCGGACGAGCGCAATCCGCTGCTGGCCTCGATGACCGACGAGGTCGCGCAGATGGTCCTGCGCGACAACGTGGCGCAGAACTTCCTCATGGGTATCTCACGCACCGAGGCTTCGCAGATGCTGAGCGTGCAGATGCGGCTCGTCGAGGATCTGGAAGAGCGTCGCGGCCTGGATCGCGAACTCGAGGCGCTGCCCTCCGATCAGGAGCTCAAGCGCAGGCTGGAAGAAGGCTCCGGGCTGGCATCGCCGGAGCTGGCCAATCTGATGGCACACGTGAAGCTCTCGCTCAAGGCCGATCTGCTCGATTCCGACCTGCCCGACAGCCAGTACTTCGCCATGCGGCTGCCGGACTACTTCCCGACACCGCTGCGCGACCGCTTCGGGGCGGCGATCAAGCGGCACCGGCTGCGCCGGGAGATCGTCACCACCATGATCGCCAACGAGATGGTGGACTACGGCGGCATCACCTACGCGCACCGGTTGAACGAGGAGGTCGGCGCCACCACCACCGACGCGGTGCGCGCTTTCGCCGCCGCCAGCGGGATCTTCGACCTGCACAAGACGTGGACGCGAATTCGCGCGTGCGACGCGCCCACGTCGGTGCGCGACCTGCTCGAACTGGAGACGAAGCGCACGCTGGACCGGGCGTCCCGCTGGCTGCTGAGCAACCGGCCGCAGCCGATCGCGGTGGGCTCGGAAATCAGCCGGTACCGCGCCGACGTGCGCGAACTGGCCCCGAAGGTGCCGGGATGGCTGCGTGGACACCACGTGTCGACCCTCACCGACCGGTCCGCCGAGCTGATCGCCCGCGGCGCGCCGACCGATCTGGCCACCGAGGTCTTCGGCCTGCTCCACCTGTTCCCGCTGCTGGACATCGTGGACATCGCCGACATCACCGACCGGGACGGCGACGAGGTCGGGTCGCTGTACTACGCGCTCAACGATCACCTCAAGATCGACTGGCTGTTGCAGGCGGTCAGCCACCTCGAACGCGGCGACCGCTGGCACGCGCTGGCGCGGCTCGCGCTGCGCGACGACATGTACGGGTCGCTGCGCTCGCTCACCCTCGACGTGCTCTCCGGCGGCGACCCCGAGGAGACGGCGGATGAGAAGATTGCATACTGGGAGTCGAAGAATCAGTCCCGCCTCGGCCGAGCCAGGGCGGCGCTGTCGGAATTGTTCGAGTCCGGAACCCACGATCTCGCCACGTTGTCGGTTGCAGCGCGGCAAGTGCGGAGCATGGTGAGCGGGGTGGGCGCTCAATCGGAGGTACCACGTTGACGAGTTCGGTGAGCGGAAGTGGGAAAGCGGCGGGCAGCCTCGTGCTGCCCAGGCGTTTCCACGCCAAGGTGGACGTCAGGTGGTCGGACATGGACGTGTTCCAGCACGTCAACCATGCCCGGATGGTGACGTTGCTGGAGGAGGCGCGGATTCCGTGGCTGTTCGAGGACGGCCGTCCGACCGCCCCGCTGCGCGAGGGATGCGTACTCGCCGACCTGCGGGTCCGCTACCGCGGCCAGCTGCGGCACGAGGACACGCCGCTGGATATCGCCATGTGGATCGAGCAGTTGCGCGCGGTCGACTTCACTATCGGCTACGAGGTGCGGGCGGCGGGCGCACAGCCCGATTCGCCCGCGGCCGTGGTCGCCTCCACGCAGATCGCGGCGTTCGACATGCGGGCGCAGCGATTGCGCAGGCTCACCGACGCCGAACGTGATTACCTGTCCGAATGGATGGAGTGAGTGGCCGCGCGTCGATGATCGTCGAGTGCTGACGGCGGAGCTGCCGTGATAGCGGAACAACGAGTGCTGCATGTGCCGGATCCGGCGGAGCGAGAGAACCTCGCGACGTTTCTGACCAGGGCCGTGCGGCTGGACCCGGCGGCGGTGGTGCGCTTGCGCCGCCGCGGGGAGAACTACGTCGCGGCCTGGGTGGCGACGGGTTTCGAGGCGCTGGCCATGCGCACGGTGGTTGCCCAACTCGGTGTCGACGACGTGACCGTCGGCGCCGATCTTGTGCTGGCCGGTTCGGCGAGCGGCGGTCCGATCGACCTGGGATTCTCGATGGATTCCGCGTGGCGCGGCGCGCTGCCGCCCACGGACGGTTTCGCGCACGTCGACGATGTGCCCGCGCGCACCCTGGTGGAACTCGCCGAGCAGGGTGCGCAGCTGGCGAAGGAACACGGCAGCAGCCACGGCCCGCCCGCCTCGTTGCTCGATCAGGCGGTGCTGACCGTGTCCGGCGCGGGCGCCCGGGTGCAGGTGCCGATGCGGGTCGTCTTCGCTCTCACGGCCATGGACTTCATCCCGCATTCGGGGGAGAAGGCCGACGCCCGCCGTATTCCGCCCACCGAGATCGTGCGTGTTCGGGCGACCAGGACATGGCTGCGCCTCGACGCCCGCTACGGCTCCGTGGCTCGGCGGCTCGGCGGAGGGATTCCCCTGCTGCCGCATTGAGCGTGCCGCGCGCCGAAACCGATGTGCTGCTGGAATGTCTACGTCCGTGTCGTCGAGTGCACCTCCAGCTTTCTGCTTCCGCGTAGACGCCGCGTCCCGCCGATGCGCGTGGCCGCGGCAGCGGAGGAGCGGTGCGAAAGTGGCTATCGACGCGCGAGTGTCGTCGGGGACCGAAGACGCATCCGGGACCACCGATTGTGCTGCCTTGCAATACTTTCGCTCCACAATGGGGCGGTTTCGCGGTGCCGTCGGCCCGCCTCGAGGGTGGGTCGCGCGCTGGTGTCGGTGGGTGGTGTGCTGCTAGCGGTCGCGCGTGTCGGCGGTTGTCTGCGCGGGGTGTTGCGGCGCCATCGACACGCTTCGAGGGTGGGGCGCCCACTGGTGCCGACGGGCGGTCGCGCTGCCGTCGGTCGTGCGCACGATCCGCTGACGACGGATAGTCACGTGCCGGACCGGCCTTTCGCGAGAATCGAATTCGTTCCGGACGGTCATCCTCGAGCTCGGTTGTGCCGTACGCGGCGTTATTCCTGTGCGCGAGGCGGACCCGGTAGCACGTGGACGGCCGGGAACGATCGATCGTATGGGCGGCGCCGTCGGCAGGAGGGGACGGCGCCGCCCTTCGCGAAAAAAGGTGACAGAAAGCGTGTTCGGGCCGTCAGGGGATGCCCATCGAGCGAAGGAGTGCCGCCGTCGCGGCGGCGGCGAGCATGACCAGCAAGATGGGGCGTTGGTACCAGGCCAACACTCCGCCGACGAGAACGCCTGCGGGCACGGCGAATCCGAGGCTCGCGGTGCCGATCGGCAGGGTGGTCACGGCCACCACCGCGGCCAGCAGCACGACGGCGCCGATTTCCAGCATGCGCACCGCGCGCGCCGGAATGCGCACCCGCTCGCGCAGCGCGGGCCCGGCCCAGCGAAACGCGTAGGTGCCCGCGGCGAGGGCGATGATTCCGGCGGCCAGCATCACGCGGCTTCCTGTGCGGCCGACTGCTCAGGTTTTCCCCGCGCCGCGACCAGCACCCCGCAGAGGGCGAGGAGGACCGGCAGTCCGGTGGGCAGAAACGGAGCGCAGGCCAGCGCGATCGCCGTGCCCGCACCCACCGCGACGAGGGTGGTGCGATCCCGCAGAGCAGGCAGCACCAGCGCGAGCAGGACTGCGGGAAACACCGCGTCGAGCCCGAACGCTGATGTGTCCGGAATTATCGATCCGATCAACGCCCCGATGGCCGCGCCGCCGGGCCAGGCGAGCAGCACCCCCGCGCCGGTGAGCCAGTAGGCCGCCCGCCTTCGCCGCGCGTCGGGCTGCGCGATGGTCATGGCGACCGACTCGTCGTTCATCAGATGGACGCCCAGTGACCTGCGCCAACCCGTGCCCACCGCGTCGGGGACAGACAGTCCGTACGGCACATGCCTGGCGTTCACCAGCAAACCCGCCAGCACCGCCGCGATCGGACTGCCCCCGGCGGCGACGATGCCGATGAAGAGGAATTCCGAGCTTCCGGCGAGCACCACGCACCCGAGCAGGATCGGGAGCCAGATCGGCAAGCCCGACGCGACCGCGGTCGCCCCGTAGGAGACCCCCATCACGCCGACGGCGAGACACACAGCCCCGATGCCGGTCATCACACCCCGATCGAGTGTTCGCCATATCGAACGCATGTTGTTTATAGTGAACATGGCGCCCGGTTCCGTCAATATGGTTTTCTGTCGAAGACGTAGCGCCACAGGCGACGCAGAACAAACGGAGCGGGTATGACCGAGCAGGACGCGACGACAACACCCCAGGCGGTGATCGCCGCCGCGCTGCGCCGCGAGCGCACTCGGGCCGGGTTGTCGCTGAGCGAGGTCGCCGGCCGGGCGGGTATCGCGAAATCCACGCTGTCCCAGTTGGAATCGGGCACCGGGAATCCGAGCCTGGAAACCCTGTGGGCGCTGTGCGTCACCCTGGATATGCCGTTCTCTCGATTGCTCGACCCACCGCGCCCGAGTGTGCACGTGATTCGTGCCGGTGAGGGCCCGGTCGTCGCGGCCGAGCAATCCGAATACCGGGCGACCCTGCTGGCGGCCGGGCCGGCCAATTCCCGCCGCGATCTGTTTCGGATCACCGCGGAGCCGGGGCATGCGCGCCGGTCGGATCCGCACATCGCCGGTGTGGTCGAACATGTGCTGCTCGCCGAGGGGCGCGCGCTCGTCGGACCGGTCGACGCGCCCGTGGAACTGCACCCGGGCGATTACATCGCGTACCCGGGTGACCGGCCGCACGTGTTCGAGGCGCTCGCCTCGCCGACCTGGGCGACGCTGGTGGTGGAATACACCTGATCGGTCAGGCGGCGCCTTCGCCGAGATACTGCAACCACACGGGATCGAGTTCGGCGGTGGTGGACAGCAGGCGCCAGTGCGGACCCTTCGGCGAGACCAGCGGGGCTCGCAGCGTCCAGCCCAGCTCGCTGAGCAGCTTGTCGGCTTTGCGGTGGTTGCACGGCGCGCAGCTGGCGACGCAGTTCTCCCAGGAATGTTCCCCGCCGCGGCTGCGCGGGATGACGTGATCGATGGTCTCGGCCTTGCCGCCGCAGTAACCGCAGCGGTAGCGATCGCGGTGCATGAGGGCGGCGCGGGTCATCGGCACCCGGGCGCGGTACGGGACGTGGACATAGCTGCGCAGGCGGATCACGGAGGGGATGGCCACCGCCGTCTCGGCGGAGTGGACCACCGGCCCTTCGTCACTGTGATGAATGGCGTCGGCCTTGTCGCAGATGAGCAGGATGATCGCGCGGCGCGCGGACAGAGCGGTGAGCGGCTCGTAGGTGGCGTTCAACAGCAACACCCTGGTCTTGAGCCAGTTCGTGCCTTCGGCGGGCGGGGCGGTGGGGCGGGGTCCGTGGTCGTGATGGCCACGATGTCCACCCGGGTGATGGTCGGACACGATGTGCAGCGGAGTAGCCCCCGACCCACGATTGTGGACGTCGGCGGGCTGGAGTTGTCGGTGCGCTCGCGCCTCGTGTGATCGGGCGCTGTGCCGCTGCTTCATCTCGACCTCGATTTCATGATTGGCAGGATCATGTGGTATCTGCAAAGCAGAGACTGTCACCCAGTTGACCATGGAATGTCGGGCATTGCACGGTGATTTTCAACAATGTCCGGTTAACTGTGGCTGAAGTGCCATTTCAGCGCGATGTTCCGGTTGCCGAGCGGCAGCGCGAGGGCAGTGCGGCGGCAGTCCCCCCGCGCGGGCACAATGGACAGCGGCGCATCCGGTGAATCGAGAGGGTCTATGACTTCGGGCGAGCAGACGGCGACGTCGTTCTACGAGGCGGTCGGTGGGGCGGAGACGTTCCAGCGGCTCGTCGCGACGTTCTATCGCGAGGTGGCCGCCGACGAGGTGCTGCGCCCGCTGTATCCGGAGGAGGATCTCGGGCCGGCGGAGCGGCGCTTGCGAATGTTCCTCGAGCAGTACTGGGGCGGTCCGCGCACCTACTCCGACGAGCGCGGCCACCCCCGCCTGCGCATGCGGCACATGCCGTTCACCATCGGACCGATCGAGCGGGACGCGTGGCTGCGGTGTATGCGCATCGCGGTCGCCGAGATCGAGCCCGAAACCCTGGATGACGAGCATCGCAAGGCGCTGCTGGACTACCTGGAGATGGCAGCCAACTCCTTGGTGAACGCCCCGTTCTGACAATGCCTTCGCCATGGGGCGGCGGTGTGTTTTCTACCGCGTTGTGGTGACGACGGATTCGCTGGTGAACTCGGAGTGACGGAGGCGTTGCATCCGAGAGGCGGTGTAGAGCAGGGTTTTTCGCCTCCGTGCGGGTCGCTGCTGAACATTTGCCCGAGATTCGAAAGCTCATCTCGCCTGAAGGCTTTCGCGTCGAAACTTTGGCACTATTGCGGATGTGAGTGATGCACCAGCCGTAACGGCGCCGGTGGATCCCACCACTCAGTCGTGGTGGCGGTCGGCCGTGTTCTACCAGGTTTATCCGAGATCTTTCGCGGACTCGAGCGGAGACGGGGTCGGCGATCTCGGGGGAGTCCGGGACAAACTGGGCTATCTCGAACTGCTCGGGGTCGACGCGCTGTGGATCTGCCCCGTCATGCGTTCGCCGATGGCCGACGGTGGCTACGACGTTGCCGATCCGCGTGACATCGATCAGCTCTTCGGCGGGCTCGCCGCGATGGACGCGCTGATCGCCGAGGCGCACGCCCGCCGGATCCGGGTGACCATGGACCTGGTGCCCAACCACACCAGCGACCGGCATCCGTGGTTCCGCGCGGCACTGGCCGCGGCTCCCGGCAGCCCGGAGCGCGACCGGTACATCTTCCGCGACGGCCGTGGGCCCGGCGGCGCCGAGCCGCCCAACAACTGGCCGAGCATCTTCGGTGGCCCGGCCTGGACGAGGATCACCGAACCCGACGGCACGCCCGGCCAGTGGTACCTGCACATCTTCGCCCGGGAACAGCCGGACCTGAACTGGTCGAATGCCGAGGTCGCCGCCGATTTCGAGCAGACGCTGCGGTTCTGGCTCGACCGGGGGGTGGACGGGTTCCGGATCGACGTCGCGCACGGCATGGCCAAGCCCGACGGTTTGCCCGACATGCCCCAGTTGTCCGTCTCGGCCCTGCTGGCGCACGACGACAGCGACCCGCGGTTCAACAATCCCGCCGTCCACGACATCCACCGCCGGATCCGCAAGGTGGTCGAGGAATACCCCGACGCGGTGACCATCGGTGAAGTGTGGGTGAACGACAACACCCGCTTCGGCGAGTATGTACGCCCCGACGAACTGCACCTGGCGTTCAACTTCCGCCTCGCGGAATCGTCGTTCGACGCCGAGGCGGTGCGCGACGCGATCGACAACTCGCTCGCCGCCGTCGCCCCGGTCTTCGCCGTCCCCACCTGGACGCTGTCCAACCACGACATCGAGCGCGAGGTCACCCGGTACGGCGGCGGCGCGCTCGGCGTCGCGCGGGCTCGGGCGATGATTCTGCTGGAACTGGCGCTGCCCGGCGCGGTGTTCATCTACAACGGTTCCGAGCTGGGACTGCCCAACATCGACGACCTGCCGGACGAGGTGTTGCAGGATCCGGTGTGGGAGCGCTCCGGGCACACCCAGCGCGGCCGTGACGGGTGCCGGGTGCCGCTGCCGTGGGAGGGCGCCACGCCGCCGTACGGGTTCACCACCGGAACGCCGTGGCTGCCCATGCCGCCGGACTGGGCGCCGTTGACCGTGGAGGCTCAGCTCGAGGAGCTGGGGTCGACCCTCTCGCTGTATCGCCTCGGTATCGAGCTGCGCTCGCTGCGTCCGGAGTTCGCGGGGGACCGGGTCGAGTGGTACGGCAGCCCGCCGGGCTGTCTCGCGTTCCGCCGGCCGGGCGGATTGGTCTGCGTGCTCAACGCCTCGGACGCGCCCATCCAGCTACCGCCGGGAGACGTGCTGCTGGCCAGCGCGCAGGCCGAGGGCGGCCAGCTGCCGCCCAACGCGGCGGCCTGGTTGGTCTGAGACACGGCGAAACTCCCAGCTCGGCGCCGGTGCCGTCGACTCCGACGGCGTTCCGGCGCGACCGGACGGAGAACTACTACAGAGGATCGTCTACCTTTGACCCGTGAGCATTCTCGAGACAGTGCTGATCTTCGCCGGCATCCCGCTGGTGATCTACGGCGTGATCGCCGGATTGTCGTTCCTCGGTAAGCCGCTGCCTGGCGAGAAGCCGGTCCACTTCGCCCTCGGCCAGAAGTGGACCCAGCCGCCGGTGCTGTGGAGTGCCACTGAAGAGGTGATCGGCTCGGGTCACCACTTTCCGGAAACGCCGCATGGACAGCATGCGGCCATCGAGTCCACCGAGGTGGAGCTGATCGGAGGACGGGCAAGTGGCAGGTTCTAAGTGGCCCGCGGTGGTCGAAGCCGATTTGCCGCACGGATACGCCATCACCACCAGCGGGCGCGTCTCCGGCGTGCACGAGGCGGGCGATGTGTTCAAGGAAGCGCCGTTCAACGATGAAGAGCGGCTCACCATGGACAACGTGCTGACCGAGGCGACCCGCGCGACCAAGGTGCGCTTCAACGTCTACATCGGCGATCTGGGCGGGGACCCGGCCGCGGCCGCGGACGCGATCTTCCCCGGCACGCCCGAGGCGGCGCACTCGGTGCTGATCGCCGTCTCGCCCAACGAGAAGGCGATCGAGGTGCGCTCGGGCAAGGCGGTCGCCGACCGCGCGAACGATCGCGTCTGCCAGCTCGGCGTCACAGCCGCGCTCAGCTCGTTCCGGCAGGGCCAGCTGATCGATGGCGTGGTCTCCGCGGTGCGCGTGATGGCCGCCGCGATCGGTCGGTAGTTCACCGCTATACAGCGCATTCCGGCGCGCTCACCCGTTCGGGTGGGCGCGCCGTCGTGTTTCCGCGGTGAGGTTGCCCGCGGAGACCGACTATATTCCTGATTTATAACCGTTCATGTCACATTGACAGGTTGGTCCCGCGTGGCCATTCTTAACCATTGAAATCTATTTAGACGGTTAGGACTGGTGAGCATGCGGCGCGAACAGATGGCGTGGACCGGCCTGGCGGCTACGGCCGTGACCGCCGACTCGTACGGCGGCGACGGCGTCGGACCCGCCCGCCCCTCTCCGCACCCCTGTGACGGGCTGGTGCGGCCGCTCGGCGGCGGCTTGCTCGACCGGGTCGGTGCGAAGTGGGGCTCTGGGCCCGATCCGCGCTCGGCACGGCGCAACGCCGACCGCGTCGAAGTCACTCCCGACCCGTGAGCGAACCCCCAAGCGTCCATTCGATCAACACAACAGGAGAATCACAATGGAATCAGTGCGTCACAACACCGTCGAGATCCAGGGCCTGCCGGTCTTCTACCGCGAGGCGGGCGATCCGACCAAGCCGACACTCGTCCTGCTGCACGGCTTTCCGACCAGTTCGGCGATGTTCCGCACGCTGCTTCCGGAACTGGCCTCGGATCATCATCTGATCGCACCGGACCATATCGGTTTCGGGCAGTCGGCCATGCCGTCCGTGCTCGCCTTCGACTACAGCTTCGAGAAGCTCACCGAGATCACCTTGGAACTGCTGGACACTTTGGGCATTCAGCGATTCGCCCTCTATATCCAGGATTACGGTGCACCGATCGGGCTGCGCATCGCCTCCCGCCATCCGGACCGGATCACCGCGATCGTCACCCAGAGCGGCAACGCCTACCTGGAGGGCTTCACACCGTTCTGGAAAGTGCTGTTCGCGCACGCCGAGGACCGTGCGGCACACGAGCCCGAGGTGCGTAAGCTGCTCGAACTCGACGCCACGAAATGGCAGTACACGCACGGTGTTCCGGCCGATCGGCTAGCGCGGGTCAACCCCGACACGTGGACCCTGGATCAGCACTACCTGGATCGTCCCGGCAACAAGGAGATCCAGCTCCAGCTGTTCGCCGACTACAAGCTGAACCTCGACCGCTACCCGGAGTTCCAGAAGTACTTCGCCGAGCACCAGCCCCCCGTCCTGATCACGTGGGGTGAGCACGACGAGATCTTCGGCGCCGACGGCGCCCGCGCCTACCTGCGTGATCTGCCGGACGCCGAACTGCATCTGCTGGATGCGGGCCACTTCGCGCTGGAAACGCACGGCGCCGAGATCGCCGCGTTGATCCGCGACTTCCTCGCTCGCAAGCTCGGCTGACCGGGGAGAGACTCCGCCGCACCGACATCGCGCCGGGTCCAAGCGGCACCGCGGACATGACGCGAACAGGGCGTGCTCATCACGACGGATGAGCACGCCCTGTTTCGGCCGCACGTCGCGCCGGAGGGGCCGATCGGCCCCTCCGATGGCCTCTGCCGTCGGCCGGGCCGTCAGCCGACGCCGGTTCAGCCCTGGGCGTCGAAGGCGCGGGCGCGCAGCGAGCGTTCGATGCCCGCCTTGCCCTCGCTGACCAGGCGGCGCAGCGCCGGCGGGTGGTCGCCCGCGAGGAACTTGTCGGCGACGGCCACCGCGTCCTCGCTGATCGCCCAGTGCGGATAGAGGCCTACCACCACGGTCTGGGCGACTTCGCTGGAGCGGCGCTCCCAGACGCCGGGGACCTCGGCGAAATATCGCTCCACGTAGGACGTGAGCAGCTCACCCTGTCCGGCGGGCGCGAAGCCGCCGACGATCGAGCGAGCGGTGACGTTGGGCACCGAGTCGTCGCCCATCACCGTCGCCCACGCCTGCTCCTTCACCTCGGCGATGGGACGCGCCGTGGCCGCCGCGGCCGCCTGCCGCTTGCCCGCCGCGGTCGGGTCGTTGGCCAGCTCTTGGTCGATGACCGGCGTGTCCAGCCCGTCGGCGTCGACCTCGCCCGCCGCCGCGAGCGCGGCGAGAAGCCGCCAGCGCAGATCGGTGTCGACGACCAGACCGGGCAGCCCGACCTTCGCCGGATCACCGTCGAGCAGTTCGCGCAGCACCTCCGTGTGCCAGGCCGACAGCTTCGCGCCGGTCAGCGCGTTGACGAAGGCCAGCTGGTGGTCGGAGCCCGGCTCGGCTTCGCGTGCCAGCTCCAGCAGCCGGTTGGCGTATTCCGGCCAGCCGGTGGCCGCGGCCCATTCGGGATCGGCGTAGCTGCTCAGCGCGGTGTTGGCTTGCATCAGCAGCCGCTGCACCACGCCGATCTCGGTCTCGGCCCCGACGCCACGCTCGACCAGCGCCACGAAATCGCGGGCGCGGAACTCCGCCTGGCGGGTCATCTCCCAGGCCGCCGACCAGGCCAGCGTGCGCGGCAGCGGCTCCGCGATATCGGCGATGCGGTTGACCAGCACGTCGAGCGAATCGGCATCGAGGCGGATCGAGCAGTAGGTGAGATCGTCGTCGTTGACCAGCACGAACTTGCCGCGCGGCACGCCGACCAGCTCGGGCACCTCGGTCCGTTCGGCGGCGTCGAGGTCGAGCTCGACGCGCTTCGTGCGCACCAGCTTTCCGTCCTGGTCGTCGTACACGCCGATGGCCAGGCGGTGCACGCGCCGCTCACCGGCGCCGGGCTGCGCGCCTTCCTGCACCACGGCGAACGAGCCGAACTTCCCCTCGGCGTCCACCTCGAAATCCGGGCGCAGGATATTCAGCCCGGTGGTCTTGAGCCACTGCGCGCCCCACGTGGATAGATCGCGACCGGACGACTTCTCCAACGCCGACAGCAGGTCGTCGAAGGTGGCGTTGCCGTAGGCGTGATCGGCGAAGTACGCGCGCAGGCCGGCCAGGAACGGCTCGAGGCCGACATAGGCGACGAGCTGCTTGAGAACGCTGGCGCCCTTGGCGTAGGTGATGCCGTCGAAGTTCACCTCGACCGCGGCGAGATCGGGGATGTCCGCGGCGATCGGGTGGGTGGAGGGCAGCTGGTCCTGCCGGTAGGCCCAGGACTTCTCCACGTTCGCGAACGTGGTCCACGCGCTGGCGTATTCGGTGGCCTCGGACTGGCACAGCACCGACGCGAAGGTGGCGAACGACTCGTTCAGCCACAGATCGTCCCACCACTTCATGGTGACCAGGTCGCCGAACCACATGTGCGCCATCTCGTGCAGCACGGTCTCGGCGCGGCGCTCGTAGGACGCCCGGGTGACCTTGGACCGGAATACGTAGTCCTCCAGGAAGGTCACCGCGCCCGCGTTCTCCATCGCGCCCGCGTTGAACTCGGGGACGAACAGCTGGTCGTACTTGCCGAACGCGTACGGCACGCCGAAGTTGCGGTGGTAGAAGCCGAAACCCTGCTTGGTCTCGGTGAACAGCCGCTCGGCGTCCATGTACTCGGCCAGCGAGGCCCGGCAGTAGATGCCCAGCGGGATGCTGCCGTGCTCGTCGGTGTAGACGTCGGTCCACTGCGCGTACGGGCCCGCGATGAGCGCGACCAGGTAGGTGCTCATCTTCGGGGTGGTGCGGAAGACATGCTTGCCCGGCTCCGGCGCGAGCGTCTGCACGACGGCGGCGTTGGAGATGACCTGCCAGTCCTCCGGCGCGGTGACGGCGAGGTCGAAGGTGGCTTTGAGGTCCGGCTGGTCGAAGCAGGCGAACATGCGCTTGGCGTCGGCGGTTTCGAACTGCGAGTACAGGTACACGGCCTCGTCGGCGGGATCGACGAACCGGTGCAGGCCCTCGCCGGTGTGCGAGTACTCGCAGTCGGCCTCCACCACCAGCTCGTTGCGCTCGGCCAGGCCGGTCAGCGTGATCCCGGTCGACTCGTCGTAGTCCGAGACGTCCAGCGCGGTGCCGTTGAGTACCGCCGAGCGCACGCCGCGCGCCACGATGTCGATGAACGTGCTCGCGCCCGGCGTCGCGGTGAAGGTCACGGTGCTGCGGGAGAAGAAGGTGTGCTCGCCCGGTTCGCCCGCGCCGTCGGTGAGGTCCAGCTCGACGCGATAGTTCTCGACCGACACTGTCGCGGCGCGTTCGATCGCTTGGTCGCGAGTGAGATTGGGTGCGGACATAAGGCTCCTTCGGGGTCGAAGAACTGGCACGGGCGACACCCACAATGCCACCTCGGCGTAGCGGGGCGCGCGGGACTTTCCCGACGAACCTCGATGATCGGGCCCTCCTGCGCGCCGGGACGGCGGCGCGACGCGGACGGCGCGACCGCCGTGCTCGGGGGCGGCGGTATTGTGCCTGGTACAGCACAGGTTCACCACCACGGATTCGGAGGCTCGACGTTGAAGCATGTGCACGCCGGGAAGGTGCGTGACCTGTACGAGGACGGCGACACGCTGCTGCTGGTCGCCTCCGACCGGGTGTCGGTGTACGACGTGGTGCTGCCGACGCCGATCCCGGACAAGGGCGCACTGCTGACGCAGCTGTCGAACTGGTGGTTCGAGTACTTCACCGACGTGCCCAACCACGTGGTCTCCGCGACCGACGTGCCCGCCGAGTTCGCCGGTCGCGGCATCCGGGTCAAGCCGTTGAAGATGGTGCAGGTGGAGTGCATCGCACGCGGTTACCTGACCGGGTCGGGGCTGGTGGAATACCGGCGAACGGGCTCGGTGTCCGGGGTCGCGCTGCCGCCCGGACTGCGCGAGGGCGACCAGCTGCCCGAACCGATCTTCACGCCGACCACCAAAGCGTCCGAGGGACACGACGAGCCGATCACCTTCGCGGACGTGGTGAACCAGGAGGGGCGCGAGGTCGCCGAGCGGCTGCGCGAGCTGACCCTGCACCTCTACACCCGTGGGGCCGCGCACGCCGCCGAACGGGGTGTCATCGTCGCCGACACCAAGGTCGAATTCGGCTGGGACGGTGACGTGCTCACCCTCGGCGACGAAGTGCTCACGTCCGATTCTTCGCGTTTCTGGCCCGCCGACGAGTGGGAGCCGGGCCGCGCGCAACGTTCGTTCGACAAGCAGTTCGTTCGCGACTGGTCCACCTCCACGGGCTGGAACAAGGAGGCGCCCGGCCCGGAGATCCCGGCCGATGTCGTCGCGGCGACGCGCGAGAAGTATGTCGAGGCCTACGAACTCATCACCGGCCGGACCTGGGCGGGCGTGCCGCGGTAACGCTCAGTCGGTGAGCAGCTCGGCCAGCCGGTCCAGGCAGGGTCGCTGGCCGGCCACCAGTTTGTCGCGCGCGGTGGCCGTGTCGAACCATTCCGCGCGATCGATCTCCGGGAACTGCGCGAACCGGCCGGAGCGCGGCGGCCATTCCAGTTCGAAGGTTCCCGGCGCCACGGCGGCGGGGTCGAGATCGCCTTCGACGGCCCAGGCGGTGAGAACCTTCTTACCGCTGCTGTAGCGCATCTCGCCCAGCGGCCGCCACGTGCCGTCCGGGACCGGAAGTCCGAGTTCCTCGGTGAACTCGCGGCTCGCGGCGGCTCGCGCGTCCTCCGTCTCCGGTTCGTACTCGCCCTTCGGAATCGACCATGCGCCCAGGTCTTTTCGCGCCCAGAACGGGCCACCCATGTGCCCGAGCAATACCTCGACGGCGCCGTCGGAGTTCCGGCGGAAGAGAAGGACTCCCGCACTGTGCCTGCCTGCCACACGCGTAGTCTGCCCGGTCGTGCTCGGCCGAGCCTCCTCGGCCGTTCTGCCGGGCGCGTCGCCGGAGCGGCCGTGGCGCGGCGAACACCCCGTCGTCGCCGCTCGCCGGCTTCGGACCGCTCGCATATCGAGCCGCCCGGATTGCACGCGAGCCGGTCGGCGCCGATCCGGCAGCGGGTACGAGTCGGTGTCGAAGTGCGGACCGTGGATGCGCGAAGCCTCGGCATCCGCTTCACCCGGCGAGACTTGCCCGCGTTTCCTGGCGCAGCCGTGCCGCGCGGATGGTGAGGTAGTCGCGCTCGGGGACGCTCGTCGTGCGGGCGGCGGCTTTGGTGTAGCACTCGATGGCCGCGTCCACCGCACCGGCCATCTCGTGCAGGTGGCCGCGTACGGCGTCGAGCCGGTGGGTCCCCGGCAGCCGGTCGTCGAGGGCCTCGGCCAGCGCGAGACCGGCTTGCGGCCCCGCCACCATCGCCGTCGCCACCGCCCGGTTGAGCGTCACCATCGGATTGTCCGAGAGCTGTTCGAGCCGGTCGTAGAGCGCCAGGATCTTGGCCCACTCGGTGTCCTCGGCACGCGCGGCCTGTGCGTGCAGGACCGCTACGGCCGCCTGGATCTGGTAGGGCCCACGCAGGCCGCCGGCGAGCGTCCCGGTGACGAGAGTCGTTCCTTCGGTGATCAGCGCCCGGTTCCACAGCGCGCGATCCTGCTCGGCCAGCGGGATGAGTTCGCCGCGGGGCCCGGTGCGTGCCGCGCGCCGGGCGTCGGTGAGCAGCATCAATGCGAGCAGGCCGGTGACCTCGGGGTCGTCGGGCAGCAGCCGGTGCACCGCCCTGGTGAGCCGGATCGCCTCGTCGGACAGGTCCGTCCGCTGCAACGTGTGCCCCGAGCTGCTGGTGTGGCCCTCGTTGAAGATCAGGTACAGCACGTGCAGGACCGCGCCGAGCCGCTCCCGCCACCGCTGGTCACCCGGCTGCGCGAAGGGCCGCTCGACCGTGGCCAGTTTCTTCTTCGCCCGGGTGATCCGCTGCGCCATCGTCGCCTCCGGTAGCAGGAAGGCGCGGGCGATCTGGTCGGTGCCCAGGCCACCCACCGCGCGCAGCGTCAACGCGATGGCGGCGGCGGGCGACAGCGCCGGATGGCAGCACAGGAACAGCATGGTGAGCGTGTCGTCGTGGTCCACCGGGACGGCATCGGTCACCTCGCGGTCGAAGGCGGTGGTCTCCCTGCGCCGCCGGGCCACCTCCGCGCGCACGGCATCGGCCATGCGGCGCTGCGCGACCTGGATCAGCCAGGCCCGTGGATTGTCCGGCAGGCCCTCCTTCGGCCACTGGGTCGCGGCCGCCAGCAGCGCTTCCTGCAACGCGTCCTCGGCGGTGTCGAAGTCGCCGAAGCGGCGGAGGAGCGTTCCGAGGACCTGCGGCGCCAGTGCGCGCAGCAGGTCCTCGGTGCTCGCCGGGAGCGGTGTGTCGTCGGGCACCGCACGCCGGTCGCTCATTGCTCGGTGGCGGGGGCGCCCATCACCGCGCGAACTTCGATGTACTCGCCGATCGGTTTACCGCCCGGACCGGGGGCGGCGGAGGCCTGCGCGGCGATCTCGTAGGCCCGTTCGGGGCTGTCCACGTCGACGATCCAGTACCCGGCCAGGAACTCCTTGGTCTCCGGGAAAGGCCCGTCGGTGACCACCGGCGCCGACCGGCCGTCGGAATTGACGATCCGTGCCTCGTCCGGCCCGGCAAGCCCCTGCGCGTCCACCAGCTCGCCCGCCTCGGCCAGCTGCGCACCCAGCGCGCGCTGGAAGTCTATGTGCGCTTGGATTTCTTCCGGGGACCATTCGTTGATCGGTGTGTCGCAGTACGCGGTAGGCCCGTAGGTCTTCAGCAGCATGTACTTCACGATTCGTGTCCTCTTTTCCGGCCTCCGGCCGCGTGGAGCGCCCGGGGTGGCGCTCGTAAGCAGGTCGGAGGCCCGCGCGCGGATTCGACACAACTTGTCGGTGATCCACGTCACAGCTTGGTGGTGGTGTCGGCCAGCCGGTCCGGGTCGACCGGATCGCCCGCGAGAATCAGTTCCTTGATCCGATCGGTCACGTCCCAGACGTTCACGTTCATTCCGGCGAGCACTCGGTTGCCGGAGTCCAGCCAGAACGCCACGAACTCGCGCGCCGCCGTATCGCCGCGCACGACGACCCTGGCGTATTCACCCGGTGCGGCGAACCCGGTGTACTCCATGCCGAGGTCGTACTGATCGGTGAAGAAGTAGGGCAGCCGGTCGTAGGCGGCCTGCTCGCCGAGCATGGTCGCGGCGGCGACCGCGGGTTGGTTGAGTGCGTTCGCCCAGTGCTCCACCCGGATCCGCCGGTCGAGGACCGGGTGCTGCTGCGCCGCGATGTCACCGACCGCGACGATATCCGGATCGCTGGTGGCCAGGCGTTCGTCGACGAGCACGCCGTCGTCCACCGCGAGCCCGCCATCGGCGGCCAGATCGACGTTGGGGCGCGCGCCGACGGCGACCAGTATCGCGTCGGCTTCGACCGTGCTGCCGTCCGCGAGCCGGACGCCGTTGGCGACGTCGGTGGCGATGGCCTCCTCGGTGGTGATCGCGTCGACCTGAGCGCCGAACCGGAAGTCGACACCGTTGGCGCGGTGCAGGTCGGCGAAGACCTGGGCCATCTCCGGGCCGAGCACCGCCAGCAACGGTAGGTCGGCGCGTTCGACGACGGTGACCTCGACCCCGGCCGAGCGCGCGGCCGCCGCGACCTCCAAGCCGATCCAGCCCGCTCCGATGATGACGATCCGGCGCGCGCTGCCGAACAGTTCGATCAAGGTGTCGGAATCCTCGATGGTCCGCAACGTGTAGACGTTGGGCGCGTCGGCGCCGGGAACCGGCAGCGTCCGCGGCGTCGAGCCGGTGGCGAGGGCAAGCTTGTCGTAGGACAGGGTGGAATCGTCGGGCAGCGTGATCGTCTTCGCGGCGGGGTCGAGTCCGGTGACGGTGGTGCCGAGGCGGACCTCGACGTGGTGGTCGCGGTACCACTGCGCGGGAACGACGGTGAACTCGGGCAGCGACTTCTTCCCCGCGAGGTGCTCCTTGGACAGCGGCGGCCGCTCGTAGGGCAAGTGCTCCTCGGCCCCGATCAGCGTCACGGTTCCGTCGAAGTCCTTGGCGCGCAACGTTTCCGCGAGCTTGGCCGCGCCCAGCCCACCGCCGACGATGACGAAACGCCGGTCAGAACTCATCGCGGACTCCTTCTCCGAAGGGAACCAAGCTCCTGCCGACCAACCCTACTGGCAGCCGTGCGCGTCGCTCGGGAAAACGGCCCCGCGGATGGGAACGAATCGCGAGCCGCCGTGGTTGCTCGGTAGGACGGCCGAGTGTGTCCGCCGTCCGTCCAGATGTGATCGAGAGGAAGCCGCCCGTGACCGACAAAGCCACCAAGGACGTCGTCGATTTCTGGTTCGACCCGCTGTGCCCGTGGTGTTGGATCACGTCCCGCTGGATCCTCGAGGTCGAGCAGGTACGTGACATCGAAGCCCGCTTCCACGTGATGAGCCTGTCGGTACTGAACGAGGGCAAGGACGTGCCCCCGCAGTACCAGGAACTGCTCGCCACGGGCTGGGGTCCGGTCCGCGTCGCGATCGCCGCGGCGCAGGAGCACGGCGACAAGGTCCTGTTACCGCTGTACACCGCCATGGGCACGCGCATCCACAACCGGCGTGCCGAGTACGAACGCGAGAACCGCGAGGAGTCCCTCGCCGCGGTGATCGCCGACTCGCTCGCCGAGGTCGGCTTGCCCGCCGAGCTGGCCGCGGCCGCCGAGAGCACCGACTACGACGAGGCGCTGCGCAAGAGCCACCACGCGGGCATGGACAAGGTGGGGCCGGATGTCGGGACCCCGACCATCCACATCAACGGGACCGCGTTCTTCGGCCCGGTCCTGTCCCGGATTCCGCGCGGCGAGGAGGCGGGCAAGGTCTGGGACGGCGCCGTGGCGCTGGCGTCCTACCCGCACTTCTTCGAGCTGAAGCGCACGCGGACGGAAGATCCGTCGTTCGACTGAGCACTGTGCGCGGGTGCCGACGTGCGGCACCCGCGCATCGTCACAGCACGGACTTCGGTGGGCTCGCCGGAAGCTGACCGTAGGAGCTCGCGTAGCCGCCCGCGGGCACGCTCGCGCCCGCGGGCGGCGCCGGACGCAGGAACAGCTTCCCGTGCCTGCTGCGGTCGCGCAGCGCCCACATCCGCCAGGTGAGCACCGGATGGCTGGACAGGGCGTTCACCATCCAGACGAAGAATCCCTTCTCGACGACCGCCCGGTCGGCCATCTCGTCGAAGCCGACCAGCCTGTTCATGTACTTGCCGGCGGCCAGGGTGCCCATGGCGGCGGACGCCCCGGTGTGCCGATTGCAGAAACCGTGGTTGTCGGCGGTGTACTCCTGCGCGCGGATCAGGCTGCTGCCGATGATCGGCAGGAACGGCACGAGGAACATGCCCAGTTGCCGCCAGTACGACGTGTGTCCCGCCGCGATGTGGCCGACTTCGTGCCCGATGATGAACGCCAGCGCGTCCGGTTCGCGCGCGGCGCCGCCGATCTCGAACAAGTCGCTGTAGACCACCACGTAGCGCCGGAAGCCGTGTCCGCTGGCGAACGCGTTGATCTGGCCGTTGCCGAGCACCACGTACGCGTCCGGCACCTTCGCCATGCCGAAGCGGGCGGCGGCGTCCACCACCATCTGGTAGCCCTCGGGGAACTGGGTCGGCGACATCCGCACGCCGTTGACCCGCTGGCCCGCGTAGTTGACGCCGCGGCCGAACCACAGCAGCAGCGGAGCGGCCGCGAACGCCAGGACGTACTGGTCGAAGTTCCCGGTGGCGAGCAGCACCAGCGCGATCAGGTACGCGAACACGGTCAGCACCACCACGACGACGAGCATCGGGATCTCCCAGCTGTGCCGCGCGGGCATGCCGAAGGGCGACAGACCGCGAGGCTGCCGCTGCGGCGGCGCGGGGGGCGGCATCGGAGCGCCGGAGTAGGACCCGTACGGCGCGGGGTACGCGGGGGGAGCGGCAGGGTAAGAGCCCGAGGTGTACGGCCGTCCGTAGGGTGCGGCAGGCGTGTCCTGAGCCGAGACCCACCCGCCCTGCTGGGCATACGGGTCGGCCTGTCGGCCCGCCTGGTCGGGCGGCTGGGGTTCGAACGGCTGCATGGCATGAACTCTATTCAGTTGCCGGGAACGGGGCTGGCGCCTCGGTCGTGTCACCGGGCCCTGTGGCCGCCAACACAACTGGCGTATCACTCGATTCGCGAAGGCCGGCCCCGGTGTTAATCGCGGGGGATGCCCTCTTGCCGCCCGCGCGGCGGCCGCCTGACACAATGCCTGCCATGCGCGTTTACCTGGGTGCCGATCATGCCGGTTTCGAACTGAAGAATCTTGTCAAGGCCCATCTGGAACAGGCGGGTCACGAGGTCGTCGACTGCGGTGCGCTCGAGTACGACGCGCTCGACGACTACCCCGCCTTCTGCATCGAGGCGGCCCGCCGGACGGTGGCCGATCCGGGCAGTCTCGGCCTGGTGTTCGGCGGCAGCGGCAACGGCGAGCAGATCGCCGCGAACAAGGTGCCCGGCGCCCGCTGCGCGCTGGCCTGGAGCGTGGAGACCGCGAAGCTGGCCCGCGAGCACAACAACGCGCAACTGATCGGTATCGGCGGCCGCATGCACTCGACCGAGGAAGCGCTGGCCATCGTGGACGCGTTCGTGTCCACCCCGTGGTCGGACGAGGAGCGCCATCAGCGGCGCATCGACATCCTGGCCGAGTACGAGAAGACCGGCGTCGCCCCCGCGGTCCCCGCGTACTGAGCGCACTGCGTAACGGACTGTGCCGGAAGGACATACGCTGCACCGCCTCGCGCGGCTGCATCAGCGGCGACTCGCGGGCGGTGTGGTGCGGGTGTCGAGCCCGCAGGGCAAGTTCGCCGCGGGCGCGGCCCGGGTGGACGGGCAGGTGCTGACGAAATCCGAGGCGTGGGGCAAACATCTGCTGCACCACTACGACTCGGGCCTGGTCGTGCACGTGCATCTCGGCTTGTACGGCGCCTTCACCGAATCCGCGCTGCCGATGGGGGAGCCGGTCGGCCAGGTCCGGATGCGCATGTTCGGGGGCCAGGATGGGCAGCCGGGCTTCGGCACCGACCTGCGCGGGCCCACCGCGTGCGAGATCATGCTGCCACCGGAGGTGGCGGCGCTGACCGACCGGCTCGGCCCGGACCCGCTGCGGCGCGGCGCCGACCCCGACCGGGCATGGCGCCGGATCCAGCGTTCCCGCAGGCCGATCGGCGCGCTGCTGATGGACCAGCAGGTGGTCGCCGGGGTCGGTAACGTCTATCGCGCGGAACTGCTCTTCCGGCATCGGATCTCGCCGCACCGCCCCGGCGCGGGGCTGTCCGCGGGCGAATGGGCGCAGATGTGGTCGGATCTCGTCGCGCTCATGCGGGTGGGGGTGCGTGTCGGGAAGATGGTCGTGGTGCGGCCCGAACACGATCACGGCGAGCCGTCGTACGCCAAGGATCGTCCGCGCACCTACGTCTATCGCCGCCAGGGCGCCCCGTGCCGGCTGTGCGGGACCCCGATCGCGCATCAGGTGATGGAGGCCAGGAATCTCTTCTGGTGTCCCACCTGTCAGCCCGGCTGATCCGGCCGGTCGGTGCGGCTCAGCCTGCGACGGCGGTGTCGATGTCCGGCTCGTCCGCGAGGGCGAAACGGCGACCGCCTGCCGTCTTGGCGGAGTACATCGCGCGGTCCGCGCGGCGTAGCAGGTCGGTGAAATCGATCGGGCTGCCCGGCGGGCTGTAGGCGGTGCCGACGCTGGCGGATACCGGCACCGGTCCCGCCGACGACCAGACCGGGTCACGCAGGGCGGCCACGATCCGATGCGCGAGATCGCCGAGGTTGTTGTGGCGCGGGTTGGTCGCGAGCACGAACTCGTCGCCGCCGTACCGGCAGATCACCGTGTCCGGTGGGCAGGCTTCGCGCAGCCTGCCGGCCAGTTCGACGAGCACCTCGTCGCCGATCGCGTGTCCGTAGCCGTCGTTGATCTGCTTGAACCGGTCGAGGTCGATCAGCAGCAGTCCGACGCCGCGGGTCGGGTCGGTGGCCATCAGGCGCACTTTGTCCTGCAGCAGCGTCCGGTTGGCCAGGTCGGTGAGCGCGTCGTGGGTTGCCTCGTGGCGCAGCCGGTGCTGCAAGGCGGCGATCTCCTGCACCCGCAGCGACACCTTGGCCGACAGGTTCTGCTCCTGTTGGGCGAGGGCGCGTTCCTGCAGCGCCTGGGCGTAACTATCGATGGCCTGGCTGGCGATGAAGGGCCAGCGGGTGGCCACCAGGGAACCGGGCGCGCCGGACGGGAAACCCAGCAGCCAGCGCGTGGCCTGCGCCAGCATCCGGATCCGGTCGAACGGCGCCTCGGCGAGCCGGGCACCGAGCATCCGTGCTTCGGGTACCGGGAACGGCTCGGACCTGGCGAGCCTGAGCAAGCGCTCGACGATCTCGATCAGCACCGGTTCCAAGTGCTGGGGCGCCGCGCCCGAACCCGGCTCGGCGCAGACCGCACGGGCCCAGGCGCGGGCCATGGCGGCTACCGGGGGCTCGATGTCGGTCGACATCGGACTCACCCGGTGTGAGTGACGTCGGTACCCAGGTGCCCTGTAGTCACACAGGTGCCGGCGTCACCCTGATCGTTCCCACTGCTACGCGGTTGTGTCCACCTGGTTCGGCGCACGCTCACCGCCCCCTTTCCAGATACCCCCGTCCGGCAAAAAGGATCCTAGCAAGCCACTCGGCATCGAAAAGCGCTGATTTGCAACGTGTTCTCGATGCTTCGCGAACAGCGATCGGGTATTTGATCGTACCCGTCGCGTTGGTGTTACACCCGATTCTCGTTCGCTGCAAAATCGCGCGGCGACGCGCTGGCGACACGCTGCGGGAGGGGTGCGGGGAATGGTGCGCGAGCAACGGCGACGGTCCGGTCCGGCCCGGCGCCGCCCGCCTTACGAGAATCTGTTCTCGCACGCGACGTCCTCGTCTTCCCTGTCGTGTTCCGAATGGTTGTGCCGAGTGTTCCGAGGGTAGTCGCTTACCGGCGGTGGGCCGGTCGATACGGTTCGGGTCGCCTACGCCGTCGCTTCGGGCCGCGACACCGGAGCCCGCCTCGACCGGGGGCGCGATGCGCACCGGCGGGCTGGCCGCTCGATGCGCCGACGCTCCCGGCGGACGGGTTCCTCTGCGATCGGCCGAGGGTTCGCGGGATCGACCTCGTCCGCGCGTGCGCCGTGTCGAGTCGCTCCCGGCCGCGCGGCCGTGGCTCGGCGACACACCGAGTGTGTCGGCCGTGACGGCGAGTCGTGCGGTCCTCATCGGAAATCCCTCGAGCGATGTTCTTGGGGTGACAAGTGTGTCATTCGAGTTTCGCCCACCGGAATCCGACACGCCAGAGTTTCAATGAAAAAGAACCTTTAAATTTTCTCGAGCGCGCCACCGTGTGCCGGCGGCCCGGCCGTGCGACACTGGGCGCGGCAACCCTGGAGCGCTCCGCCGGGCAACCTGCGAGATCTCGCTGCGCGGGGGGCTGATTGGCGTTTCGGAAGCAGGGTTCGGTACAGTCGGATCGCACACGGCATCGTGGCGATCCCATCGGTGTCGTATGCCTGCGGGTGTAGTTCAATGGTAGAACCTCAGCCTTCCAAGCTGATGGTGCGGGTTCGATTCCCGTCACCCGCTCCACGGAGCATTCATCCTCGTCGGCGGCCGCCCCGCCGCCGCGAGGGCCACGGGGTGTAGCGCAGCTTGGTAGCGCATCCGCTTTGGGAGCGGAGGGTCGCAGGTTCAAATCCTGTCACCCCGACCATCGTTCGGGGGCGGGATTCGTCTCCGGGTCTCGACAGAAGCGGCGGTTCCGCCGTGTCTCCGCGGATCGATACGCTACGCATCCCACCGGGTTTCGCACGTGTGGGAGAACGGCCGGGGTGGATGCGCGGAGTCAGGGGAGGGGCGCCGGGGCATTCCGTGGCAACTCTTCGGCACTGGTCCTACGTAGGTATGTTCGGCGATTCGCCGGGCGTCGTGTTCGTCGCGCCGGAACCGGGCTGCGAGTCATTCGCCCACGGTGACCGGCGCACGGTTCGAAAAGGCCTGAATGCGAATGTCTACGTAAGTATTCGACAGTGCCGGATGGAAATAGGAGAACGGTCGGTTCGCGACCGCGCCGTCACTGCTCGGCTTGCGCCTGTGGGCTGGAGGCCACCGTGGACGGCGGCAGCTCGGAATGCCGGGCGAACGCCTGGTCGATCAGCTCCGAGGTGGCGCGGGTGACGATCAAACGGGCGATCGCCAGGTCGGTCTCCAGCTTGGTGCGGTCCCGCGGGGTCCGCGCGGAGTCTTCGTAGGTCTGCCCGGCCAGGCGAAAGAACAACTCGGTGGCGAAGCGGTCGGCGATGCGATCGCAGTCGGCGCGCAGGCGTTCGACCAACTGGAACGTGTCCGGCATCGGCAGTCCGGTGTCGGCGAGCCGGGTGGCCAGATCGCAGCACCGGGGATTCGTGACCCGGTAGGCCTCGAGCGGGTCCTCGCTGGAGGCCAGCGCCTGCTTGGCGTACTCCGGCAACTCGGCGTAGCTGTCCTGTGGCTCGGTGGTTGCTTCCGGGTCGGCTTCGGCCGCGTTCGCGTTCTTCACTCCGAGTACGTCGGCAAGTCCGTCGCCGCGGTCCCAGGCTTCCAGCAGCTCCCTGATCCCGTTCAGCTTCATGCCCCGGCCCAGCAGGCGGCTGATCGTTTGCAGGCGGTTGAGATGGTCCGACCCGTAGTACCCGATCCGCCCGCGCACCTCCGGCGAGGGCAGGAGACCTCGCTCGTGGTACACGCGGACGCTGCGCACGGTGGTGTCGGCTGCCCGTGCCAGTTCGTCGATCGTGAATTCAGAGTCTGCAGCCATGTTTAAAAGGAAACCATAGTCGGGCCCCCGTGGAAAATGGTCCGTTTCATAACGTGCCGTTAAAGACGGTAGCTGTGTGTTTCTTCAAGGTCAACGAGCCGTTACATAGCGGCACAAGAGGTTGTGTGCTGGGCAACAGTGGGCTACCGTGCGTAGACCAGCTTATCGCGGCTGGGTTCCGGGGACTGTTGAGCAGCCCTGATGACCGTCCGATCCATGGGCCACGCACCTGCCAGAGGTGTGTGCTCGGCATCCCCGGAGATGGCTATGAGCATTACGCGAACCCTTCCGATGGACACGGGATCCATTGCATCAGCAAAGGTCTCGTCGATTCCGGCAAAGTCGAACCAGCGGCCCCCGTGCGCCGACGTCCCGGACAACTGGGACATGGACACCGGGAATCCGGATGCCTGGCGAGCAGCGGTGCGCACCTGTCAGAGTTGCCCCTTGCTCGCGCAGTGCCAGCAGTTGGCGCAGGCTCTCACCACCCGCGGAGACGGTCCCCGCGCGATGATCTGGGCGGGTGTCGCCTACGACAACTCGGGCAGCGTCATCGAGAACCTGGACCGGCACCGTGCCGCGCCGATCGACCACAAGCGCCCCATGCGGATCATCCGCACCGGACCGCGTCCGCTGCGTACCGTGTCCACGCTTCCCGCGCCTCGTCGGCACATCGTGCTCGGGCAGCCCCTCAAGCCGACCGGCACCGACGGCCTGTGATTATGCTGCGTGCAGCTTTTCGCGTCGAGTCGTTCGGTGGTGCGTAACTCATGACAGTTCTGGCATTGGAGATCGGGTCGTCGGGCTTCGCGGCGACCCGAGTCGCCGACGATGTCGACACCGACGACATCCGGAGGATCCCGATCCCGGTGACGGGCGCCTGGGACCGATGCCAGGAGCTGCTGCTCGAGGTCGCGGGCGGTGACCAGGTCACCGCCCTCGGCGTCGCTTCGGCAGGGCCGATCGATATGGCGGCCGGGGTGATCGCCCCCTCCGAGGTTCCGGAGTGGCGAGCGGGTTTCGAAATCGTCCGAGCCGCGCGGAAGCTGTTCCCCGAAGCGCAGGTTCCGCTCGCGCTGGACGGCGTATGCCTGGCGCTGGCGGAGCGCGGTTTCGGCGCGACGAGCACAGTGATGGACAGCCTGGCGCTGAGTATCTCCGATCGCATCACCGGCGGGGTCGTGGTAGGCGGCTTCGTCTTGGTGGGGCGCACCGGTAACGCGGGGCACGTAGGTCATGTCCTGGTCCCCGGCTTCGACGATCGGTGCTCCTGCGGCGGCCGTGGGTGCCTGGAAGCGGTCGCCGGTGGCCTGGCCATGGTGCGCTGGGCCAGAGAGCAGGGCTGGGCGGGCACGTCGGTCCCGGAATTGCTGGAATCCGCCCGCGTCGGCGAGGACATTCCCGCCGCGGCGCTCGGCCGGGCCGGCACGGCGCTCGGACGGGCGATCGCCTCGGTGGCGGCACTGCTCGACCTCGACCTCGTGGTGCTCGGTGGCCCGCTCTCCGAGGCGGGGCCTGCGCTGTGGAAACCGCTCGGAGAGGCGGTGGCCACGCACGCTCGGCTGAGTTTCCTGCCGGGATTGCGCGTCATTCCTTCGCAGCTCGGTGAGGTCGCGACGATCATGGGCGCGGGTGTGCTGGCTCTCTCCGGAAGGAATGCCTGAGCTATCGCACCGTGGCGTAATGCGCTGGGCGGGAGCGAGTTCAAGCCATCGTACGAAGTTGCCAGGGGAATGCTGTCAGCGTCGGCCGACGGCTTCCGTTGATCTTGTATGCCGGTTTGCGGCGGATGTGCCATTGCCCTGTGCGCCGGTCGAGGAGGACTTCTCCGGAACTTAACGTGAACAAAATGAACACCCCTACGCGTGTCTCGTGATCGTGCCCCAGACTTCATTGAGAACGGGCGGCCGATGTCGCAGGTTGATTGAGCCGCTAAATAACGGTACATTGCCTGAGTCACAAGATGTCTCATCCGGGTTGAGGCGGACCCGGAGGAACGGCTGGTCGGGCAAGTGCGAAGCGAAGTGGCGCAGTGATTCCATGGGTGACTATCGAGACGTTGGCGCCGGACGGCATGTCCGTGGCGTCGGTGGGAGATGCACCGCGTGAGTTCGCGAGCTGGCAGCGGGTGGTGCAGCGAACGCTGTCGAAAATGCCCGCGCTGTACGACAAGCTCACGACCGCGGCATTGACCGAGGCCATCCATACCGCGCACGACCAAGCGCAGGACGTGGATCTGGCCATCCAGACGCGGGCGGGAAGGCATCAACTGCTCATCCGTCCGATCTTCGGCCCGGCGGGGGACGTGCACGCGGTGCGGTTGTGGCTGGGCCCCGCGTCCGAGCGGGTGCCCGCGTTGCGTCCTGCGGTGGGCGCCATTTGGGATCTGAGCAGTCAGACCATCCAGCAGCCGAGCGGCATCACACGCCTGTCGGGCAGCACCGCGGAACAATACGTCCCGCGGATGTCGATCGCCGAACTGTTCCACCGGGTGTCGAGCTTCGATCGGCACGCGGAGATGCTCGATCTGCTCTACGACCCCAAGCCCGGTGAGCGGATGCAGTTCGACACCACGGTGATGCACGGATTCGGTCGTCCGGCCCAGTGGCGGATCACCGTTCGTGCCCGCGACGACGAGCGCACGCGCGGTGCCTGGTGGTTGATCGAGGACGTGACGTCGGAGAACGCGCCGTCGGCGTGGCCGACTCTGGAGCGCATCGGGTTGCGTGAGGCGCACCGCCGGGCGGGTACGCATCTGGCCGTGGTGCAGCTCGAGCACACCAGCATTTCGCACTGGCTCACCGATCCCGCGCCATGGGTGCGGTGGGACTATCTCTTCCGGCCGGTGGATGTGTTCCATCCCGACGACCGTCCCCGGCTGGCGGAACTCGGCGACCGGCTGCGCTCCGGTGACAGCGCCGGCGTGACCCTGCGGGTGCTCAACTACGGCGGCGGTTACACCCCGACATCGCTACTGCTCTACCCCTATCCCGGGTACTCGAGCAGACAGCTGGCCATCGCGCAACTGGTTCGCGCCGCCGATGATGTTCCGTTGCTGGAAACCCATCGCCAGGTGCTGGAACCCCGGCAGTGCGGCGCGCCGATCGGCTATGACGAACAATTGCGGCATTGGCTGGCGGGCAGGATGAAAAGCAGCCCCGCCTGCTGACGATTGATTCCCACGACTGGGAACTACCGGCCGGTTAAGAATCCATGTGCTCTCTACCATTCCGGGAGTGAGGACAGTGGTTCGTGGACCGGCAGATTCGGGTGAGGCACTGCTTCGCCGGATGGCCGCCCGCCGCCGTCGTGACAACATCGTGGTCGGCGTACTGGCGGTACTCGCCGTGCTCGGCGGCGGCCACGCGATTCTCAGTGTCTTCGACTCCCCTCCGCCTCCGCCGTCGGACGCTTCGACGACGGCAATTATCGGGCGCTCGCAATTGGCAAGCTCTTTCGCGGAGCAGTTCGTCGTCACTTATCTGACCGCCGTTGCGGGGCAACAGGATCGGATCGGCGAATTCGTCGGTTCCAATCAGCAGATCACGTTGCCTTCGTCCGCGCGTCAAGTGTCCGACCCGTCGGTCGCCTATGTGTCGCGCGTGGTCTCGACGGGGGCGGTCGACGTCTGGTCGGTGACCGTGTCGGTGCGAGTCGGCAAAGCCGGCGCCGCCACCGCGCCGGAACATCGGCAGTTCTACCGCGTCGCGGTGTCGGTGTCGGATGGGCGGCTGCGCGCATTGTCGATGCCCGCGGTGGTCGAACCGCCCGCGAAGGGCGTCGATCTCAAGCTGGCCTACGGCTCGCCCTGCGCACCGGACACGCCGCTCGGCCAGGTCGCCGCGGGTTTCCTCAACGCCATGCTGGCCGGAAACGGTGACGTGGCCCGCTACACCACTCCGGATGCCGGACTGGCCGCGTTGAAGCCGCCTCCCTACACCGCCGTCGAGCTGACCTCGCTCACCACGGACGATTCGAGCTGCGGTTCCGGCGGTGCGAAGGCTCAGGTGCTGGCCACCGTCAACCCGAAAGCCGACACGGGCGCCGCCTCGACATTGGCCTACCCGCTCACCATGATCCGCAACGCGGGCCAATGGCAGGTGGTGTCCATAGATCCGATCCCCGCTCTGTCGAGTCCGCTCGCGGTGGTCGTCGGTCAGGATTCACGCGGCGCAGCGCCGCCCACTTCGACCTCGTCTTCCTCGCCGACGGTGACGATTCCGCCGGCGACGCAGAACTGATCCGAGAGGCAGCCCGATGGGTAATCTGAGCAACATCCTCTATGGCGTCCTGATCTTTGTCCGGTGGGGCGGGATGATCATCATCGCCATCGTCACGATCGGCGTGGTGATCTCCGAGGCAGCCAAATCCAGGCTCTCGCCTGCGCGGATCATCGTCGTCTTCGGATCGGGGCTGATGGCCGGGGTGGTGATCTGGATTCTGCCTACGACCATCAATTACGCGCGAACGGACGCCAACCTCATCGTCCCCGATCACCCCATCGGTGGCTATCGATGAGCCAAGTGATCAAGGTGTTCACGCCGGTCAAACGTGTCCCCACGATGATCGGCAAGGCGCAGAACGGGCAGAAGCTTCCGTTCGGCCCGTACACCCTGCCCCAGGTCGCCGCCGGTGTGGCGATGATGTCGGTGACGTCTGTGTGCGCCATGACTTTTCCGGTCAACCCGGCCGTAACCTTCATCGCCGGTCTGGCCATGACCATCTTGTCGGTTTTCGTGCTGGGACTCGTGCCGTACACCGGCGTCCGGATGACCTCACGGGCCCTATGGCTGGGCAGGCTCATCGTCTACCGCAAGCCGGTGTCCGCCTCGGGTATGCCGATCACCAATGACTCGGTACGCCACACCCTGTTCATCGAGGAGACCGTGGTCCTCTTGCTGCCCGACCGCCCCGGTGCGGCGGTGGCCGCCAAGCCGAAGTCCGGTATCCGGATGCTCGAGGTGCTGAACGGGAGCGGCAAGGCCACCGACCTGTGGAGGCGACTGAACGGCAAGGACAACGGCAACGGTACTTCCACCGAAGGAAGCCCCTGATGGCACTCGGACGAGATCTACAGCCCACCGCGGCGATTCGCGGCAATCTCCAGTTCACCCATTCGGGTCTGGTCACCGCGACCTATTTCATCAATCCGCTCGGTTACGGCTTGCGCAAGGCCGGTGACAAATACGACGTGAAGCTGGCGCATCACTCGCTGGTCACCAACTTGCCGAGCGGATCGTTGCTGTTGGGCATCCAGGCGCGGCTGAACACGATCGACGTGCTCACCAAGATGGTGGAGGGCGTCGACCTGGACGAGTGCGAGGACTACGCCGACGAGGTGGTCGCCTCCTACGAGCGCGTGCACGCCATCATGCCGCAGACCCGCATCTTCCTGCTGTCCATCCCGGTCGGGGCCAGCAACTCCAGTATGTCCGCGTTGTCGCGCCTGTGGCGCGGTAGCACCACCACGATCGACGCGACGGCGATCGCACGCGCCGACCTGGACGCCTACGACGAGAAGGCGAACGAGATCCTGTCCAGGATCGGCGGGGACTTCGATCCGCAGCCGGTGCCCGCCGCCCTTTTCCAATGGTTGTGGGAGCACTACCTTTCGCGCGGTGCGGCCGGGGACCCGGTGGCGCCCACCCGCGCGGGTGCGCTGGACGACGCGACAGCGGCGGTCTTCCGCTCCGCCGCGCTCGACGAGGGGGCGCAGGCCGACAGCAACCGGCGTATCCGTCCGTCGTTCGTGCCCGTGATCAAGGTTGTGCAGCCGGATTTCGAATACCGTCCCTCCTACCAGGCCATGCTGACCCCGCACTCATTCCCGTACGCAGGCATGACGTTTCCCGGAGGTAGCGAGTTCCTGAACGTGCTGGAGGGCCTCGGCGACGTCACCGTCGACTGGGGGATGCGGATCTCGACCAAGTCCGCCGAGCAAGTCCTCAAGAACAACGAGCTCAACTTGCGCAGGCTCGGCGAGCAGATGGACCAGCGGGACCAGGAAATCTCGTTCGCGCAGAACACGCTGGCATCGAAAGCACAGATGCTCGGTGAGTACAATCAGCACTTCGAAGTCAACGGCGGCGAATCAGAGGTCTCGTTCACCACCGTCATCGCGATCGGCGGGCCGTCGCGGGACGCCACGATGGACGCGGTCAACACGCTCAAGCGCCGCTACAAGCGGTTCCAGGTCGATATGGTCGCGCCGGTCGGCGCGCAGGTGGATCTGTGGTCGATGCTGGTTCCCGGCAGCCAGCCACGCCGGGCCTTCGATGACTTCGCGCATATTCTTCCCTCGGACATGTGGGCCGGTTTCGTGCCGTTCACCACCAGTCAGATCGGTGACGACAGCGGGCCGGTGATCGGGGTCAACCTGCTTTCGGGGCATTTCGAGCCGATCCACTTCGGCATCATGGAGGCCGCGCTGCACGACCTGTCCGCATCGTTCGCGGTGACCGGCGAACTCGGCTCGGGCAAGTCCTATTTCCTCAAGCTGATGGCCGTGCTCGTGCACGATATGGGCGGGCAGTTCCTCGCGATCGACCGCAGTCAGGTCGGCGAGTGGGAGCATTTCGCGCGGTCGATCGATGACGCGGTCATCATCGACTTGGCCAATCCCACGGTGTCGCTGGATCCGCTGCGGTTGTTCCCCCCGAGGATCGCGGGTGAACGTGCGCTCGACTCGATTCTGCCGTTATTGGATCTGTCGCCGACCTCCGGCACGGGTGCAGCGGTGAGCAACCTGCTGTCGCCCCGAGGCATGGCCGAGCACAAGATCAAGAGTCTGCTCGATCTGTACCACGTCGTGCGCCGGTTACGGGACCACCCCGACCGCGGCGAGGAATACGCTGATCTCGCGGCGCGGCTCGGCACCGTGGTGGAGCGGGTGCCGGTGCTGTTCGACCCCAAGTTGCGACCGCTGCGCCTCGATGCCGCCGCGACCGTGGTGCGCAGCCACAACCTGCAGCTGCCGAGTGCCGAGGAACTCACCACGCCGCACCTGTACAACCGGTTGCCGCTGACGAAGCGGCTCGGCACGGCGCTGTACGAACTGGTCGGCGTGGCGGCGCGCGAGGCGTTCCTCTCCGACAACGGCAGGTTCGGCCTGCTGGTCGGCGATGAGGCGCACCACTTCACGCAGACGCAGGTCGGCTCGGCGGTCACTTCCGATTTCAGCCGCGACGGCCGTAAGCACCTGGCCGCGATCGGGCTTGCCTCGCACGACCCGGCCACCGACTTCCAAGGCGCGGCGCACAACCTCATCCCGAACCGCTTCGTCTTCCGGCAGCGCGACGAGACGCTGGCGCGCAACAGTTTGGAGTGGTTGGGCGTCGATCTGGAGGAAGCGCCCTTCCTGTTGCAGATCCTTCGCGAAGAGACCTCGCCTCCGGTAGGACCGGGCCGACAGATTCCCGAGGAGCGTCGTGGCGAAATGTTCATGCGCGACGCGCTGAACCGCATCGGGCGCGGCAAGGTGCTCGGCCCGGCGCGCCCGGACCGCGCCGCGGCGATCACCAGCACTCCGACCAGCGCCAATGGCATGCGGTCGGCGCTACCGGAGCGAACGGTACGCTGATGAGATCGATTCTCCGCCAGCGCATTCGCACCGATCAGCCTTCCTTCGGGATGCCATGGGAACCGCAGTTCTGGGACATCGATCGTGGGCGGCCGCAGGTGTTGTTCCGGCGATTCCGGGCTTGGATCGCCGCGTCCCGCCGTCGCCGTCGGACCGCGTGGGTTCTCATCGCCCTCTTCGTGCTGTTCGTCTTCCCGGGTCTCGTCGGTGCGGTATCCATCGCGCAGACCGGCACAGTTGCGCCGGGGGCGGCACCCAACAGTGCGACCAGCTGGATGAATGTCAAGGATTCCCAAGGAGTCAATGTCTCGAGCTATATGTTGGTGATCGATCACGGCGGAGTGTTCAACCTGGGGAATTTCGCGCTGTGGATGATCCTGACGCCGATGTTCGCGCTTTGGCTGGTCACCGTGACAACAGGGGTTTGGTTCCCTGGCCAAGCAATGGATTTCGGGTGGCTGAACCTGATCAGCGCGCCGTTACGAGCGATGGCCCAGAACCTGACTGTGCAGATCGCGACACCCCTGATGGCGGCGACGGCGTTGGCGATCGGCGCATTCTTCGTGGGCTATTTCATCGTTCGCGCCCTGTACGCCAAGGCCGTTACGCAGGTCGTCACGATGATAATATTCGCGATCGCGGGCGTGTTTTTCCTGGCCAACCCGCTGGCCGAGGCGCTGTCCGACCACGGGTTGCTGGTGCAAGGACGTGACCTGGGACTCTCGGTGGCGGCCGGTCTGAACGGCCATAACAACCCGAATCCGCGCCAGTTGGTGGCCACGGTGCAAGCGACCAACGCGGACAATTTCGTGCGGCTTCCGTTGCAGGTGTGGAACTTCGGACACGTCGTGGACAGCAACCCGTCCTGTCGAGCGGCGTGGTCGGCCGGCATGACGGCCGGGAGCGAAGACCGGGTGAAGAACGGAATGCGGTCCTGCGGCGACGGTGCCGCGTATGCCGCGGTGGAGAATCCGGGTCCCGGTCAGATCGGAGCCGGACTGCTGCTGCTGCTGTGCGCGGTCATTCTCTTGGCCTTCGCCGCGTACTTGTCTTTCAAGATCATGTGGGCCGTACTCGACGTCATCTACTATGGGTTCGCGTCGATCTTCGGCTTCGCCGCAGGCGGATACATCTACGGTCCGACGCAGACATTCACCGTCCGTTGCGTGGTCCACGGCTTCATTGCCGCCGGTAAGATGGCCTTCTTCGTCATCGCCCTCGGCATATACGAGCTGCTGCTGGGCAGCCTGTTTCGAGCAGCGAATGGCCAGATCATGGTCGTGTTCGTCATTGGAGCGTGCGTCGAGGTCGTCGCCATCGTCCAGGTACGGCGGCTGAGCAGAAACATCGACGAGGCCAATGACTGGGTGACCAACCGCATCGGGGCGGCGATACACAGCGGCGGTTCTGCACAGGGTGCAGGCGGCGGCGCCGCATTGGGTATGGGATTGGGGATGGGCACCTCCGGCGCGGCCAACTCGTTGTCCCCGCTGGCAATGCTCGGCGCGGTCAGTACCATCAACAGCTCGCCGGTCACCGCATGGATGTTCGCGGGCCGTCTCAACCCGCTGAGCCCCTTCTCGCGGGTAGATCATATCGATAAGAAGAATAAGGCGAGGGGCCTGAGTTCGCGGGACCTCAGAAATGCCACGCACGGTGCCGCCTACGATCGGGTGTCCTCCGCCGATTTCGCCCGGGCTGGAATAACGAGGTCCGGTGCGCGCCGCAACAGTGAAAGAGCGGCCGCCTTCGCGGCAGAGAATGTCGCGCATGCGACAGGCATGATGGGCAGCGTGCAGTACGCACTCCGGATGGCCGGTATCAGCTGGGGAAGAGGGCAACGGGCGACCATTGCACGAGCGGATATCATCCGGCACGCGGACGACGAGCCGCTCGCATCGAAGCACCTCGGCCGTGTAGTCGCCGCGCACAAGCATTTCGAGCGGGACTTCCATACGAATCCGGGGATGATGATGGCCAGGTTCCACGGGTTGGAAGCCAGCGTCGATCGCTATCGCGGTGATTATCAGGGCGGTGTGCACATCTCGGAAGAGCTGGCCCAGCTCGGCAGAGATTACATCGACAATCCGCACAAGCAATGGATCGATGCACTGCAGGCCCATGCCGAGGGGCCGATCACGGGCGCTGGCACCGCGCGGCTGCAGATCAACGGCCGGGACCTGAATCAAACCGAAGCGGACCGGTTGAGGAGCTGGATCTCCAACGAGCATGCGCTGCGGGTCCAGGCGGCCACCAACTGGGTAGCCGAAAACCCCAACGACTTCGAGCGGATCCGAGTACTCCGTTCCGAAATCGACAAAGCCGCCCAGACCGACCAATGGCAGGCGGGCCGAAATATCACCGGTGCTGTCTCGCTCCCACAGCCGAACCCCGCACAGCCGCTGCCCGCGATTCCGGGCAGGATCCTCAATCCCCTCAGAAACCCGCGCGGCCGCTGATCACCCCGCGATAAGGGCAAGACAGCGGGCAGATATCACAGAAAGGCAGTCGATGATCGGTCGTCTCTTAACGTTCGTACTGATGCCGTTCTGGATATGGCTGGTGCTGGGAGGCGTCGGCGTCCTGTTCGTGATCCTGATGGGCCTGGTGCTGGTCATCGGCGGTGCGACGTCGGCGATCGCTTCCGACCTGCACTACCAGTGCGACAGTGCGGTGGGACCCGACCCCTCCCAGACCGTGACTGCGACCCGGGCGTCGACGGCGGCGCGGCCGACTACGCTCAGCGCACCTGCGGCTGGGGTGACCACCGCTCCCACGACGAATCCGTATGCGCAACTGACCATCGCACCAGACGACACCCATGTGTCCGACTGGCAGCGCGCGTGTGCCACTGCGCTGAAGGACGCCCCTTACCAAGATCCGCCCTTGCTCTCGGGTAACTCGGGAATCGGCGCCGAATGCGCGCGTCGGCTCGCCCTCGCACAAGCCGGAGCCTCGTCGAACGGAGGTCAGGGCCGCACCGGTGGCTCAGCGGATGCCGCCGAGTTCACCAGATCAGTCATTTATCAGGCCTCCGCCGCACAGTCGAGCGGGCGATGCGAAGTCACGGCGGCCCCGGTGGCGCTGCCGCCGTCGGTGGACGTCGCGCAGCAACCGAGCGGTGCGGCTCGGCGGCCATGCGGGCAGTCCGACAGTTCGGGAGCCACGGTGGTTGTGCTGCCGAACACCGTCGCGGCGCAGGGAGCGTGCGGTCAGCGGGTGGACCTGTCGGCTGTATCGGGGGGCGACCTGGTCTTCTGGAACTACCGAAAGAACGCGCCCACCGAAGTCGGAATCGCGATCAGCGGCACGATGCTCGTCACCCTCGATTCGGCGAACCGCGGTTTCGTCGAGCAGGCCATACCCAGCACTGATGACGTGCGGGTGAAGCGAGTGCTCGGCAGCGGGATGTGATGGATACACGATGCCACCTACAGAAGTAGAGCCGCAGATAGAGGCGGGCGACGAAGCCGAGGCGCCGCCGGGGCCGGTGACGCCGTGGTCGAACCGGCCTGATCAGCAGCGGCCACGTCCGGGTGGTTCGGTGCCGGGGCAGCCCGGTCCATCGACAGGGCCGGGGCAGTCCAATGGGGCGGGCGAGCCGGGGCAACCCGGGGTGCCGGGTCAGGCTGGGTCGCCCGGTGTTTCGGGTTCGGCTGGGTCGCCGGGTGTTTCGGGTCCGTCTGGGTCGGGTGTTCCTGGTCAGTCGGGTGGTGTGCCTGGTCAGTCGGGTGGTGTGCCGGGTCAGCCGGGTGAGGGTGTGGCGGGTGGTGTGGTGGCTCCGCGGGTGGAGCAGGCGCCGGGTGCGGGGCGGGGTGGGGAGGAGGAGTTGGAGCCGGAGCCGTTGGTGG